>NZ_PQDH01000006.1 GCF_002964605.1 Vallitalea okinawensis
AAGTGTAGTATACGCATATTTAAGAAAAATATGGGTAATTTATAAATATGGAAGAAAAATCCAACTAACTATACATAACCAGATTGGATTTTTACACAATTAATGTTACACTCCCTTCTAGCGCATTATCATTCTGCTTATTATTTTTTAACTACTCTACTTTATTTACTCCCCTATAACGATTGGTTGACCATCAACAACATAGTCTTGGCCAATCACTATAACCTCGTCTCCGACCTCAAGATCACCACTAATCTCAACCCTATCATCATCTTTAATCCCAAGTTCTACATTTACCTTTTTAGCTTTTTGTTTTTCATGATCAATGATGTAAACATAACTGTTATTGTTTATATCTGTAAGGACTGTTGTTTTATCCACGACATACACATTTTCTTTTGTATTAATCTGTATATACCCTTCAACATACATCCCAGAAGATAAGGTCTTATCTTGATTGTCGATAGTGATTTCCACAGGATAAAATCCTGAGTTTGCTGTCATTGAAATACCTGTAACCTCTCCTTTAACAACCTCATCCATATACTCAAAAACTAATCGTACTTTCTGACCTTCCATGATAGTCGGTTTATACTTTTCCATGATTTTTACTTTTAAGATCATATTAGATGAATCAATGATTGTAACACCCAAATTACCGGTATTCATGACTCCTGTCTGAACTGTTATGTCTGTAACCAAACCACTGATTGGAGCAACTATTGCAATATCATCGCGTCGCTCTGCAAAATCTTTCTGCGCAAATTCATAGTTCTTTAATGCATCATCGTATGAAGCTTTAGCCAAATTATAATTAGATTCAGTTGTTTCATAACTTAAAATGGCCTGTTCATAATTTATTTGAGCTTGTTCATAATTTCTTAAGGTTGCATCCAGCTCAGCCTTTGATACAAACCTGCTTTCAAATAAACTTAATGTATTTTCATAATCTTCTTTTGCTGAATTTAGGCTTAACTCTCTAGATTCAAGATCACCTTTTCTTTGTTTAAGACTTAACTCCTGGTTTACTAAAGTATTCTTAGCATTTGTCACTGAACTTTCTTGCTGCAACATATCTCTGTCATTAGATAATTCTAAATCATTGGCTTCAAGTTGGTATAGTAAGTCGCCTTCAGAAACAACATCGCCAATAGAGACAGCAATTTCCTCCACAATTCCTGTACTAAAAGGTGTTACAAAATATGAATCGTTTGGCTCTAAATAACCAAATGTATACACTTCTTCATTAATGGATTCCTTTGTTAACTTTATTGCTTCGACAGGAATAGTTTCCATTGCCTGTTTCATATCAACTTCTATAATTTCATTGTTCAACTGTCCTTCGCCTACACAAGCTGTTATTATTGCCATCATTAAGGCTAATACCAATATCACTACTATTCTCTTCATATTAAGTCCTCGCTATCTTCATTATCATCATGCTCTATAAAAATACCTAATTTTGATTTAATCCACGTTACCATCGTATCCATAGCTGAATAGACAACTGGAATAACTAAAAGGGTTAAAAAAGTAGATGCAACTAGTCCAAAAATCAATGCAATACCTAGCTGCCCGTATGTTGCATTAAATACTGCCAATGGTAAAACCCCACCAATGGTTGTTATTGATGTTGCAAATACTGGAGTAAATCTGGTTTTTACACCTTCAAGAATCGCTTCGTTTTTCTCTATCCCTTGACCTCTTAGATAGTTCATATAATCTATCAAAACTATGGCATCATTTACAGCAATACCTACTAATGCTACAATTCCCATCATGGCATAAAATCCTAGATTGTTCCCTGTAATGAGCAAACCAAACATAACACCTGTTATTGCCAAAGGTACGCTAAATAGTATAGTCAATGGCTGATGAAGTGAATTAAACTGAATAGAAAGGATTATATAAACTAACATAATTGCGGCTGCCAAGCCAAGCATCATACTATTCATAGTATCTGTCATATCACCAAATCCACCACCTGTCACTTCTTCAACTCCACTAGGCAAGGTAATATGCTCTGTTTTATCATTGAAATCATTTACAACACTGTTTAGGTCATAGGCAGGGTCAACATCTGCAGATATAGTAACTACATTTTGACCATCTTGATGACTTATTGTCCTAATAGCATCAGCCACCTCAATAGCAGCCACGTCATAAAAGTAAAATATCTCTCCTTTTTGACTAGTGAAATAGAGTTTTTCAAAATCTTTTACTGAAGTTATCTGATCTTTGTCAACATAAACCGTCACATCAACCTCTTTATCGTTTTCTGTATAATTAATCGTTTTAATGCCATCAATCCGATTTCTTATTTCTTGTGAAAGTGTCGCAGCATTAAATCCGTAGCTTGCGGCTTTTATCTCATCAATGCTAATTATCAGTTCTTTAGCACCGCTAGTACTTGAAAAGTTCGGATTGACAACACCATCTGTACTTAACAGCTGTTCATAAAAGGCATATCCAACTTGTTCAATTTCATCAGGATCATCACCTTTAAATGATACACTAATATCTTCACTTGCCATACCAGCACTCAAATTAGCATCTACGATAATATCTCCACCTGCTACAGTTGATACATCTTCACGTATCAATGACATTAGCTCAATTCCACTCATCCCGCGATCTTCTTTTAAATCTATTTCTATCTCCGCTTCATTACTTGAACTAAGGGCTGAGTCCCTCATGCTTCCACCTTCTCCAGCACCCATACTGGAGTTAAAGGATTTAATATCATCATATTTAAACAGCTTTTCTTCTATTTTATATACAACTTCTCTTGTATCATCCAACAGAGATCCTTCTGGCGTGGTCACAGATATTGTAATAACATCTGGATCTTCCATTGGAAATAATTCAATGGATACTCTACTGGTCAAAAGAACAGATAAACTCCCAAAAAACAATAAAATACTTAATATAATAACACTTATTTTCCTTTTATTATTATTCATTATTTTTGCTAAAAATCTTTTATATCTTTGTGCTAATGACTTACTTTCTTCTTTCTTATTGTATGTAAACTTAAGCTTCTTAACTAACATTAGTCCACTGACCAACAGGGCAAAAGGAATAGACCATAGCCCAAAATCTCTGAAGGCTATTAAGGTCAATAGTGCCACAAAAATACTTGAACCATATATAGCCATCCATTTGAACTGTTTGGAAACATTCTCCTTATGACCACCTTTATATTTGGATAGGAATCTTGAACTAAGGGCTGGTGTTATTACAATAGAAACCAGGAAAGAGGCAATTATACTGATGACAATCGTCATCGGCAATGATCTAATCATTTCTCCAACAGTACCATTCATAAGCAATAATGGCAGAAAAGCCACAATAGTCGTCATTGATGCAGCCAATATTGCTGGAGCTACTTGATTAGTACCATGACTACTGGCACTTAACCGATCAGTACCTAGATCTCGTAATCTATCAATATTTTCAAGAATAACAATAGCGTTATCCACAAGCAAACCTAACGCAATTATAAAACCTGTTAATGTAAGTGTATTAAATGTCATATTGTTTAAGTCCAGAAGAATGACTGCTATGAATAAGGATAGTGGAATTACCGATGCTACGATCAACGCCTCATTTAAACCAATAAATAAAAATAAGACGACAATAACCACTAAAAACCCTGAAATAGCACTATCAAGTACTGTATTCAATTCATTAGAGACACTCAAACTTTCATCTTGAGTGATAATGACGTTAATATTTTCTGGCAAGAATTTATCACGTTCATTTACCACTAAATTAGTAATATCCTGGGCTGGCTTGACCATATCATAATTATCATCTCTAAACACTTGTAAATAAATAGCCGCTTCTGAATCTTTAACCTCATCTTCGTTATTGATGTAATAATATGAATACTCCGATGGTATCTTAAAACCATCACTAATTACTGCAACATCCTTTAGTAATATGTAACTGTTTTCATCTGCACGTACAACAATATTAGCTATGTCATCAAGGGACGAAACTGATTCATCGATTCGAAGATTGTAGTTTTCACCTTCAAGATCCATATTACTTAAAGGAAGGGATACATTACTACTATTAATACTGTTGGTTATAGCGCTAATAGTTAAATCATATCGAGCTAGCTCCGATTGCTTCACAAGAATTTGAATTTCTCTTGTATAGCCACCACTCAATTCTACATTATTAACACCTGTGACACTTTCAATTTGCTCTTGAATCACTTCACCATAATACTTTAACTCTGTCATACTTACATCGCCTGTTACAGTCAAACGCATGATTGGCATCTCAGAGCTCTTAAGTTCTAAAATCTTTGGAGGCATAGCTCCTTCTGGCAACGATACATCTGATACCTTATCCCTAACATCAGTCATAGCATCATCCATATCTGTGCCTTCATTAAAACTTAACATAATTGTGGAATTACCTGTTCTAGATGTAGATGATATAGTATCCAGATCATCTACATTTTCAAGCACGTTTTCTAAAGGATCTGTCACCAATGACTCAATATCCTTTGCTGAAACACCTTGATAACTAACGCTAATGTTAATCCTATTAGCACTTATTTCTGGCATTGATTCCCTCGGCATTCCTTGATATATCAAGTACCCCATAACAACTAATCCAATAATAATCAAATAGACTACTCTAAACCGCTTAATAAAAATGTCTGAAATTCTACCCAAAAAGTTCTTATCTTGGTTCAGTTCTGAAAGTTCATTATTCTTCACCCGATACTCTCCTTTACATTATCTCACTTTTATTGTATAAATCGATACGTCCATTCTATCCAAGAACTTCTAAAGCTAAATAAACTATTTCTAAAGTTTTTCTAAAATTTTCTAAAGTTTTTCTAAAATTTATTCAGATATACTTTTCTCCTAAAACTATATTTACGTAAATAAAAAACTCCCCTTTTGGGGAGTTAACCATATTGCATGTCTTCATATCAATATATTGCGACCATCTGGGATGCTGGGTATAGGTTTAAAGTATAAGTTAATCCCCCTTTATTTTAAAGGGGGATTATATGTTTTAATCTTTTTCATTTAATGCATTATATGCACCACTGAACATTGCAAATAACAGACCAGTAATGGGGAATACAATCCAATTGATATGCCATTGATGATAGACCATACCACTTATTAAAAAGATAGCAACTGCGAGAGGCCATATAACTGCAGCAACTGCATTAATCACTTTGTTATTCTCTTTGTTTACCCTTGCATATTCATCAATCTTCAATAATTTTTTGTAGCCTGTGTAAATAGATCCAAAGTAAATGAAGATGTAAACAGCTATTGAAACGATTAATAATAAAATAACTACTCCTAAAAGTATTGAATAATTATTAAAGGCTACAGCCATAAAGAGTGCAATTGGTGATAAAATACATAACACAACACCTAATATTGTGGATAAAGTATACGTTGGGTGAAAAGCTTCCATCTTATTTTCAATAGACTTTTTTAGATAAGTTGGTAATTCGAAGTCATCCTCAATATACTTAAATCTTTCCATAGTCGTACCAGAATAAATCATTAATCCAACACCTAATGCAACAAGTACTAATAATGGAACTAGACCTATTATAGCACCAGCATCTCCAGTTAACCCTGTTAATAATCCATCTTCACTTAATTGGATCATTAAGATTAATACCGCTGCTCCAATGATACATAAAAATACGCCTATTCCAATGACTTTACTCATCTTTTTATTTGCTTCAAGATACTTATTAACTTGATCATCAGTGAGCATTGGAAGCTGCTCCTTTTTCTCTTCTAGTTTAATACCAAACTCCTTAACTAGCTCATCGATATTACCGAATTCAGAAATAACGATACCAATGGCTTCATTTTCTGTTTTACCATTTCTTTTTAGCTCATTATATTTATCTTCCATATTAGCTAATAAATCTTCTTTCAAACTGTTCATTTGCTTTGTTTTTGGTAAAGTTGCAAACATATTTTCTAAATAATTAATGATTGTTTCCATTGATCAATTCCTCCCTCACAAATCGATTGATGACTTCCTTCGTCAACTCCCATTCAGTGCATTTTTCTCTATAATAGTCTATGCCTGCTTGGGTTATTCTATAATACTTACGTCGTTTCCCATGGGTTTCTTCCTTAAAAAATGATTCAATATAGCCATTTTTCATCAGACGATTAAAGGCTGAATATAGTGTTGTTTCTTTGATGATATACTTTTCGTCTGAAAGTTCTTTGATGTTCTTTGATATCTCATATCCGTAAGAAGCTTCGTTTAATAATAAATACAGAATAATCGTATCATTATATCCTCGTATGACATCGCTGCTTATCAATTAATTACTCCTTCCTATCATTATTTGCATTATATAAACTAATCATTTTAGTTACATTACTTCACTTATCGTACTACGTTTGTCGTACTTCATCTGTCGTAGTAACTAAAGTATACCATAATTACTACGACAGGTAAAGTATTTTTTTTATTTTTTTAAGTATTATTAAACCACCGTGCATATAATTCTCTACACGGTGGTTCTTTGTAATCAAAAGTATTTTATTCTCATCTGTGGGTTTTAGTGTTCCATTTCCATAAGATATTTCGTAAGTTAAATTAATATCACTTTAAAATGATCACTATAAATTAGTTTCTCACTTTATTTAATTGCAAATATAGATTTATTTCCAACTATATTTAACAAATACACACCTCTTAATACTTATGATTCTTTTAATAAGCCTTACCCCAAATAACCATGTTCTCTGCCTCTTTACCGCAGCATACACATTTATCACTGAGGCGTTCTTGAACAAATGGCATACATCGTGAAGTAGCTCCTGTTTTCTCTTTGATCATGTCTTCACAGGCTTGATCGCCGCACCACATCGCTTTGATGAATCCTGGTGTTTCGTTGATCGTCTTTTCGAATTCTTCCATGCTAGTAGCCATATAGGTGTGTTCATCTCTATGAACACGGGCTTTGTCAAGAAGTTCATGTTGTAATTGATCAAGAAGCTCAGCTACTTTAGTTTCTAATTCATCAAGAGAAACAAATATCTTCTCACGGTTATCTCTTCTCACAAGAACAGCTTGATTCTTTTCAATGTCTTTTGGACCGATTTCTAATCTTACAGGAATACCTTTCATTTCACATTCAGAGAACTTCCATCCTGGACTCTTATCACTATCATCTATGTCAACACGAGCAATTTTACTTAAACGTTCTTTAAGGGCATTTGCTTTGTCAAGAACACCTTCTTTATGTTGAGCTATAGGTATTATTCTTAATTGTGTTGGGGCTATAGCAGGTGGTAATACTAATCCACTATCATCACCATGTACCATTATAATAGCGCCAATAAGGCGTGTTGTAACACCCCATGATGTTTGATGTACATGACTTAACTTATTATCTTTATCTGTGTATTGAATACCGAAGGCTTTAGCAAATCCGTCACCAAAATTATGGGATGTTCCAGATTGTAATGCTTTACCATCATGCATCAAACTTTCAATGGTATAAGTTCTTTCTGCACCTGCAAATTTCTCTTTGTCTGTCTTTTGACCTTTAATCATTGGAATAGCTAGGATGTTTTCACAGAATTCAGCATACAGGTTAAGAATATTTATTGTTTCTTCCTGTGCTTCTTCTGCAGTAGCATGAGCTGTATGTCCTTCTTGCCATAGGAATTCTAATGTTCTAAGAAATGGACGTGTTGTCTTCTCCCATCGTACAACAGAACACCATTGGTTATAAAGCTTAGGTAAATCTCTATATGATTCAATTTCGTTGGCATAATGCTCACAGAATAATGTTTCAGATGTTGGACGTACACATAATCTTTCTGTTAACTTCTCAGATCCACCGTGAGTTACCCATGCCACCTCTGGTGCAAAACCTTCCACGTGGTCTTTCTCCTTTTGTAATAACCCTTCTGGAATGAACATAGGCATATAGACATTTTGGTGTCCTGTAGCTTTTAGACGTTGGTCTAGTTGTTGTTGAAGGAGTTCCCAAATTGCATAACCATAGGGCTTTAGTACCATACACCCTCTTACACTTGAATAATCAACTAATTCTGCTTTCTTAACGACATCTGTATACCATTTTGCAAAATCTTCATCCATTGAAGTGATTGCTTCTACTAACTTCTTGTTTTTTCCCATAATTTTTTTAGCTCCTCTCATTAATATTACTAGGTTTAAATGATCTCACTAGGTTAAAAAAGGTATCAAAAAAACCTCCATCCCCACAAAGGGACCGAGGTATCCGGCGTTACCACCCTAATTGATACGTATTTTTCCATACATATCCTCTTAAGCACCTTTTAACGCAAGGTTAAACGCTGTATTCATCACACAGAACTCTGAGATGGGTTCAATAAACTCTTTATAGAAACCTTACAGCCTTGGGTCTCTTCTCTGTGATAAAAAGTCTTATTTACTACTTCTCTTCAACGTTTCTATTCGTATTTAAAATTATCTTACAATAAGGCATACTAATTGTCAAGATATAGTTGATACTTTCTACTTGACAAAATAATGCAGTATATATAATAGGCTTCCTGTCAAAATAATCGTTGCTCCAGATGGAATTTCAATATAGTAGGATATGTATAATCCTGCTACACAAATAATAATACTAATTAATATAGATAAGAACATTAAATTCCTTAAGTTACGACTATACATCTTTGCGATAGAAGTAGGTATGGTTAATAATGCAATGATCAGCACAATTCCAACAACCTTTACCACTATAATAATTGCAATGGAAATCAATACATACAGGATATACTCAAATGTCTTAACATTAAAGCCCTTCACCTTCAAATATTCCTCATCAAATAAATAGGCTTGCCAATATACAAATAAAGAGGCAATAACGAAGATAATAATAACTGTTAAAAAGGCTGTTATATAGATATCACTGGTGGAGACTGCTAAGATATCTCCAAATAAATAGGAAGTCATATCCGGTGGATATCCCGGTGTCAGAGCTATAAATAAAATACCAAGTGCCATTCCCACGGACCAAAACATGGCAATAAGTGTATCAGCTTTTGTACCGATGACATCTTTTATCTTAACAACACCTAACGCTGATAGGATAGCAAACAGAAGACCACCCATTATAGGCTCTATACCTAATAGAAATCCTAAACCAATTCCCCCGAAAGATGCATGTGCTATACCACCACTCATCATCACTAGTTTTTTCTCAACGATAATCGTTCCGATTATACCACATATGATGCTGGTTAAGATGGCAGCAACAAATGCATTTTGTATAAAAGTATATTGAAACATCATCATTCCCCATTCATCTTAGAAAATTAAATCGTAATTTCCTATTTAATTCTTCTTATACATGTGTCTTTAACTTCATAGATTTTATCTGGATAAGTACGTACTCTTTTTTGATCATGGCTGACGATGAGAACGGTTATATCTTTTGCTATGTTTTTTAATAGAGCAAATATCTCATCTGTTGTTGAATCATCAATACTGGCTGTTGGTTCATCAAGTATCAGTAAATTTGGTTTAGTTACCAATGCTCTTCCGATCAATACTTTTTGCAACTGTCCACCTGATAAAGTATTCAGAGTTCTTTTTCTTAGTTCATAAATATGCAAGTCTTTCATGATACCCTTACAATATTTCTTGTCTTTGTGGGTATATGTATAGAAAAGCTTTAATTCTTTCCTAAGACATCCACTTAATATGACTTGCTCAACACTAATAGGAAAGTCCTTATCAAATTTTGTTAATTGAGGTACATACCCTACATTTAAATTGCCATTAGTGAAAACACTTCCATTAGTAGGTTTTGTTAATCCAGTAATCACCTTGATTAAAGTGGTTTTACCTGAACCATTATCCCCTGTAATAGCTATCATTTCTTTCTCATCTATGGTTAAATCCACATTATCTAGAACACAGTTTTCACCATAAGCTACGCTTACATCATTGACTTGAAGGATCACTTCTTTCAACTCCTATTTTCTTTCCTTTATTATACACCTTTTTTCTTTTAGTTACTATTCTTGGCTATGGTATCAGTAATATTCTTCATATTATTGATATAATCTTCTGATAGGATATCAATTTGCATGACGCTACCACCAATCTCTTTGGCAATGATTTCTGCTTGCTTACTACTAAACTCAGCCTGATAGAAAATCACTTTGATACCTTCTTGCTTAGCATAATCAATAATAGATTCCATTTCTTTAGCCGTTGCTTCTTTTCCTGATACTTCTATTGCAGTCATATTAAGACCATAATCATCTGCAAAATACCCTAGAGAAGGATGATACATGATAAAAGAGGCTCCTGATTTTACATTATTTTGAATATACGTATCTAGCTCTTGCAATTCTTTGATGTAATTATCTGCATTTTCCTTATAAACATCTGCACGACTTGGATCAATTTCACTTAATGAATCTGCTATGCTTTGAACCATTACTTGTACTCGTGCTGGAGATAACCAGATATGTGGATCGCTTCCTGTATGATCATGATCATTTTGGATATCTTCTCCATCAACGTGTTCATCATTGTCATCATGCTCATCTACATCATCGTTATGATCTTCATTCTCATCATGGGTATCTAACTCTTCATCATGTTCATCATGTTCATCATGTTCATCTTCAAAATTTCTAACTGGATAAATTTCTTCTACTTCTTCAAATAAATCTACAATCTTAATATCTTTGTTAAAATCTTTTATTTTAGGTTGGATAAAAGCAACTTCTGCTGGTACTTCAATTGTATAGTAAATAGCTGCTTCACTTAAGCCCTGCATCTGTTTTGCTGTCGGCTGATAATTTGCTGGACTACTTCCAGGAGGAATCATTGTTACTACATCCACATGACCTTCTGATATGGCTTCAACGAATGCTTTTTGTGGAGGTATGGATACTGCCACAGTCATCTGATCATTATATAGTTTTGTTTCTTGACCTTCAGTTGTACAACCTGCTAGCAAAAATATCATTATTAATAAGTTAATACTTATCTTCTTAATACGCATGGTTTCACCTCATTACTTTATGAAATTATCACTTTATTACCTATTGTTACCAAAATGATAGAACATTTAATCAGTAAGTTAATATAAGTTTTGCAACTGAGTTGCATTTTCATGTAATATTATATCAGAATCCTACATAGAGTTCAAGCAAAATTAGGCTGAATTAAAGGGAAATAATATAGAGGTATGTTGGATTTTCAGGTCATATTATGGTATAATTTATATATAAATAAGTAGACAAATTTAAAATTATATGGAGCATGCTAATGGAGTTAGAAAATATATTAAATGAAATGAACCATAAAGGATATAAAACCACTGAGAAAAGAAGAAATATTCTTCAGGTTTTAATTAATCATCAATCTAGTTTTTTAAGTGCAGATACTATTCTATGCCAAGCAAAGAAAATAAACACACATATCAATATGTCCACAGTTTATAGAAATCTTTTATTATTGGAAGAACTCCATTTGGTTCATAAGATTTTATCTGAAGATGGTATTGCTAACTATAAATTGGTACAGGTTCATACTCACCACCATCATATCATTTGTCGGTCTTGCGGCAAGACAGATATTATTGATTATTGTCCAATAAAAGAACTCAATACCTTAGTTGAGGAGAAGCATTTTAAACTGACTGAGCACAAATTAGAACTATATGGTTATTGTGAAAATTGTATAAAGAACAAAAATAATTGAGTAAAACACCATCCAATTAATTTCTATTTTTTACAGTTTACTTAAGATAGTGATATTTTTTTCTTAATTTAGCCAATATACTGCATTTTATGTATTGACACTAAATCGAATTCCATATAATATTATTATAGATAAACAATTTCCGCCTTTAGGAGGGGTTTTATGAATTCAGTTATTTCCTTCCCCGTTAACGCTTTGAAAGCTAATGAACATTTTTTAGCTCAAGATATTTACAACACATCTGGCGTTATGATCGCTCGAAAAGATTCCATGATTACCAAAAAAATCATTGTGAAACTCAATTTACATAACGTTGAAACTGTAATGGTTAAAAAGTTTAGTACTTCTGATATTCCTACAGTTGACCCAGTGGATTTTGAGATAGAATTTGATCCAAAGAACCAGTACGAAAATATTAGAGAGTTCGAAGAAAACTATAACGAAGTTGCTGATCAAATCAAGAATAACTTCAAAGAGATTGAAGAGGGAAAAGAAATTCAACCAGGAGAAATAAAGAAAATTGGAGAAGACATCATAAATCATTTATCACATTCATCCAATATTTTTAGTTATTTATCCTTTATGAAGTCTCAGGATTCAATTACTTTTAACCACTGTTTGAATGTAAGTATAATCAGTCAAATCTTTGGTAAGTTCTTGGATATGGACGATGAAGAGATCGAGTTACTAGCAACATGTGCACTTTTACATGATATTGGTAAGACAAAAATAGAGCCTGAACTTATCTATAAACCAGGACCTTTATCTAATGATGAAGTCAATACGTTGCAAAATCACGTGTTACATAGTTATAAAATGATTGAGAATCATGACTTACCTCAATCTGTTAAATTAGGTGTTTTAATGCATCATGAGCGTGTAGACGGAAGCGGTTACATTATGCATTACAAGGGAGATCAAATACATAAGTTTGCTAAGATTATATCCATCATAGATATTTATGAAGCAATGACTCAGGAGAGACCTTATCGCAAAAAAATAGTTCCTTTAGATGCTCTTCAGTACATTAAGTCTATTTCCGTATCTAAACTTGATTATTCTTTAGCCAATAAATTTATTACCATGACAGCTAATAGTTATAAGGATACAAAAGTTAAGTTAAATACTGGTCATATCGGTGAGATTGTTTTCATTAATCCTAAGGCTGTTAATAAGCCTCTTGTTAAGGTAGATGGAACTATCATTGATTTAACACAAGAAGTTGACGTAAAGATAACTGAAGCTTATTAAAATTAATAATAAAGCATATGACAATGACCTTTTGAAGTTCATTATCATATGCTTTTTTTGTTGGTCATACAGCAATATTGGTTAAATAAAGAACAATTCTTGCTAAATACAAGACTTTCATGATTGTTCTATAATGAGGATATAATAGACTTTGATGAAAGGATGTTAGACATGAATTTAATGGATCTAACTAAAATTAGGAATAGAAAAACGCTACGTTCATCTTCTTACGACCAAGAGGGAAGAAACAAAGATGCTTGGGTACTTAAACCTCATGAAACTGTGGTCTTAGCTGATATAAAAGGCCCCGGAATCATCAAGCATATTTGGATGACACAAGGTCGTGATTATCGTAACTGTCTAATCAAAATTACTTGGGACAATGCTGATCATCCAAGTGTTCTCTGTCCGCTAGGTGATTTTTTTGGATTAGGACATGGTATTGTTAACTCTTATCAGTCTTTACTCTTTACTGCATCAGCCAACCCGGATTGTGAAAATAAATTCGAAAAGGGATGTGCACTTAATTGCTATGTTCCCATGCCTTTCAAAGAACGTGCAGTTATTGAGCTCATTAACGAAAGTGATAAGAGCCATTATCAATATTTTTATATCGATTATGAAATTGTATCAGAAGAAGTAGTGAAAGATTCTGGTTATTTTCATGCAGAGTTTCGTCGTAACTGTCCATTTCCAGGATGGGGTCATGACCTATTGCTCAATTCAAAAAGTGCTAATATCCCCAATAAAGAGAGAGATGCATGGGATAACAACTATGTTATTCTTGAGACAGAGGGTAAAGGTCATTACATTGGTTGTAATATAAGTGTAACTCTTCTCAAAAGCCACTCTTGGTGGGGTGAAGGCGATGATATGATTTGGGTAGATGGATATAAATGGCCACCTGATCTGCATGGTACTGGTGCAGAAGATTATTTAAATCAGGCTTGGGGCATGCAACCAAACGCATTTATGCGTAATGGCTCTAGTATCTTTGTAGCAGATACTAAGCACTATCAAACCAGTTATGTCCATCATCTTGAAAACCCTGTTTACTTCCAAAAAGAGATCAAAGTGACCATTGAAAATGGACATGCCAATCGTTTAGCCAATGAGATCTCAAGTGTAGCTTATTGGTACGCAGAAAAGCCTAGTAAAGCTATAGATGTACCTAATGCTAAACAAAGAGAAGCTATCCCTGAGCTTGGTGGCAGTCTTGTTATTAAGGATAGTCAAGTGTATACCCCTCATCAACTTCGTGTAACAGAAGATATGAGAAATTCATTGAAGCTATGGCCTGAAGAAATAAAAGAATATCAAAAAGGATATGAAAACAATTTATTATAAACAAAAAGACCTAGCTTCGATTCAAAATCGAAATTAGGTCTTTATACTTTTCTTAATCTTAACCGATCATTTTAGCAATATCTTCATCAACACTTGTGATTCCGCCAATACCAAAGTTCTCAACTAATACGTTTGCAACGTTTGGTGATAAGAACGCTGGTAATGTTGGTCCTAAGTGAATATTTTTAACACCTAAGTGAAGTAAAGCTAATAATACGATAACAGCTTTTTGCTCATACCAAGCAATATTATAAGCGATTGGTAAATCATTAATATCTTCTAATTCAAACACTTCTTTAAGTTTTAAGGCGATTACTGCTAATGAGTAGGAGTCGTTACATTGACCTGCATCAAGTACACGAGGAATACCTCCGATATCACCTAAATCTAATTTATTATATCTATATTTTGCACAACCAGCAGTTAATATGATTGTATCCTTTGGTAACTTATCTGCAAATTCTGCATAGTAGTCTCTTGATTTCATACGACCGTCACAACCAGCCATAACAACGAATTTTCTAACTGCACCTGTTTTAACAGCTTCAACTACTTTATCAGCTAATGCAAATACTTGTGCATGAGCAAAACCACCTACGATTTTACCTGTTTCAATTTCAGTTGGCGCTGCACATTTTTTAGCATGCTCAATGATCGCTGAGAAGTCTTTAGTACCACCTTCAACACGATCAGCAATGTGTGTTACACCATCAAAACCAGCTTGACCAGTTGTGTACACGCGATCTTTATAAGAAGCTTTTGGTGGAACTAAGCAGTTTGTAGTAAATAATACTGGTCCGTTGAACTTCTCAAATTCTTCAGTTTGCTTCCACCACGCATTACCATAGTTACCTACAAAATGGTCATATTTTTTGAATGCTGGATAGTAGTGAGCTGGTAACATTTCAGAATGTGTATAAACATCAACACCAGTTCCTTCTGTTTGAGCTAATAATTCTTCAATATCTTTTAAGTCATGACCTGAAATTAAGATACCAGGTTTATCACCAACACCAATATTAACTTCTGAGATCTCTGGATTACCGTATGCTTCTGTATTAGCAGCATCTAATAATGCCATTACGTCTACACCGTATTTACCAGTTTCAAGTGTTAATGCAACTAAATCATCAGCACTTAATGTATCATCTAATGTACCTGCTAAAGCTTTTTCCATATGCTTAAATACATCTTCATTTATTTTACCTAAGTTATATGCATGCTCAGCATAAGCTGCCATACCTTTAACACCATAAATGATTAATTCTCTTAATGATCTTACATCTTCGTTTTCTGTAGCTAGAATGCTTACGCCAACGCTGTCAGCTTTTGCTTTAATCGCTGCATCACTTTCAGAATACCAAACTGCTGCATCTGGTAAGTTTGTAAGATCAACACCTTTTGCACTTAATGCTTCTTCAAGCTCTTTTCTAACTGCTAATGCTGTTTTAACTTTATCAATGATTTTAGCTTCATCAAAGTTGGCATTTGTAATAGTCATGAATAAACCTTCCATTACAACTTTATGGGCTTTATCTAAGTTGATTCCAGCTTCTGCACCTTTAACTGCTAATAAAGACACACCTTTTAAAGTATAGATTAATAAGTCTTGCACTCCTGCAACTTCTGGAGTCTTACCACATACACCTTTGATTGTACACCCAGTACCTTTTGCAGCCTCTTGACATTGAAAACAAAACATGTTATTTGACATATGATCTCTCCTCTCGCTCTCTGGCGCTACCTGCTTATTTCTTTTTAGATAGTTTTGAATAAATGACTTAACCTTTTTCATATCACACTCAGCCTCTACTTTGTTGTCATATTTATTAGAGCTATCTGCTCTTAATATTTATTTTCTTTCTTACTTGTTTCCCTTGATTACATATATAATTGTATAGTATTTAACAAAAAAAATCCGTAACCTAGGTTACGGAATGAGAAATAATGATTATTTGTATACTTCAAAAAAAACCGTAACCTAAGGTTACGGAATAATAAAATATATCTATATGAAAAAACCCTATCTCAGCGGTTTAAGGGGTACATTGGGATTTTAACTGAGATAGGATCTTTTTCTTAATAGTCTTTTCCGGCCGCCATTACATTGTCTGGGTCAAATGCGTGGCAAGGTGTTACACCATATACCATATCACATTTTGGGCATTTCCCTTCGAACTTTTCCATTTCAAAGTCATCACCACAATCAACACAAGTAATATTAAGTGGTACTGGCATGTACTGTGCTGAAAAGCCCATCATTCTAATCTTATCTACAACTTGTTTACCATTATCAAATGATCCTGAACATCCTTCATGCATCTTAAATTCCTCCAGATAATTTATTTTGTTACTGTTACTCATATACTTTATTAATTTTAAAATTACTATTGCTTATATAATCACTGATATATGTTATAAGGTTAATAACATCAAGCGAGTTTTAATTTAAATCAATGAATTACCATATCGTAAATCTTGTCTCAACCCACTGATATAACGATCCATCTCATCAAGCTTCGTTAAAATTTGCTTCTCTTCGTCTGTTGTCTCAATAACTTTATAAATACCACCATTCTGAATAACAATTCGTCGATCCCCCATTAAAGCCAGGGATGGATCATGTGTTGCCATAATAACAATCTTTTCTTCTCCAACTAACAATTCAAGTGCTTTTTTACGATCAATCCCTGCATTTTCAATCTCATCAATAAGAACGATTGGTGATGAACTTAAGATAGCTGTATCAGCAATCATAAGAGCACGTGATTGACCACCACTTAAACGGGTGATTGGTGTCTCTAAGTCAAACTTTTCCCCTGCAAGGTTATTAGCAGCTTCAATGATTTTCTGAATAATACTTTCTTTATTTTCAACCAAGCGGCTGTCTGCATGTAACTCTAGAAACTCACCAACACTTAAATCCATAACGAAATTCATGTTTTGTGATAGTTGGGCAACTAACTTATTACTTGAAGAAAAACGCCATTTCATATCAGGTTTCTCTCCATTGATAAAGATCTTTCTACTAGTAGGCGTATCACCTTGTGCTGTCCATTCGATATCCGCTAAGAGGCGACTCTTACCAGAACCTGTTGGTCCTACAATAGATATAATCTCACTTTTACGGATAGTTAATTCATCAAATCCTTCTGCATTCCCAGATTTATCTGTTCCTGCTATGATGGTTAAAGAATCTACGATGTCTTCTTCTTCAATTCCTAGCATATCAATCATCTGGTTAATATATGCAATAAGATCCTTCTCTAGTTTACTTGTATCAATTGCCCATTCCTCAATATCTTCTTCAGTAAAATGATTAAGATAATCTATAAATGTCTGATTTTTAAAGGTATCAATATCAAGTTTATTATCTTCAAAATAAATCTCCACGAATGGATAGTTATCAATTAATTCTTGAATGGTTAATTGCTTTAACTTATTTGTTGTTATCATTTTCATCACCTAATTTCATTTTTCTCACGTTACCAAGCTGATAATCATCACCAATACGTGTCTCTCCTAAACAATAGGAGCACATGGCAGAAGGCATTGAGAAACGAAGTTTTTTACCTTTTACTGTATCAATGTTATCTTCTTCCGTATAAAGCAATGTACTTAATTCATAAGCACCTTGACCTGTCAATCCATTGATGTGCATAACCACAGCATTCGAATTAACTGAATTAACTTTTGAGGCAAATACTTCTCGTTCTGCTTGAGATACAATATCACCTTTTGTAATGGTAACAATATCTGCTGATTTGAGCATCGGTCCAATCTTTTTAGGTGTATTAATACCACTTAAATTATCAATGACGCAGATTGCCTTAATATCTTTGATGTATGGTGAACATCTATTACAAAGACCTGCACTCTCTGTAATTAAGAGATCTAATTCTCTCTCTAACCCCCACTGAACTACTTCTTCGATATTACTTACGAAGTAATGGTCAGGGCACAGTGAGCCAGAAAGTCCTTTCTTAACAGGTATTCCTGCTTTTTCATAAAGTTCATCATCGTCTGTATATAAACAATCAAACTTAACAACACCCACTGATAAATTTCTTTCTTTCATTGCTTCTATAGTCTTTAAGATCACCGCTGTTTTACCAGATGACGGTGGTCCTGATATCGTTACTAGATTCATGTCAAGTCCTCCTTCACTAACACTTTCTATTGTCTACCCTCATCAAAGAGTTTTTCACAAGTTTTAATGATCTGGTTAATATCATTTTCTTTAATGAAATCCCAACCAATCCACATATACTTTTGATCTGGTGATAACATGTTATCAAAACCTGGACGAGTACTTGGAAACTTACCATTATAAGATAAGATTTCAGCTAATTCTTGTGATGCAAAGAAATCCACAAGAGGCTTAACTTCTTCTGATTTTGATGCTTTACTTAATAAGAATATTGGGCTAATGATAGCACCATCGGCTGGCCAAACAGCTTCCATTGGTCCACCATTCTTTGTCATCTTCGTAAAGAAATACGGCATAATGGTTACAGCAGGACGCTGTGGTTTACGATGTGATTTCACCATCTCGGCTGGATGCATATCCATCATCATACATTTACCAAGTTTTCTAACCCCTTCTTCTCCATATTTTTTATAGATATTAATTAATATAGCATTGAATAGATCAAAATCACCTACTGGTAAACTTACACTGTTCTCAAATTCAGGTTTTAATAAGTCTTCCCATGTTCTTGGTGCAGTACGTCCATTTAACTCATCAGTATTAACCAAGAATACAGCTGGAACGACAGCTATAATGGAGTAATGTCCATCAGGATCTTTTAAGCTCATTTCTTCATTATCAAAATCTTTATTAAAGCGATCGAATCCTGTAATATCCTTAAAAACACCTTTGTCTTTGAACTTACCTATAAGATTTTTGTCAAAGAACAAGTCAAATCCTGCTGAGATAAAGACATCTGCAATAGCATCATCATTATCTTTTCCGTCGATAGCATCTACAAGCCAATCCAATCCCATTGAAGCTGCTTGTAACTCATAATCAACTTTGTCATTCATATCATTCTCTTCAGCCCAAGCACTATACGCTTCAAGTAATGGAATCTTTACAGGACAAGGTAACACCCCTTGTAATCTTAATTTTTCTTGATTTTCTGTTCCTTCTTCTAAAGCACTTCTTAGCTTTTCTTCAAAAACTTCGGCAGTAACCTTTTTCATCGCTAAAGCCATTTTTAAAGTAATTTTTTTACTCATCGCCAAATTGGCCTCATCTAATTTAAAGCCGATCTCTTCGAAAATTCTCTTTGATTGTGGTATAGCATTTATTATATCGTAAACGGTTTGATCCATATGAAATAATTTCTTCATTTTTGGTCCCTCCAATAGTATTTACATTTATGATCTTGTCTTTATTATACGTAAATACAAAAAAAAATTCCGTAACCAATGTTACATTTATAATAGAATTTTTTGTTATACATACCATTAGATCCTTGAAATCAAAAAACACCTCTCTACTTGACACTCAGAACGTGTCCACCTTCATATAGTATTATTACCATGATATTTTGAAGGGAGTAATTAATTTTTATGGAAAAAGATTATGGTTATAAGAAGGGTATGTGTGGCTGTCATCAAGACAAACATGATAAGTATGATAAATATGATTATCCTATGATGCAGTCTATGGATATGATGGAAATGCCTATGTATTCTATGATGCCTATGTACGCTATGATGCCTTATCCAATGTATCCAATGATGGCTATGGAGGATATGGAGGGCATGATGGATATGGATTATGAGATGGATTATATGATGCCTATGGATTCCATGATGCCTATGGATTCCATGATGCCTATGGATTCTATGCAAGCTATGCAGTCTATGTATAGCATGCAACCTATGTACCCAATGATGCCTATGCAAGCTATGTACAGCATGATGCCTATGTATTCTATGATGCCTATGCAGTCTATGTATAGCATGCAACCTATGCATTCTATGCCTATGCAACACCAGATGCCTATGCAACCAAAAAAAGAAAGCTATTACGAAAAAGATAAAAAGAAAACCATGAAACCTAGAAGTAAAGTAGACTAAATTTATTTTTATAAAGCTGACTCAATTGAGCCAGCTTTTTGCATTAAGTACCTCTAAATTCTTTCGGAGAAGTTTCTCGGCTTGTACATATAAATATTGCAAAAAAATAAGTCCATCTCTTACTAAAGAAATGAACTCGAAGTAAATTTTTATTAGAAGTAGGGGGGGAGTGCTCCCCTAAAACTATCATGTTAATAAAAAGGTGTTAAATAAGTTGTAGCGGAACTTATTTAACACCTTAATTTCTAAGGACTTGACAATATTGGCTAAAATAAATGCTAAAGCATTTACAATGATGGGTATAACATTCCTTTTATATCGGGGTTAATATTAATTAGGAAAACTGCCTTTAACTTAATCGAATACTAAATTTCCTTTTAAGTAGCGAATTTAAATTTATATAGTCAAGCCCCCATAGGCTAAATAATTGTTAAAATATTACCATGCTCCGCCAGGACCATCTTCAACTGCCATAATAATTATTGGGTCATCATCTATGTTATCAATAGGTTTTATTGGATTCCACAATGTTGTAATCATCATTAATACCATTACTAATGCAACTAAATTTTTTCTCATTTTATATTCCCCCATAACAAATGTTCTTTTTAACTTGTACTTATTATAGCATCTATATGTTATAATGAAAATAGACTTATACTTCTCATTTATAAGGAGTGTGATGTATGGATAAAGAAAAATTTGGGAATATAGTTAAAGAATTAAGGCAGAAGAAGGGCTTAACTCAATCCCAACTTGCCGAAGGTATCTGCACAAGAGAATACATATATCGTGTAGAAAAAGGTCAATATGTCCCCTCATCATTGATCCTTGAATCCTTGTCCAATAAATTAAGTGAGGACTTGAGTCAATACTTATTACTATCAAATTATGAAAGCCCTTTAGATACTCAACGTGTAAAGAAAGAATTAGAAAATAATTTATCTCACAGAAATTTTAAAGCCCTAAAAAGAACTTTAAAAAAAGCCTCTTCAATAAATGATTTTGAGTTAGTTGATAATAAACAATTACTGTTATGGTATAAAGGTATAATAGCTTTTGAGGAAACTAATGATATTGAACAAAGTCTCTTGCTCTTTGAAGAAGCTCTTTCTCTTACAAAAGATTTTATTTCTGTGGACGAGCTTTTTGGAGTATATTGTTCATTGCAAGAAATGCGAATACTCAATAGTGTTCTCAATCTATATTTAAATAGTGACCGATTTCGTGAAGCTGTTCGACTAGGTAGCCGACTTATAAAGACATTTAAAAGTTGCTATACTGCTAGAAATGAATCCTTTTATGTACGTCTCAATTATAATCTTTCATATTCGCTATTATATATTAGAGAATATGAGGAAGCTCTCTATTTTGCTGATGAAGGTATAAGAGCTTGCAATGAATCAGTATCTCCTCCTCTACTAATGCTTGCTGATTTACAATATCAAAAAGGACGTGTTCTCTATAAAATGAAAGAGTCTGAGAGCGCTAATAAGTGTTTTAGATATGCTATGACAATATATGAAATGACAAATAATAAGAATTTCAAGAAATATAAGCAACTTCTTAAGGAATACTATAATTATAGTTACTAATTCTAATAAACCCAGCTAAGCGCTGGGTTTATTCTATATATCCTTTATAATCTGCTCAACAGCTTTTCTTGCTTCTGGGACGAAGGGCAGTAGCATAAAGTTATGCATCATGTCTTCCCATACACGATAGGTTACATCTACTCCCTCTTTGTCTGCTTTTACCCGGAATAAAAAACAGTCTGGATAAAGTATATCATCGGTCCCAACATGAAATACAATAGGAGGAAGTCCTTTATAATCACCATACATAGGTGAAATATAAGGATTCTTTCTATTCTCATCACCTGCGTAATTGGTTGCACATTCGTCTAAATAATCCAATGATAAGAAGTTGTCTTCTTTCTGCACATCTTCTATGTGAGGGTTTGTCATGGTGATATCTAACCAAGGGGATAATAAAATAATTTTAGATGGTAGAGGTTCTCCATCATCCTTTAATTTAAGGACTGTACCTAAAGCTAGTCCACCGCCTGCCGAGTCCCCCATAAAGTATATATTTGATGGATAATCTGTCTGAATAATATACTTATAAACCGCTATTACTTCTTCCATGGGTTTGGGAAATTGTTGATAAGGTGCGAGACTATAATCAACCATATAAATTTTCATCCCTTTTTCACGACAAATCCTGGAGCAAAAACGAAAATGATTTTGGTCCAAGGGTCCTACATACCCACCACCATGAGTATAGATTAAGGTACGTTCTAATTTATACTTCTCGGGATAAAAGACAAAACATCTGACACCTTCTATTAAATACATTTTTATTTCACAACCATGTTCATATCGTTGATATGAAAACTCATTGTATTCTTCTTTGAGTTTTTTCATATCCTCAGCATCGACGACTTTATTCATCACTTTTACCACTTTACTTAGTAGGCTTTCCATATAATCACCCTCTAACCATTCGATCTATATAAATCAATATTCTAAACAAATCATTATTATATAATACTATTATATTGATTATCAATGAAAAATACAAGTATAGGTGTAAACACAATTGTTTACACCCTTAATCCACTAAAAACTTCTTTTTGATTAATTTCATTCTCTCCATAGGTTTCTTTTAATTCAGAATAGACTTCTCTGGTATCCACATAACTACAATGTCGATTTACTGGGCACCCTTCACAATTAAAGCAATTAAAAATTTTTGGATGTTTATTCAAGATGTTTGATGGTTCAAAATCTAAGATAACATGATCAATGAGCACTATATCATAAAAATCTTTTAAAGTTTCATAGATATAGCCATCGGGACGATTATCTATTTTCATTTCAAGATATTGCATTAAGCATTGATAATAACTAGGCGTTTTATGTCTATTCCCTCCATCAAAACTACTAACATACGTTAATAATGCTCTATAAGCACCTGTATAGTCTTCAAGCTTAACATAGAGGGCAACTTCCAATAACGCAATACTATTAACATACCATGGTAATGATTGTTCATCTAGTTTCAGGTTTAATAACCCTTGAACCGGATTAAGTGGATGCATTTCCTCTTCTCTTAAGAGATTCAATAGCTGTCTTGTATCCAAATCACTTAAGGTATGCAAGTGACGAAGGTATTTTTTTATCTTAATATAGCGGGTATATTTTTTTAATGAGGTTACGTCTGTTAGTTCCTCAACTTCACTAAAATTAGGAATGATAACATGATAACTTGGAAATCCCAAAAAAGAAACGTCTCTTGCATAGACCTCATAACCTATATCCTTGATAAATCCTAAAACTTGAAGAAGTAGTCCATGACTATCCACTGCATCAAAATACGACCAAGGTTGCCATTTATAGTCTTCACTAGCTTCAAAAAACTCTTTAGGATATTCACCAACACCATTAACTAGTATACCTATCAAATTCTCGTGATCACCTTTGGTTGTTTTGTAATTAATGGCTGTTAATCCCTTCATTTTATGTAGGTCTTGACCTTGCAATAATTCTGTTAACGTTCTTTCAACAGCTATTTCAAATTTTGGAAAACTTCCAAATTTGACAAAATAGCTATGGGTCTTTTGATCGATAAAGATAACACCAATAACCGGATAACCCTTACCTAAAGAACAGTCTTTAACGATAACTTTATATGACCCTTTACTCTCTATCTCCTCAATCATATTAGCTAGTCTATCGTATTTATAAAGATAGCTTCTAGGTATTGTTGGAGCTGTAATCTTATTGGCTATTATGACTTTATTAACAAACCGCTCAAAGACTTCACATATTCCTTGAATTAGTGCCTCTTCCCTAGTATTTCCTGCACACATTCCATTTGACATATACATTTTGTTAAGCATTTTAATCGGTATATAAGATATGTTATTGGTCATAAGATTCATGAAAGGTATACCTATAAAATCTCCATCAATTTCTTCATAGGAAATTCCCTTCCATAACTCCGTGAGTGTATCTATTCTACCATTTAACAAATGTCTTTGAGCCTTAAACCATTCATCTGGATCATCAACTAAGTCTTTGACATCTATTTGCTTTTCATCTGGAGCATATTTAAAGCCACCAACTTCATTGGTTTTATTATCAAAATCCATTCCTAAACGAAAAGGGGCAAAATTCTGCAAGCGTTCCATCAGCTCGCCATAAGCACTTGCCAAAGCATATAGATAAGTAGTCCCTTTACCGTTACACTTCAAAGTTGTTTTTGGTATTGCCAATGTAACTGAATAAAAATCTTCAGCAGAATTATTCCAGAATTTCTCCATAGGAACTATTCCATGTTGATTAAGGATACCTCTAATCTTATGGATCGTATCTTTTGGTAATTCATCCTTATATTTATTTGTTTGCCAAACCATTGGTCTCCCTCCTATAAGGTCAAATCCTCCTCAAGACTTTCATATATTTTCTCAACGATGTTATAGATTTTTTCATTTAAACGTCCCATGGATTGCATGTATTGTCTTGTTTCATTATACTTATTCAATTTATCAAAATCCTCTTGTAGTACTTTCATCTTTTTATCCATATCTTCTTTACTTAATCGTTGACGGCTTAATTTTCTTTGATCATTTTGGTAGGTTTTTAGCTGATTAGCTAATCGAGGTTTCCTATTAATCAAAGTCTTAGCCCTTTGAACTTCTTTATACTCTCTTGTCTGTCGTACCATTTCAGCTAATTCATGGGCTTTTTTCTCAAAACTCAAACTATCATCTCCTAAGAATACCATGTTTTCAGTTTTCTCTAATATATATTCAATGATAGTTTGGCATATTCAAAGTTTACCTTTTCTAATAATGATGATTTGGGTACAATAGAAAGAGAGGTGATTTTTATGTGCGGTCGGTTTTTATTAACACTAGACTTTGATGATCTGTATCGTTTATTGGAATATCGATTTAATATCGATGAAGTTTTTGATGTTCATTATTCCCCAAGATACAACATCGCTCCAAGTCAACCTGTTCTTTCTGTCATACATGATGGGAATAATTATAGAGCAGGCTATTTACGATGGGGCTTTATCCCTCATTGGGCTAAGGACGAAAAAATAGGCTATAAAATGATTAATGCAAGAGCTGAGACCATTGATGAAAAAGCATCCTATAAGCACTCCTTTATTCATAAGCGGTGTCTTATTCTTTCAAATGGTTTTTATGAGTGGAAGAAGACTGATGAAGGAAAAGAACCTCGTTTAATACGATTCAAGAATAATGAAGTTTACTCCATGGCTGGTCTTTATAGTATTTATCGTAATCCACAAGGTGAGAAAATAAGTAGCTGTACCATCATTACTACAGAACCCAATGATATGATGCAACCCATTCATAATCGCATGCCTGTTTTATTAGGTAGGGAGCAAGAAAAAATATGGCTTGACCCAACAGTGAAAGATCCTGAACAATTAAAAGGTCTCTTAAAGCCATATCCCTCTGAAGAGATGTATAATTTTGCTGTTTCTTCTCTCGTCAATTCACCTAAAAATGATTCACCAAAATGTATAGAAGCAGTAAGTGCCTAATTGATACAAAGAAAAGCACATGATTTATGAGAGCATTCTCAATAATCATGTGCTTATGTTTTAGATCTTATATTTTCTTAAGTCAGCTTTAAAGCTTTCAGTTATCTCTTTAAACTCATCAACATTCTGAATAAGCTTCTTAATTTCATTTGTATAGCTTGTCACATTAGCACTTACTTCTTCTGAAGAAGCTGAATTCTCTTCAGCAATAGCTGCTAATGATTCAATGGTTTCATAGATACTCGCTAATGCTTCCGCTTCTTTCTCTAATTCACTTATTGTGTTAATAGTTGAAGCAGATACTTCTCTAATAGACATTGTAGCTTCATAATTTTTATCTCGAACGCCTTCCAATGTACTTGTTTCTTTTTGAAGTACCTCGTAACGCTCATCAATACTAACAACAAGGTTACGAATTTCAAGAGAAAACTCGTTTAATTTATTATTGATCTCTTCTACTGCTTTTTTCGTTTGATCAGATAAATGACGAACTTCTTCTGCTACTACAACGAATCCTCTACCATGCTCGCCTGCACGAGCTGCTTCTATAGAAGCATTTAATGCTAATAAATTGGTCTGCTCAGATATCTGTGAAACTAATGATACAATGTTGGTTATATCTTTTGCCTTTACTTCTAGCTCTGTACTCTCAACTTGAACTTTTTTGAAATCATTAAGTGTTTCAAGAATATTGGAACTAGCAGTTTCAATGCTTTGATGACTTACATTGATCTTATCTAGAGCCACTTCTAATTCTGCTTTATTACTATTCTCACTATCAACTAATGTATTTAATGCTTGAATATTTTCATTTAATACATAAACTGCACTCTCTGTATTCTCCGCTTGATTGACCGCTCCTTCAGCAACTTGTTCAACTACATCTGTTATATCATCAGAGGTACGGTCCATGTTGTGAGATATGACACTTAAGGATTCAGCAAAGGTATTCATTTCATCCGTAACACCTTTAAATCCTACGAAGTCAGCCATAATTGTTTCTTTATATGTATTAAGGGCTTGGTAAAGACCTTCTAACTCATCTTTCGTCTGTATAGAGCTGTCTTCAAAGTACTCTCTCGCTTGAAGCTTGCCAATAACCTCTTGGATACTTTTCATAGGTTTTAATAACATTTTACTCCCTACCCAAGTTATTACCCCAGTAATGGCTGTCATGATTAAACCATTGACTAGATTGGTGCTTAATAAAAGATTGGGTATTAAAGTAATGATGGTAACAAATACTGCTATTTTAGCTGCAAGGGATTTAAGAAAACCTAGCGAAAGGATTTTATTTATTAGATAGCGTTTTTGATAATAAATTCCTTCTTCAAATGTAAGTTTTAATTTAAGAACTTCACTTTCTTTTGACATAACGTCAATTTTAATCTTCTCATTATAGAACTCGCATGCTCCATCAAGGAGTCCCATGAAGTAATCGAACATTTTTCTCGAAGATTGATATGTAAATATAGCTTCCGTGTTGCTTATAGCTTTAATTGTAACAAGGGGCGGCTTGGCACCGGGGAATTTTTTAGTCATAACAATATGTACATCATACATAGACTTTAAAAAAGAATATAAATTCTCATGTTCAAAAAATGCTGGAAAATCATTGTGGAAGGACTGTATATTACTCTTACCAATCATTCTCCATAGTTCATTTATAGAAATATTTGCGCTCTTAGCAACATGAGCAATAACCTTTGCTATCTGGTCATCATCAACATTCTCATTTGGTGTAAATAGTCTACTACTATCCCAACCAACTTGTTGCATAGCTTGGTTGACAACCTCATCATTATAGAGTCGACGGCAAGTCTTTAACCAAGTAGATACTGCTGTACCTTTCAAATATTCCACCTCCAGTATATTTTATATTTATATATGTTTTACCACTAAATGACTTGTTATGTCACCTTTATCATCTAATTATAACTTATTTAGTTGCTATCTTCAACAAAAAGACAAATACTTGAAAATTATCTTACATATTTCACCAACATCCTAAGCGAGGCTTTATTGTCATTACCTGAGTGATGGTATATAATCAATATATAGATAGAGATTTTATATATGAACAAGAAATATTGGGGGGAATACGATGGATTTAAATCATCAAAAAGTCGGACTAGTCCTTGAAGGTGGAGGTACAAGGGGTATTTTTGCAGCTGGTGTACTGGACTACTTTTTAGAACGAGAAATTCATCTACCATATATCATTGGTGTTTCAATGGGAGCTTTCATCGGTCAATCCTACGTATCTAAGCAAAAAGGAAGAGCACGCGATATCTGTACAAAGTATGTTAATGACCCAAGGTATATGAGTATACGTAATTTTATCAAAGAAAAAAGTTTATTTGGTTTTGATTTTCTATTAAACGATATACAAAATCAACTCATTCCATTAGATTATGGGAGTTTCAGTGATTCTGATCAACAATTTCAAGTTGTTGCTTTAGATTGCTTATCAGGAGAACCTGTTTATTTAGATAAGTCTAATTGTCCAGATTTTAATATAGCATTGCGAGCTTCTTGTAGTCTCCCCATCGTCACACCAACTGTAAATTATAGGAATCATACACTGTTAGATGGTGGCATTATCGAATCTATTCCTTTTAAGAAAGCTCTTGATGATGGAATGGATAAGCTGGTTGTAATCGTTACTCGTGATAAAAATTTCAGAAAAAAACCTATTAAACATGGTTTTATTGCTAAAGGTATCTATAGAAAATACCCTTCATTGGTTCAGAAACTCTATAACTGGCACAGTAATTATAATAATATGGTTGAAAAACTTAATCAATTGGAATTAGAAGGTAAAGCATTTGTTATCCGACCTGAAGAACCTCCTAAGGTCAAAAGATTAGACATGAATAAGGAAAAGTTAGCTGAACTTTATCAATGGGGTTATAATATGGCTATCAAACAAGAAAAATCACTGTTAGAATTTTTGTCCAAGCAGTAACTTTATTAGACAAGTTTTCATATAATAATACTACATAGGCAGATTTAATATAAAAACGATGGATCACATAACTCCCAAATCATGGTTGATCCATCGTCCTTTTTATTGGTTTAGAATTTTCTTATACCAATACTAATATTTTTCTATTCCGTTCTTAGTTACAACACCTCTAATTAATGTAGGCTTGATAACTTCTCTATCCCTAAAACTATAAGCTCCTAATAATTTCTCTCTAGATGTTTCTACTTTTGATGTATCATTGGCATAGATTCTTGCAATGACATCACCTTTTTTAACTTGGTCGCCAACCTTTTTCTCTAGCATGATACCAACACCAAGGTCAATATCACTTTCTTTCGTTTCACGACCTGCGCCTAAGATTAATGCAGCTATACCTATATCATCAGCTTTAATACCTTCAACAAAACCATCAACAGGTGCTTTAACATCTTCAATAAATGATGCACCTGGAAGTAAGCTCACATCATCGATGAAGTCAGGATTTCCTCCTTGAGCTTTTACTAATTCTTTAAGCTTCCTAACACCACTTCCGTCTTCGATGATTCCTTGTAGGATTTTTCTAGCTTCCTCAGCAGTATCTGCTTTACCGCCAAGTACTAGCATGTGGGAACCAAGTGTTAAACAAAGATCTGTTAAATCGTCAGGACCATTACCTTTTAATGTTTCTATAGCCTCAATAACTTCTAATGCGTTACCTATAGCTAAGCCTAATGGTTGATCCATGTTTGTAATAACACCTATTGTTTGACGTCCAACATGTGTTCCGATATCTACCATTTCTTGAGCTAAAGCAAATGAATCATCTTCCTCTTTCATGAATGCACCGCTACCTGTCTTAACATCAAGAACAATAGCATCTGCTCCAGAAGCAATCTTCTTACTCATGATACTACTTGCAATTAAAGACATGTTATCCACTGTAGCTGTAACATCTCTTAATGCATATAGCTTCTTATCTGCTGGTGCTAAATTAGCCGTTTGACCACCAATAGCAATTCCGATACCGTTCACATTGTTGATAAATTCCTTGATGGATACTTCTACTGAGAAGCCATCAAAAGACTCTAGTTTATCAATCGTACCACCTGTATGGCCTAACCCTCTACCTGAGAATTTTGCGACAGGAACCCCTGCTGCCGCAACCATAGGTCCTAAAATTAATGTCGTTGTATCTCCAACTCCTCCAGTACTATGCTTATCAACTTTGATACCGTTAATTGATGATAAATCAACTACTTCACCACTGTCAACTATGGCAGTCGTTAAGTCAGCTGTTTCTCTTTTGTTCATCTTATTGAAATAAATAGCCATCATAAGTGCAGATACCTGATAATCAGGTATTTCACCCTTTGTATAACCATCTACAAAGAAGTTAATTTCCTCTGTAGTCAGTTCCCCACCATTTCTCTTTTTCATGATTAAATCGTACATTCTCATGCTTTCTCACCATCCATTATCAAGTCTTCTGGTCCAAAACTATGAGGTAGTAAGTCTTTTAAATTAAATTCTTTATACTCATCCTCTGATTTCACCACGTAAATAGTCATTTCTTTGCCAAATTCTCTTAACATTTGTCTACAAACACCACAAGGAAATGTCCATTCAGAATCTCCTACTACAGCGATTGCTTCAAACTCATGTACCCCTTCTGATACAGCCTTTACTATTGCAGTTCTTTCAGCACAAATTGTAGGTGTATAAGATGCACTTTCAACATTACATCCTGTATAAACTTGGCCGTCTTTTGTTAATAATGCAGCTCCTACTTTAAAGCCCGAATATGGCACATAGGCCATTTTCTGTGCTTCTAATGCAGCTTTAACCAGGTCTTTTATTTTTTCCATTTCTCACACACCCTTTTTCTAAATTTAGATCTGTCTAATCCTTCTCTTCTTAATAATCTGAATTAGATTTTTTACCTTCAACGATAGCGATAGATGCACTAGCACCAATTCTTGATGCTCCAGCTTCGATCATTTTTTCAGCATCTTCTTTTGAACGTACACCACCAGAAGCTTTAACACCCATGTCTTTGCCAACAGTTTTTCTCATTAAAGCAATATCTTCTGCTGTAGCGCCACCTGTAGAGAAACCGGTACTTGTTTTGACAAAGTCTGCACCTACTTCTTTACACATTTCACAAACTTTCACTTTTTCTTCATCAGTTAAAAGACAAGTTTCAAGAATCACTTTAACAACAGCCTTTCCAGCTGCTGCATCTACAACTGCTTTGATATCTTCTTTCACTTCATCGTGCATGCCTGACTTTAAGTAGCCCACGTTGATAACCATGTCGACTTCATCTGCACCATCTTCGATAGCTTGCTTAGTTTCAAAAGCTTTTGTTTCTTTAGTAGTAGCTCCTAAAGGGAAACCTACAACTACACAAGTTTTTACGTCGCTGCCTTCTAATTCACCGCTAACTAATTTAGTGTAACCAGTATTGACGCAAACTGAAGCAAATCCATACTCTTTTGCTTCTGAACAAAGTTTTTTTACCTGCTCTACAGAACTCTCAGGTTTTAAAATAGTGTGATCAATGTACTTCGCTAAATTCATAATATTCTTCCTTCCTTTACTTAGGAATAAGTAAATTTCCTATTCCCTAAATCTATATTATATTCTTTTGTTATTTTATGACTTAATTTATATTTTAAACATCAGTTTAGAATGTGAACGGTTCCACAATGAACAAAGAAAGTTCCTTTTCTTTATCAGAAAAGGATAAAAACTTATTTTTCAGATCCTTTAAGTATCAATTGCGGCATTAAGATATCATTTAAATTATTGTAGATACCATTTTTGCGACGTTCAATGACTTCATTAAGCATCTGCATACCTTTGATCCCCATTTCAAATGAAGGTCCGTACACGTAGCTTACATTCATACCAATGACATTTAACATATCAACGTTATCGAAACCAATTATAGCTAAATCATCTGGCGCCTTTTTGCCAAGTTCATTTAAAGCTTTTATACAACCAAGAATCATCATATTACTTGTGACAAAGACTGCTGTTGGAGGATTCTCCATACTGAGTATATGCTTAGTAATCTCATAGGATTCTTTCCACTGATAATGGGCATTGAATTCATAATCTTCATTATGTTGGATACCATACTTCTCCAATGCAGCTAAAAACCCAGAGTGGCGATCCCTTGCTGGTCTGGTTTCCATTACACCATTAATAATAGCGATTTTTCTATGGCCTGCCTTAATTAATGTCTCCGTAGCATTAAAACCACCATTAACTTGGTCAATAAATACACCACTAAAGTCATTATATTTAACAAAACCATCCAGTATGACAACTGGTACATCTGTACGGTCGATAGTCTTTAAATACTTCTGATTAGAAGTTCCTTCCGTATAACTTGGGGTAATTAATATACCTTGAATGCGTTGCTCTTTTAAGAGTTGTAGTGCTTTAAGTTCCTTATGTTCCTTATTATCTGTATTATAGAGTATGATATTGAGACCCGCTTTATCAGCCTCTTGGCTTATACCACTTACGATTTCACCAAAGAAAGGATTGTTGATTTCAGGAACAACAACACCGATGGTGTTCGTTTTACTGGTAGATAAACTTCTTGCAATAGCATTAGGAGAATAATTTAATTTATTAATGGCTTCTTCAACCTTTTGCCTTGTTTCCTCTTTTACATACCCTGAATCATTAAGCACTCTTGAAACGGTTGTTCTTGAAACACCTGCTTCCCTCGCAATGTCTCTAATTGTTATTGCCACGTCTCTCGCCCCATTTCAAAGCTTTATGTTACCGGTTCCATAGCTAAAGTATACAATAGTTTTGAAACCAATTCAAGTATTTTTAGATAGTATTTCATATATTTTTTGCAATTATACTCGTTTTGTTCGATAAATAATTGGTAATAGCGGTACTTTGTACCGCCACCATACTTTATAGATTAAACACTTTAGAAGGTTGATCACGGTAAGTCATCTCTAAAAAAGCCTCTTCTCCGACTGCAATACCGTTATCAAGTACAATTTCATGAACAGTCGTCAATGCTGTTTCTGGTGTATTATTCTCTTTACTTAAATGAGCAAGCAGATAAATACATCCCTCTTCATGAATGTCACAAATAAGTTTTCCACAACTATCATTGGATAAATGACCTATATCACTTAAAATACGTTTCTTTAGATGCCAAGGGTAGCCACCATTTTTAAGCATGTCCACATCGTGATTGGATTCAATCAGCATTAATAAAGATCCTTGGACTTTTTCTCTTATACGGGAACAAACTGATCCAGTATCCGTCAATAAACTGATTTTCTTACCAGCTTTTTCGAATACATATCCAACAGGTTCTTCAGCATCATGGTAAGTTGCAAAAGCCGTAACTTGTAAATCCTCTAACACAAAAGATTCTTCTGTATTTATGATTTTGATGTTTTCCTCAGCAATTTTTCCAAGTTTGTTTCTCATAGCACGCCACGTATTCTGATTAGCATAGACAGGAATGTTAAATCGCCTTGATAAAATGCCAACCCCTTGGGTATGATCACTATGTTCATGGGTAACCAGTATCCCATTAATACTACTTGGTTCAACATCTATAGATAACAGTGCATTCTGAATTCTTTTTCCACTTAGTCCTGCATCAACAAGTAAACGTATATGGTCTGTTTCTACAAATTGACAGTTACCACTACTTCCACTGGCTAATGAGCAAAAATTCAATGTCATGTTGTTCCTCCACAAGAAAAGTGACTAACATCTACTTTTCCCCACTAAAATACTGTAAAATTTTCACGACTCTATTATAGCACTATTTGATAGAACTTAAAAGTATCTTTTAAATAATTTCTTATGGCAATTATTTAAAATAAAATAGAACTAACAATAAAAGCACCACCAAATAATATTCAGCATTTTTCTCAGCTATTATTACAAGGTGATGCCATCTCATATGTTATGCTTTATCCATTTGTTGATGTTAGTCCATTATTAGATTATCGTTAATTATGTACCATCCACCATACCACGTTGTAGGATCTTCTGTGTTACTTTGTAAATCTATCCTATTCATTTTTGTAGCAAGATTGATACCAGGATAGTTATGGTTCTGTGTATCTACAATTGCTACAGCCAATTTGTATTGACCACTTACCAAGGAATCAGGTATCTGCAATTGACTGGTTAGTAGTTGGCTCCCATCTTCTTTGATCCATGATGGGTCAATGGCTTGATCCGTATATTGATATACCGCATTATTATTATCATCTAATAAAGCAAAAGCAATTTTATACTTATCTTTTAACTGGTTGTTTGCAGTGGGTAGAAATCCTAATGCTGTATTTTTCCACTCATGTATAATAGGAACTACTTCTCCCCTTGATATGACTTCAGGGTATTCAAAAGCCACAGGAACTATACGATAGCCATTTTCAAGAGCAAACTTCTCTAATAAATCTTGTCCATAAGAAGTCCATTCTTCCCAATCACTTGGCACGCGAACATCTAATGTATTAGCACGTAATGTTTGTGCTTGCTGAATACTGAGCTCAAAACAGCTTCTCACATCAGTTGCATAATCCCCTGTATACTCCAATAAGTAATCATTAGGGAAATGCTTGGCTATATATTCTTCACTAAAGTGCCAATAGCAATTTTCGGCATAACTTGGAATCTTATTGGGAAAAAAATCGTTTAAATACATGTTGGTGAAATCAGTGGTTATCCACCGTGATCCATAACCGTCCCGTCGGACCATGTGTTGATATTCGGGTACAATGATATCTTTATTAACAGTTTCTGCTCCTCCACCGAATGTAGCACCTAGCAAGATATTATGAAAATAACTTGTCCATATCTGAGCGTGCTTGATAATGGTATCATCTTTACTTAGTTCCTTTGTTCGGATATCGTGCATTTCTCCCCACATACCCAAACCTTGGGCATCTGCATATGCTACTAAGTTAGGATTATCAAAGTCTTGAGCTAGCTCTTTAATCAGTTGTTCATAATACTCTAGATAAGTCGCGTTATCATAGTAAGGTGTTCTACTTCCTTCATTGTTAATATAAAACTGAAATCCAGGTTCTTCAAACATCCAAGCTGGTACTGTAGACATGTTATCATGATACTCATCACTGACTAAAACTCTAAAAGCAATTTGCATTTCACGAGCTTTGGCTTCTTCAATGAATTTACTGATATTACTATCTGGATCACGCCAAGAATATTGACCTTTTGTTGGCTCAAGCCATGACCACCCCATACGCATATATAAAATATCAGCTTTTAATCCTTTTGCTATTTCCTCATCTAGCTTCTCAAAATAGGCTATTGGGTCATCTACATCCACACAATGTGTATGATTTTTTTCATCATGTATGGAGCATGCATATTCTACATAGGCTACCCAGCCCATAGCTGGATTTTTGATAACAGATTCTGTATCTTCTTCAGGTACTAAACGAAGATACCCATCAGGTGTTTTCATAGGAATGATTGCAGTTAGGGTATCTGTTAAAGCTATCATTCCTGTAGATTGTTGCGTCACTTTAAGTACTAGATCTACCTGCATCTCCGTACTAGGTGGCACTATATTGCCATGTAAATCAACAACACCTAGTTCACTGGATGATGCAATCTCTATAACAAAGTCATCCCCCAATCCTTCCATGTATTCAGGAAATTCAGGCATTATTAACATTGTAGCATTGCGCTCTTGTTTTGGCATTTGAGTAAGGGTAGCTGCCGCTGATTCACTAGTCATAGAACGTTGACCATTAATGAGAACTTCTTGAATAGCAGGTGTCCATGTGTCATTGACGGAGCCTATAATGAACTTCACTTTGTTAGTAGTGATTTCTTCAAAATGAAAACCATTAACTTCTCTTGTTTGATCATTGGTTTTCCAATCAAAGGTTTTCATGTCGGAGAGGTCTATCCATTGACTGCCATCCCAATACGCTAGACGACCACTTGCTATAGATTGACTCTGGGGAAAGTTCATTGTAAAATAAAAACTTTCTAATGTATACACATAAGGAGAAAAATCAAAAACTAGTTCATCACCACTATTAATTCCTCCAAGTGCTGTATTCAAATGCGTATCGTAAACTTGTTCGCCGCTTAATATCGTATCGTTTTTATAGACAGTTGCATATTCACTTAGGTCACTTACGAATCTTTGACCTACCACTTTTACTTCGGCAAGTTCTAATTGTCCTTGACCACTAAATCTTAATTTATACTTATGAGAAGCTGTGTCAACAGGCATTAAAATTTCTGCTTTTTGGTACCCTTCTTCCATCACCCATTGAAGCACATGGTTACTCAAAATTGTTTCATAGTATGCATCACTGTTTGCTAATTGATCCACACTGGCTGTAACAGTGCTTGGTACATCTCCAACAGCATATAATATGATCTTATCGTTCTTAAAGTTATTAAACTTATTTGTTTCTGTATTTTTTGTGTATAGTTCAATCATCCCATCATTAGCAATAGACGCTTTCCATGTGGTTGATGTTTCATTATCTACAATATTTCCAATTTCTCCACTTATGGTCACCATATCACTTGAAGCATTTATACCATCAACATAGTCTTCTGGATTATTCTCAACGGTAATTAGATGACCATCAATGAAAATTTCTTGAATAAGTGTTTCTCCCCAAGTACTCTTACATTCTTTTACTGTAAAACGTAATTGCGATGTCTCAATACTATCAAATGTAAATCCCCCTACAGCTCTTGCTTGAGAGTTTTTCTTTTCAAAGTCAAAGACCTTATCTGCTTCAATTGATTCCCAACTGGATCCATCCCAATACTCTAATGTGCCTGATGCAACAGATTGTTGCTCAGGAAAGTTTGAAACAAAAGCAAATTCTGATACACTCACCTTATATGGGGAAAAATCAAAAACTAGTTCATCCCCAGAGATAAATAAATCTTTTGTATCAATGTTATGGTCAAACAACAAGTTTGGATTTTGTGAAGAGCCGTTTTTTATATAGCCCACAACTTGATCAAGGGTATTGTTATAGGTTGTACCTTTTACTACAGTTTCTAAAATTTCAACAGTGTCACTGCCGGATAACTCTATCCAAAACTGTCGACATACAACAGCTGGAATATTAATCTCTGCTTTCTTCAGACCATTTTCTTCAACCCATGCTAGAATTTGATTATCAACAATCGTTTCTTCATAACCTCTATCATTGGCATTGATTTTGACTGTTATACCTGTTACATTGTTGGCACTTTCATTACTGGCATAGAGAACAATACTATCCATGTTAAGGAATAAGGGATTACCATTTTGATTATTGACAACAACATCGATTGGATTGGATGCAAGTAAATCCACAGTGAAAGCTGTTTCTGTATTTTGGTCAATGAGGGATGATACATGATTACTCTGCGTTGATTCATTGCTTGTTAATGTTAAGTCTCTTATCTCATTGGTTGTATCTACCGTATGTAATGATTGAATGATCTTTGCATCTGAAAGAGTACTTTGTAATATCATGATACAAACTATCATGATCATAAGTAATTTTTTCATTTTTCACTACCTCCTCCTCTTTTGTTTAAGTATCAAGCATGATACATCTTACTATAATTACCTTACCTCCCTTCTTTTTATTATTCATTAATGAAAGACAATAGATCACAATGTTATTCAACTATATCACTGTCACTAATGTCTTCAATAAAATCCTTTTAGGTAATGATACTAGACTCTCATTCCATTAGATTTCTCTAATTCCTTAAGAAGCTTTATTCTCATTTGCTCAAAATTATCTATATCTGCATGGTATTGACTAAAGCTAGTTATGGTGCTACCAATTATTTCATCATATGCTTCCTTATTTTTTTCTTTCAGTACTTTCAATAATTCGTAATCCTCAGCACCCCTTCGTTGTGCTTCGAAACGCATCCCCATTAGTATTTGATCATTATAGGGATAAACCATAAAAGCATCCCCGGATGGAAATATTCCATTAAATGCCTCATTGGGTGTATTGGAGTTTTCAAACACATTAAAGCCTCTTCTTGGTTGTTGATTAAGCCCCCAATGTAAATAGCCTTCTATAGTAAATTTAGATATCCCCCAAAAGAGTAATCTTGACTTGACTAAATCAATATCTAAAAATCTGTTTAGGTGATAACCTGTTGGAACACAGCATACATAGCACCAAACCTCATCACCTAATGATTGCATTTTATTAAAGGATTCTCTAAACTCTTCATAAGTACTAGTCAGTGGTACCCATATATCAATTGCTGATTTGAATTCTGTTGATTTCACAGCTTCTACTATTTTACATGATGGAATCGCCTTTTTTAGTAGATTAGCAACTTTAAAATAATCTTCTTTTCTCTTAGCCAATACATGATCATTTTCTACATGAACATCTGGTTCATCACATATATGAAAAATCGTATTCTTTACCCAGTTGTTTTTCTCCAAAAAGTGCTTCACCTCCTGAATGAAGTCTACCATTTGGTAGAAGCCTTCATCGGATGAAATACATAATCTTTTATCAAATGAACACTTAAGTTCTTCTGTAAAAAGAGTTGGAGTCTTTTCAAGAAAAGGTCCCAATTCCATTGTCTCAAAACCCTCTTGAAAAAATATCTCTATGATAGGTTTATAGTAGGTAAAATCGAAGGTACCTTTTTCATTGAATACTTTTCTTGGGTCGAGCATGATATAAAAGTGAGTTTGCCGTAATCGTCTCATGACCTTTGCATATGCTCTTAGCTGATCATAATAAGCTTTACTCTCCAATGGCAAATCTCCGTGATATGTAGATATATTATCTAAATTAAACCAATTTGTTATTTTTAAAGTCTCATGAGGTATTTGTACATCATAGACATTAACTTCTATATGGAGACACTCTTCTTTATGAGGTGGTGTTTTATCTTTAATAATTAGCTTAATTTCACTTACCCCTGGAGTTACGTGCTCTTTTGGTTGAATCGTTATACAGATTGGAGCTATATTTTTTTTAATATACATTATATCCTTAATAGGCTTTAAGGCTTCATAGACTCTGAAAGGTGCTTTTCGCGTGCAATATTCAGGTTTTTCATACTCTTTTTCCGTAATTACAAATTGGCCATCTTGAACTTCTTTTTCTATCTCATTATAGCCAACGTAAACGTCCAACATTTCAAAGATCTCTACTTCGAAATTCGAATGCTCGTCAACTGTCACATTAATGGACTCTGCATTTGACTTCAGTAAAAGCTTAACAGACTCACACCCATTCTTTGCAGTATGGATAGCTATTTTGTTATCCAATTCCTTCATAGGCATATCTGGATATAACCACTCTTCTTTATTGGATATATAGCCAAACATGGAATCACCTAACTTTCATAATAATAATTCTGTTTTGTACACTATCCTTTTATACCACTGCCACTAATACCTTCAATAAAGTATTTCTGAGTTATGATAAACAAGATGACTGTTGGGATAATAGCTAACGAGGCCCCTGCCATCTGTAGTGAATAGTTAGCCCCAGCTTCACCTTGGAAGTACTGTAAGCCAACTGTAAGTACTTGAGTTTTCATAGTGGTAATAAATATATATGGGTTAATATAATCATTCCACGTCCATATGAATGTAAATAATATCATAGTTACTAGACCTGGTTTAGCTAATGGCATAATTATTTTATAATATATCTTGAAATGAGAGCATCCATCAATTATAGCCGCCTCTGATAAATCATTAGGTATTTTCATAAAGAATTGTCTTAGTAAGAACAAGAAAAACACATCAAAAGCTGAAGGTATAATGATGACTGCCAAAGAGTCAATCAACCCAATTGAATTATAAATGAGATAACGGGGTATAATGGTCATATCACCAGTAATCATCATCGTTGATATCAGTATAAAAAATAAGAGTTCCTTGCCTCTAAACTTCAATCGCGCAAAACTATAGGCAGCTGTGGATACAATAAAGGTTCTTAACAAGATTGTTAAGGTTACTGTAATAATACTGTTTAAATACCATATAAAATAAGTTTTGTGATGTAATAAATATTGGAAATTACCCCAATAGAGTTCATCTGGTATGATCTTTAATGGCTCAGTAAATACTTCACCTGTGTGTTTAAATGCTGCTGAAACCATAAATATAAAGGGTATGATCATCATTAGACCTATAAAAAACATTAATACAGAAAACAGAATTTTCAATATCTTCTGTAAATAAGTACTATCACTATATGCAATGTTTATTTTATCTTTCTTCAAACTACTTAATAATGTACCCATTTTTTCTGCCCCTTCCACTGAACAATTGTTATAAAAAGTATGATAACAAATAATATCATTGCCTGAGCAGATGAATAGCTGAACTTGCTATATACAAAAGCTTCATCATACATATTTTTTGCTATTACTCGAGTTGCAATACCTGGTCCACCTTGTGTTAACGCACTGATAATTGCATAGTTTTGAAAAGAGCCGATAATACTGGTTATGATTAAAAAGAAAGTGGTAGGTGAAATCATAGGTAGTGTAACATTTAAGAACCTATTCCATGCACTCGCTCCATCGATAGATGCAGATTCATACAATTCTTTTGGCACTTCTTGTAAAGCAGCTAAGAACACAATGGTTTGAAAGGCTAAATTGAGCCAAACATTGATCAGAGCAACTGTTGGAAGCGCTGTCTTTACCCCTCCTAACCACATAGGTAAATTTTCAACTCCAGCTAGGCCTAGTAGTGTATTAACAGGTCCATCATAAGGATCAAGTATAATACTCCATATCATTGCAACAGCAATAACATTGGCTACATAAGGCAAATAAATCATCGTACGTGTTAATGTTCGAAGATAAAATTTTCGATTGAGCAATAAAGCCATTATTAAAGATGAACTTATGATTCCTGTTACATAAATAATAGTAAAATAAAAACTTTTAACATAGGCGCTTAAAGCAATTTTATCCTGAAATATCTTTATATAATTTTCTAAACCAACAAACTCTAAGTTATTCATAGCGCCTAAACTATTAAAATCAAGAAAGCTTATAACAACTCCATAAATCAGTGGTAATAGATTAAATATAAAAAATCCCATGATAAATGGCATGATAAAAAGCCAACCTAAGCGCTCTTCTTGTTTATCTAGCTTATTCATTTTTCTTGACGACATAAGCATATTGTCACCTTCCTGTATTCATTTAATGGGCTTCATATAGAAGCCCATATCATTACTCTACTAATTGGTTTAATTTGCACTTTCAATAGCTGCATCAACTCTAGTCTTAATGTTATTCACTGTATCTTCTATACTTTGTTCTCCAATAAGATATAATTCACCTTCCTGTAGAACTATTTCAGAATACTCTGCTGAGGCAGTCCCTATAAATTTCTCATCTACAAAACCTAATCCATTATTAATTAGTGCATTTGTAAGATCATTTCCTGTAATAGAATCACTTGATTGTGAAGCAATATTTTCAAAATGTGCATTCAACTCATCTTCTGTCAAATCAACCCTTGCTGGAACTGCACTCTTTCTAGTATACTCTGTTTCAGCAAGATATTTAACGAGTTCAAAAGCTTCTTCTGGATGCTTAGCGTTCTTATTAATTGCATAATAATTCATGTTTCCAAAATTATTCTTTCCATCTTCATTGGCAGGAATAGCTGCAATACCATAATCCCAATCCCTTGGATAATCCCCAGGATTATTAAGTAAGTCAATATACCAACTACCTATAAAGTGCATACCAAATTGACCATTCATAAATTGATCCCAAGAATACTTCTTTGTTTTGAATTCCACCCAACTCGGTTGAATCTTATGTACATTTCCAAGATCTCCAAAGAATTGCAGCGCTTCTGCAAAAGCTGGGTCATCATAGTTACTTGCTCCATCTTCTTTATAACCACTAACTTCTTTTTGTCTAGCTAGATAGTATAAATAGCAATCATAGTCTAGCATATATGAACCATAGATACCCTTGTCTGGATTAGTTAATTTTTTTGCTGTTTCTATATATTCATCCCAAGTCCAAGAACCATCAGGATACGGTACCCCTGCTTCATCAAAAATTTTCTTATTATAAAACACTGCCCATATTGACATTTGACCTGGTAGTGAGTAAACTACATCATCATATTTAGCTAGATTTTGCCCAAAAACAGTTTCCATATCATAGCTATTTTCTTTAGCTAAATCATTTAGGGGCATTAAGAAATCTGATTGAACGTACTTATCATGGATAATCGCATTTGATAACCCAATAACATCTGTTTGGTCACCAGACATCATTGAAATATCAATTTTTTTATATATTTCATAGCCATTAGCTGGTATCACTGTATGCTCTATTTTAATACCAGTTGCCTTTTCAAAATTAGCCATTAACTCCTTAGTTTCTTCTTTTTCTGCAGCATTAGAATCTATAAATAGTGTAACAACTCTATCTTCAGCCATCTCTTCCTTCTTACTACTTTCTACAGTTTGCTGAACATCTTTTTCATCTGAAGAAGGTTGCGTATTAATCTCCTGATTACTACCACATGCAACGCAAATGCCCATCAATAATATCATTACTAGAATAAATGAAATACTTTTTTTAGTCCCTCTCATTATGACTCCTCCTCTTTTCACTTTTTATTATATCAGATAACAACTTAATACTACCAAAAAGCCAAATCACAAAGTAGGGGATATTTTTTAGATTTATCCAGATATATTAGTTTATTTGTTCAATAAGGTACATTAAGTTGGTAATATGAATCCGCCCATGTTAAAATATATACTACATTAAATTCGTTAAATAGGAGTGTTTTATATGGAAAAAAATCTATATAAATTACTTATAGTAGATGATGAATTGTTTATCCGTGATGGCTTAATGTCTTATACATGGGAGTCTTTAGGTTTTAAAGCTTTATACTCAGCGAATAATGGACAGAAAGCTCTGGATATTATTCAGAATAACCCTGTAGATGTGATCATTGCCGATATTAAAATGCCCATAATGGATGGGCTTCAATTAAGTGCAGTTATTCAGCAAGACTACCCCGATACAAAAGTTATTATTTTATCAGGTTATAAAGACTTTGAATATGCCAAAAAAGCTATAAGTACCGGAGTATATGATTACTTACTGAAACCTGTTGATTTTAACAGGCTGGAGAATATTTTCTGTTCTTTAAGAGAAGTTCTCCATGAAGAACGAAACAAAAAAAGACTTTTAACTTCATACAAAGAAAATGTAGATAATAACTTAGCTTTATTGCTTAAAGATATAATTGAAAGAGAAATCACCGATATAGATGAAATTGAAGAAAGATTGGATTTATTAGAAATAACCATGGACTATACATATTACGCTTCCATGGTTATTCAATCAATACATCTGGACTCATCAATAAAAGAAGCTTTGCAACATTATCTGCAATCCAATAGTTTAGGATTTTGTTTTAATAACTCATTTAATGGAATCATTGTTACCTTAAATTTTGATTTACCTCAGAATGTTATTTCATCCTTTAAATTCGTTATGAGCATTGCTCATGATGTAAAAAGAATAATAACTCAGCATGTGCAATCCGATACATCCACTCTAGCAATGGGAGTAGGTAATGTCTATGAAAATATATTATCACTACATGATTCCTATGAACAGGCTAGAGAAGCCATTAAGGCAAAATTTTTTAATGAAAGTGAAGAATTTTTCTTTGCTTGGAATCAGAAGTCTATGAAAAAATCAATTATTAACTATCCCTATGAGATAGAAAACGCCCTCATAAAAGCTATACTCAATGGTGACAAAGCATCGAGTAGGAACTACTTCAACGACTTTTGGAAGGATATAAATAAATACTCCCAATATATCGATTCTGAATATATTAAAAATTCATGCCTGCAGTTTATTAGTATGCTGGAAAGAAAACTCAATAAACATGGCATGACACTTAAAGATATACTTTCTCTATCACCACCATTTACTGATTTTATTAATGAAATTCATATATCATCACAACTAAAAACAAAACTTGAGAAAATGATATTAAAAATCAACCAATACATTATTGAAATGAACCAATTAGAAAAAGTCACAGTAGATCCTTCTATCCAAAAAATAAAACAATATATCTATGACCATTATAGCGATTATATTACACTTAATGAGGTTGCAGAAAAAGTTTATTTAAATCCTAACTATTTAAGTGTCTTATTTAAAAAAGAAACAGGCAAAAATTTTATAGAATTCCTGAAAGATTATCGTATCCAGAAGGCTAAAGAGTTATTGCAACAATCCAATCTTAAAATTTATGAGATAGGTAAATCAGTAGGTTATCAAAATCCTAAATACTTTACTGATACTTTTAAGAAATATACCAAACTAACACCCAACGAATACCGAAAAAAATTCAGCTCAAATGAACTGTGAGGTAAGATTATGATGAAAGAAAAAAAATTATTCAGTTTTAGTATTCATAAAAAACTTTTTTTAATTTCTACTGTTCTTACTCTATCTGTCATAATATCTTTTCATTTTCTGTCACATAAAATAGTATCTAATTCACTTATTCAGGATCATGCATCCTATGAATTGAATTCATTTACTCAAGCAGGTGAATATATACAATCAGTATTCGAAATGACTGAAGGTTACTTACAGCAGGTTTATAAAAACAAAATAATTTATCAGTATACCACTGAAAAAGATGCATATTCTGATCTTCTAGATATCAGTAAACAAATATCTATACTGGATCATGAACTCAATAATATCTTTATTCAACAAAATTATATTGATAATATTATACTTATTAATAAAAACAACTTTAGTTATTCCTATAATTGGGGCACATCAGGTCAATACCTTGGAGAAAATTTAGATTTTGATAACTTTCTGAAGCATTCTGAGTTATTAACTTCTACTAATAGAGAAGGTACACCCATCCACTATAAAAGTAAGTTGCCCAATAATTTAACTGAAAATAAGATTTATAGCCTAATTGATGATAAGATTATCTATACAAGAAGCCTAAGAGATCACGAAGGTACTCGGGTTGGACTTGTTATTGTTATTTTTAATACACATTTTATGAATGATTTTTTTTCAGATTTGCCCGACTATCAGGCTGTTGCCCTCTATGATAATAGTAATGAATTGATCTGGTCAAAGACTAATAATAATATTACTCTAGATTTTGACCAATTCAAGAGAAATACCTATTACATTGACTCTACTCAAGATAATACCTATCTATATGTTTCTCAAAAGATATGGCCCTATAATTTTACTTTAGTGAGTCAGGCCCCTTTAGAGTCAGTTTTAACCAAACAGAACGAAGTCAACACCTATACTATCCTTTATGGCTTATTATTCATTTTGTTTGTTACTGTATTTTCATACTTATACTCAAAGCGTATCTCAGCACCTTTATATAAGTTAGCCTCTAATTTTTCACAGGATTTATCTTATACATTAGCACATTTTAATGATGGTGAAGAGGATTTACATGGTCCTAGGCTTATCCCTAAACAAAATACCATTAAATATAAACTCATTACCTATTTTATTTTGAGTGTTATCATACCCAATATCCTTTACACTTCTATCATCTTTTTTACATACTATGACTATTACAAAGATCAAACCATTTTACGAACTCAAGATACCATAGAACTAGTTAAGCAAAACATCGAACATAATTTCAATAAGTATGATAGTGTTACCAGTCAAATGTGCTATTCAGATGTGATCCAAGATTATTATGATACATCAGCATCTGATCATATAGCCATTGATCAAGTGTTTACTCAAACTCAGATGATTAAACAGGACATTTTAGCACTGAATCTCTATGACGTTAAAGGTAATAACATTTATTCAAGTAATTATTACAGTCCATATTCAATCGGAATTACCTCAGAAGACTTTAAATTATTAACTTCAAAAAGTACTGGTAAGTTAGAATTAATGAATACCACCAATAATTATTTCACAACACCTGTTCTAACATTCGCTCGTACCGTCCGCAGTAAGCAAAAACATAACTTTACTGATGTCATTGGATATGGTGTATTTTATATGGATCAGACATTATTAAACAATCTATATAGCCAGAATCTTGATAATAACTCGGAATATTTTTTCATGATGGATCAAGAAGTTAATATTTTTGACCACGCCAAAAAGGCACTTACTGCTGATTTATTGAGTTCAAATGATATTTTTGAGAATAACAACCTACAAGACCCTAGGGGATTTATTACTCTACAGGATGACAATGAAGATTATCTACTTATTTATGATACAACAGATATGTTTGAATTTAAAATTATGGGCGTAATCCCTTATCATACCATCAGCAGCAAATTAGAACCAGTAGTTAATTACATTGTCATCTATATGGTCACCTTCTTTATCATCATTATTATCATATCTTCATTAATTGCCTTTAATATTACAAAACGCCTTAAATTACTTCAAGGAGCTATGAAGGATGTTGCCAAGTATGGTGATTTTACCATTCAATTGAATATAACAGGGCAAGATGAAATTTCAATTTTATCTAACCAATTTAATCATATGATCAGTAGACTTAATGAATTGATTAAAGAGAATTATCAATCTAAGATAAGAGAACAGGAGTTATTGGTTTTAGAAAAAGAAGCTCAGCTTAATGCACTGCAACAACAGATCAACCCTCATTTCTTATATAATACTCTTGAATCTATCAAATGGATGGCTTATAAGAAAGGTAATATGGATATCTGTAATATGATTAATGCACTTGGTAATTTCTTTAGAGGAAGTATTGCGAAATCCAATAATCTCATTCTATTCTCTGAAGAAATTGAACATCTTGAGAACTATTTATACATTCAAAGATTAAGGTACAGGGAAAAACTTAGTATATCATGTCATATTGAAGAAGAAGTAAAGATATGTAAAACAATAAAATTGATTTTGCAGCCACTCGTAGAGAATGCTATTAACCACGGAATTGATTCAATGGAATCTGGTGGATTAATTACAATTAATGGGTCTATTCAAGGAAATGAAGTACATATATTCATTCAAGATAATGGTACAGGTATGTCCTCTGAACGATTAAAAGAAGTGAATGATGCCTTAAAGATTGGCAAACAAGATGGCTACACTAGCATTGGACTCAAAAACGTCTATAATCGTCTTAAGTATAATTTTAATGATAATGCTAATCTCATCATTGAAAGTTCGATGGGTCATGGTACAACTGTGAAGATTATTCTACCTGCTGTGAAATAAGTATATATGTATTTGAGCTGACTTATAGATGAAGTCAGCTCTTTTATTAATTATAGATATATCTTTTTATTCTTTTTGCCACTTTCATAGATAGCACATACAATCTTTTGAATGGTTAAAGCCTCATGTCCATCAATAGTAGGCTTTCTATTTTCTCTAATGGCTTCATAGAAATCTCTAATCTGTTTATTATGACTTTGCCCCCAATAATTCTTTACATCACCATAGTGAAAGTAATCCGATGGATTGTTATTAACTACTAGCTGTCTACCATCGTTGTATTCAATAACTGCCTGATCTGCTTTCATGTGAACTATACCTTTTTCACAATGTAATTCAATGGATACATCCGAATCGTAGGTATAGTAGTTAACCGTATGAAAAGCTAAGACCGTACCATCTTTGTATTTGATAACACCTTCGGCGGCATCCTCAACTTCAATATAATCATGAGCCCTATTACTGATATGTGCATCAATGTAATCTACCGTTTTGTTAATAAACCAATTTGCTAAATCCAAGGTGTGAATAGCCTGGTCAATGATGACACCACCGCCTTCTTTATCCCAGGTACCTTTCCAATCACTCTTCTTATAGTAATCATCTGAACGATCCCATGCAAGATATAAGCGCCCAGCCTTTACGCCACCAAGCTTTCCAGAATTAAGAGCATCTTTGATAGCTTGAGATGCTGCATTATAACGTGTTTGAAAAATAACCCCTAAAGCCTTATTGTTAATTTCTGCTCTATTTAACATCTCTTTTGCATCAGATAGCTGAATTGCCATTGGCTTCTCTGTTAAAACATGTATGCCACAATCTAAAGCTTCATTGGTTATGATAGGATGGAGGTAGTGGGGTGTACAAATGTGTACGGCATCCAAAGCTTCGTGTTTAAACATTTCTTTGTAATTGGTATACCACTTACACCCAAACTCTTCAACTTTTTTCATGACTCGATCTTTCTTAATATCACAGACCGCTACCAAAGTAGTATGTTCATTTTGCATTACAGGCAGAATGTGCATAGGCGAAATATTACCACATCCAATAATACCAACCTTATATTTTGTCATTTCTCTTCCTCCATTAGCATGATAGCATTTTACCTTTTTGCTCAAGTGATTGTTTTTCCAATTCAATGAGCTCAATGGTACTCATCGTACTTTCAGTTGTAGCTATCTCACTTACCTTATCATTCAATATACAGTTAACAAATTCTTTAATTTCATTATAATAACCATCGCCATCAGATAACTCAATTTCACTTACATCCTGCTCAGTCTTCACCATAACTATGCCATCAACGAGTTCTATAGTAGCCTTTTCGAATACAACAGAGTAACCCATTGTGAACCCTTGGCTATAGATCCAACTGGCATCTGCATGAATAACAGTATTATCATAAAGAAAGTGTGCTGATATATGATTGCATCCCGCACCTTCATACTTGTTAACTCCAACCGCTGAAAGTTGATCAGGTTTACCAAAGATATGTTGGATAATGTCAACATCGTGAACATGTAAGTCCATGGCTACACCACCACTACGTTTCTCATCCATCATCCAATCATCTGACGACCATAGGGGTGGTGTGCTTCGTCGATAGAAATGTGCAGCTAAAACATTACCATATTCTTTGGAAACAACTTTTTCCTTTAGAACTTGGTACATCGGCCAAAATCTTAAGCACTGAGCTATCATCAGCTTTTTTCCAGTCATTTTGCCTGTTTTTATCATCTCTTGACAATCAGACCGTGACAAAGCCATAGGCTTTTCACTTAAAACATGTAACCCCTTCTCCATGGCTTTGATGGCTACTTCTTTATGTAAATCTGATGGTAAACATATATCAACATAATCCAAATCTTTGTGATTTAAGAGTTCCTCAATATCTTGATATAATGTATAACTGCTTAAGTCTTTCTTATTAGCATCGGATTCAAGATTACCTCGAACTGTTTTCCCTTGGAGAACCTCTTCATTTTTATCGCAAATTGCTACTAGTTTAACAGAGTAGCCTTCCTTTTCTAATTTAAGATAGTTACTATAGTGACAACTCCCCATCATACCTAATCCAATTAAGCCAACTTTAATCATTGCTATCCCTCCATTAATCTCATTGAACTAACTAAATCAATGTTTCTAGTAATTGTTTAGCATGGATAATATCCTTGATCTGCTTATCACCTTCAATTTCTCTCTCAATTGTAAGGGCACCATCATACCCAACTTCTTTCAAAGCCTCGATAAAAGCTGGGAAATTTACCTCTCCTTCTCCTAATGGTTTTTCTTCACCTAATTCTCGGCTGTTTGTTGGGTAATCACCATCTTTAGCATGAACTCCTTTAATCAACGCGCCGAAAATTCTAACGGCATCAACTGCATTAGCTTTTCCGTATAAAAGTAGATTGGCTGGATCTAAATTAATTCCCAGATTACCTGTACCTATATCATCAATGACGCGTACTAAAGTGGTTGGTGTTTCTTGCCCCGTTTCAAATAAAAATTCCTGCCCATTGGACTTACAATAATCTGCTACAGTTCGTAAAGCAGATATAACCTCTGTATAGATAGGATCATTAGGGTTTTCTGGCATAAATCCAGCATGGGTAACAATCTGATTAACACCTAGCTTTTTAGCAAAATCTGAACCATCCATAAGATTCTGCATTCTGACAAAGCGATAGGCTGTTGGAACTAGCCCTAAGGTAACTGGTCCTTCGATGAAATTCCATACTTTTGGTCCTTGCCACCCACACCAGAAAGCTGTGATGGATACCCCTGTAGTTTTCATGGCTTCCTTAACTTCTTCTGCTATTTCGTCAGTAAACATTTCAGGATCCCAACAATCTAATTGGCAATTATCCATATTGAATTCTCTCACTTTTTCGAATTCTTTCTTTACATCATTATTTTTTCTAAGGTTCACTCGTACACCTATTTTCATTCTTCTGACCTCCTTGAACATCACATTATTTATCTGATAAGTTTATTATAAACATCCACTGCACCTAAAATCTCGGCTTTTATTGCTTAATATTAGCATAATATTGCTAAGTTCTTGGGCAATGAATAATGCAAAAGAAATCAATGAAATTCACTAGTAATATATACCTTAATTATATATAATGTAATTAGAAAGAAAAAACTATCTACTTTAGGAGGATTATGTTGAATAAAACGTTCATATCCATTTTGTTTTACATAATTATCATATTTATTGCAGGACTTGCACTGAACTATTCAGATATTCAAGGTAGCACGACACAAATAATCAGCTACATTGAATCATCGATTAATTATGAAACAGAAACAGTCATAGTTGATGCCAGTTTCCCCCAATTCACTGGTTTTGACAACCCTTCTTATGAAGAAGACCTCAATAGCTCTATCAAAGGGTATATTGAACATTTGATTAGAAATTATAAACTATCAGCTGAATCATCAAAAGAAGACTTTTCCACTAAAGGTTGGGATTATACGCCTTATTCTTTAACAACGACTTTTCAGGTGTATAACACAATAGACATTTTATCCTTAGGTTTGGATATCTTATATGTTGAAAGTGGCACTCCCAAACTAGGCAGCATTTTCTTTAATATCCATCTTGATGATACACCTGAAGACCTACAAATCAATCAACTTTTTAAGGCAGAATATGATTATGCATCTATCATTAATAAAGAAATAAAGAGAAAAATGGCTGAGCAAATGGAAGATGACCAGACTATCTATTATTTTGAAGAAGATAAGCATGGATTTATAGGAATAACTGATTATCAAAAGTATTATATTAAAGATAACAGCTTATATATTGTCTTTGATAAAAATACGATTGCTCCAGGAAGTATGGGTGAAATTCAGTTTGAAATTCCATTGTCATACTTTAAAAATCAACTAGCCTTTTAATTAAAAATTTGAAAACTATTATAATGATACTTTTGAAGGAGGTCAATCATTTGAGAAATTTTGATTATGTTAACCCAACCAAAGTTATTTTCGGTAAAGAAACGATTAACCGAATTGGCAGCGAGCTTAAGCATGATGGTATCAAAAAAGTACTTATGCTATATGGTAAAAGCTCTATTTTTAATAATGGTGTTTATGATACAGTAGTTACTTCTTTTAAGGACAACAATATTGAATATATTGAATTAGGTGGTGTAAAACCTAACCCTGTTCTCAGTTTAGTAGAGGAAGCTATTGAAAAATGCAGAACTCATAATATTGAAGCTATCATTCCTGTTGGTGGTGGTAGTGTGTATGATAGCGCGAAAGCTATTGCTGCTGGTGCCATCTATGATGGACCTGTCTGGGATTTCTTTGATGGAAAAGCCCGTGTAAAAAAAGCTTTACCTATCTATGGCGTTCTTACTTTATCCGCTACAGGTTCTGAAATGAATGGAAATAGCGTTGTAACGAAAAGAGATGAAGACAAAAAATGGGCTATTTCAGGAAAAGCTCTATATCCTGCCCTATCCATCATAGATCCAACTGTACAGTTTTCATTACCTAGATCTCAAACAATCAATGGTGCAGTGGATACCATCACTCATGTTATGGAATTGTACTGTGATAAAACTCCAGCAGTGGACATTATGAAAGAGTACTCTGAAGGTATTATTCGTACCACAATGAAGCATACAGAAGTATTAATCGATCAACCAGATAATTATGATTCAAGAGCAGAATTTGCATGGTGTGCTACTCTTGCCCTTAATGGCTCAAATGGCACTGGACGAAGTGGCGGTGACTGGTCTTCTCATGTTATTGAACATGCATTAAGTGCTCTATATGATATTGCACATGGCGCAGGATTATCTATTGTTTTCCCCGCTTGGGCAAAGTACGTCTATAAAGAAGACGTGGCTACATTTGCTCGTTTTGCTGAGAAAGTATTTGCTATAACAGATGGTAGTGAAGAAGAAAAAGCATTAGCTGGTATTGAAGCTCTTAAGGACTGGTACAAGAAAATTGGAAGTCCTGTTTCTCTCAAAGAAGCTAACATACCTTATGAAGCTATTGATGCTTTAGCAGATAATGCTGCTATGAATGGACCTTTTGGCGCTATGAAAGAACTTCATCGCCAAGATATCGTAGAGATTCTAAAATTAGCAGCTAAATAAATTCAGCTTTACAAATCTATTTATAAAAATACCGTCTCTTAATTGTAGAGGCGGTATTTATTATTCATTGATCTGAGATGCCATAACCCAACCAAAATTCTCTTCAAATTTCACAAGTGCAGCTTCTCCGTATGTCTGACATAAAGCAACCTCTGTACCCAAATCTAGATTATAGAAGTTATTAACATAGGTAGTAGCTAGATGGTATTTACCATCCTTTTCTTTAAGTAAACAGCTAAAGATGGTTAATTCTTTACCGCTGCTAATGTGTCTACAACGTGTCATGATATCGCCAACCTCTATAATCTCCACATCCCAATCTGTGTAGTTTAGTAATAATGTTTCTTCAACTGGAAACTTATATTCGTTAGTAATAACCTTCTTCTCAAAGTCATTGTACTGAATATAATCATAGGAAATCTTTCCTTGACGCTTTTCTATGATAAATGCATTGAGTTCACCTGCTGATTTTACTCCTAATCCACCATCAATTGATATAATATTTTTATCATCATTAAATACAGGTACATTAGTGTAACACGTATTTCTAAGATTAGAAACTGGCCAATGACCGACAATTATTTTCTTTTCTTGCACTGGACTCCGTTCTATGAAATGGTCGTATTTTAGAAACTTAATCTCGTCCTGAATTGGATGAAATCTTAAATCGTAACCTCCATGAACAAAAATAAAATCATCAAAATGTACTATGATAGGGAGATTCTTTAAGTATGTAAAAACATCTTCATGATGATATAGCATAAAGTCATGAAGTTCATTACCAGATACAAAATCATGAACTGACTTTTGGTGACGTTTTAGTAATGATGTAATAATGGTCTCATACCTATCTAATTTCAGCCACCTAAGAAAATCGTCAGTTATTTCTGTGTTTAGTAGATGATTGGTTATAAAAGCCTCGTGATTTCCCTTAAGAATTATAGTATTAGGACACTTTTCTAATTCTCTTATGTAAGTATAGGTCTTATAACTATCTGGCCCTCTGTTAATAAAATCTCCTAATATAATAAGGTAGTCCTCATCACTTAGTTTTAACTTTTGGACCATAGCTTTAAGGTGTTTATGATGGCCATGTACATCACTCATAACAACAACTTTATAGTTATCCCTTTTATGAATTATTCTCTCATTCATGATCCCTTCCTCCTACTTCTTTTCCTAATGTGTTTCACCAACTGGCAATATAATATCTTCTTTATTGTCTATGGTTATCTTTACTGCTATCTCTAATCCTTTAACAATCATATCAAGGGACATGAAAGGCGTATTGCGTTTCATTAAGGTTTGTTCTGGTAGGAAAGGTACATGAATAAACCCTCCTCGTATATGGGTATATTTCTTCTGTATCATGTACATAAGACCATATAAGACATGGTTACATACATAGGTTCCTGCGGTATAAGATAAAGATGCAGGTATATTATTCTCAGTCAGTTCTTTCAAAATAGCCTTATTAGGTAAGTTAGAAAAATAGGCGTTTTCACCATCTTCCTTTATAGGCTCTCCCATTGGTTGTTGCCCTGCATTGTCAGGTATACGAGCTTCATTTAAATTTATACCTACTCTCTCAAGAGATAAGCCAAAACGCCCACCTGCCTGACCAACACAAATAACAATATCAGGTTGTTCTTTTTCTATGGCTTCCTCCAACACTTCTAAGGATTGATTAAATACTGTTGGTAATTCCTGCTTAACCACTTGGCAACTACCAATTTCATCTTTCATTACATTAACAGCTTCAAAGGCTGGATTAATAGCTTCTCCACCAAATGGCTCAAATCCTGTAACTAAAGCTTTCATGAAGTATCCTCCTCTCCTGAGTCTCTATGTTAACTATTCTTATCTCCTCTGTCTATCAACAAAAAATCTCTAATTTAAGTATAATAAATTATACTTAAATTAGAGATTTTTATCAACTTTAAAATTTAAAACTTTAATCTCTCTCATCCATCTTTGTTGGACATCCTTTATTACAGTGGTTACTTAAGATAGAATCTAAGATCGTTAAAGACTCCAATAGATGTTCTTTTTGAATGTTTTCTAACTCATCAAAGTACTTACCAACTTCCTGCTCAACACGATGATGGAATTGAGCATGAGCGATATAAGCATCCTCACCTTCGTCTGTTAGTTTTAAAAGCACTTCTTTTTTATTATTGGCATCTTTATACTTCTCAACAAGCCCTTTTCTTACTAACTTATTAATAATTTTAGATATAGCGCCTTTCGTTACACCCATCACATTGGCAAGTTCCGTTATGTTGAGCCCCTCTTTTTCTTCAATAGCTTTAATTGTATGAATTTCAGATGCATATAGGGTTATTCCTGTCCCATAATCTCTCGGCTGTTGATTAAGCATAGACATTCTCGTAGTAATCTTTGATAATTTATTTATTATATCAATACTCTTAACCAAACTCATCCCCCCTATTATCTATCCTTTTATTCTATTTTAATGGTTAATTTAAAGAGTTTCAAGAAAAACGTCGTAAAAAGGGTGAGACTCTTCTTTTCGAGGAGAATTGATGTGTGCTTTAAAATTGTAATTTGAATTACTCTATGTGATAGATTTAGAAAAAGAAAAACAATAAAGAAGAGATCACCCATTAATAACATGCGGGTAATCTCTCTATTTTATACATAGTAAACAACTCTTTTATTCTGCCTCATTTAATTGCTTTTGTGCTTTTTTTGTTAATGATTGAAATACAAGATTATAAGATATATCAATTAATTCTTTAATAAAATTATCGTCTAAATCACCATCTAAATAGACTGTATTCCAATGATCCTTAGCCATATGATAACCTGGTTGCACCTCTTTAAATAAAGACCGAATCTCTCCCATCTTTTCTTTAGGGTATTTCAGATTAATACTTTGCCTATCCTCTTCATGTATATTCATTAATCCAAACATCTTCCCGCCCACCTTAAACACTGGTACAGGCTCTCTAAAAGGTGTCTCAACTGTAGCACCTCTTTTAGCAAGGAAATATGTTCTTACATCTTCTTTTGTCATGATATTATTCCTCCCTAATCCATTTTATGAATATAGTTATAGAGAGTCTCGTTATTTTCTAAACACTGGGGTCCCATAATGCTCCCCTTCAAGCCGTTTAACTTCATCATACTAAAAGCTAGAGGTCCATCTTGATTTTTATCATATTGCTCTAGTCTCTTCAATAACATAAAGTTCTTCTTTGGGGATTTTCCTTCAGTCTTTATATACTTATTAGCTTGGTCCATTACTCTTTCTAGTGGCACATTGATTTCTTCCGCCTGACACTTAAACATAATTTGCTTAAAGGGTTGACCAAGATACATATATACCGTGTCTCCAACTTCAACCTTACTCGTCATAGGCCATGCTATCAAATCTTCTGTTGTAAAAGCCTCTACTACATCGTAGTACTTTACATTTGCAGGATATAGCCAATGCTTCATATCACATTTCTCCTTTGTATTAATAATCTTGGTAATAAAACGATTAACATCTATCTCCATTATACCATACTTATCTTTCACTTAAACAACTCTTGATAATGAAATAGATAATAATTAAACAACTAAATGGTTACTCATCCACTTAGCTGTTTAAACTATTGATATCTTTTATTAACTTTTTTAGATCCTCTCTTAAATGACCTAACTCCTCTGCTGTACAGCTTAGATTAAGTCCTTCCATCAGTTGTTTAGGAATATCCATTTCTTTTGTCTTTTCTTTCAGTTCTCTTCCTTGCTCTGTTAGTGTAACCATAAGAATACGTTCATCCTCTTTACTTCTGGATCGATGAAGAACTCCCAATTTCTCTAAGCGCTTTAATAGTGGTGTCAAGGTTCCTGAATCTAAGTAAAGCAACTTACCTAATTCTTTTACTGAAATTACCCCATGTTCCCAAAGCAATAACATCACTAAATATTGGGGATAGGTTAAATCTAGCTTGTTTAGAAGTGGTCTATAGGCTTTGGTAACTAGTCGTGAAGCTGCGTAAACTTGAAAGCAAAACTGGTTCTCTAATAGTAACATATCATCCCTTTTTGAGCTCATTCTCTATATCATCCCTTTTTTTGACTGAATTCTCTAATTTCTCTCTTACTATTATACCAACTTTTTAATGCTCTTTTCAAGTCGTTGTGGTGGAGTAATTGGTAAATAACGCTTAATCAAGTTACCATCTCGGTTAAATAAGAACTTTGTAAAATTCCAAGGTATTTCTTTTCCTGTCTCTTTTTCTAAATATTTAAATAGCTCATGGGCATTTTCACCTTTTACATCCACTTTCTCAAACATAGGGAACTCAACACCAAAATTTAATCTACAGAAAGATTGCACATCTTCATTTGAACCAGGCTCTTGATTTTTAAATTGATTACATGGAAAGCCTAGTATAACAAAATCCTGATCTTTATACTTCTCATAAAGCTTTTGTAATCCATCATATTGCTTAGTGAACCCACATTTACTAGCTGTATTCACAACTAATATTACTTTTCCTTTATATTTACTTAGTTGAACTTCATCACCACTTATGTCTTTAGCCTTCATATCATAGATATTCATGAAAAACACCCCTTTAAATTTTATTCAATTTAATTTTACACAATTTAATTTCTTACTATCATTATAGCGAATAAGAAGATCTTTGTCAATACAAAGACCTTCAGGCTTATTTATCAGATTTTATTTTCATCTTTCCTTCTTTAGTAGCTGCCTTTGAACGTGTCATCGTTTTAATATGATCTACATGCCTAAAGCGCATTGCAGACCAATCAGCATCTATAGCTACCATTCTAACCGCTTCAAAACCCTGATCACCTAAAATATTAGCTAGTTCATCTCTGTTACAATCACAACCTTTGTATTTTTTAGATGATTTTTTGGGATAACAAAGCCAGAATAAGCCATCTTCTCTTAAGCAAGTTACAGCATTGATACTGTCTCGTTTGAGCTGTTCTGTTGTTTTACCAAATATCTGTATAAAACCATAGGTTTCATTTTCTAGTCCTTGATGAACAGCAGCTTCAAAAGCAAGTAATGTGTCCTTATATTCTTCAGGAGAATTTAGAATAAGAACAGGTTCACTTTGATCCTTTAATTGTAACTTCTTTATAACAGCATTAGACATGTTCTATCAGCCTCTTTTCTAAATGTACTCTAATACTTTTAATCATATTTAGATAATATTTGTTTGGCTCGTTTTTGTATTTCTTGACGGACATGGTCAGGTTCTAATACTTCAACCTGATCGCCAAAACTCAGTAATGTGCTATAGATCCATTCATCCAATGGGTAAGTCACTGTGATATCAATCAAATCATCTTTTATCTTCATATCATCCAGTTCAAAATAGTCATCTAAACGATTCAAGGCTGATTTTTCGAACCTTAACTTGAGTTCTACAATCGGTCTGCTATCATAGTGAAAGGTATAGGGCTTATACACTCTATCTGAATCGCAGATTTCATCTTGAACCTCAAGATGGCGAATCCGAGATATCTTAAATAACCGAAAGTCATCTCTCAGCTTACAAAACCCGTATAAATACCATGTATTAATCTTTAACAACATGGAACCTGGTTCTACTGTTCTGATTGATGTTTCACCATTAGCATTGATATACTCAAATCTTAAAACTCTTTTAGAAGAAAGGGCATTACGGATATCCTCTAATCTTTGTTTTTGTTCTTTAGATATACCCCAAGGACTAAAATCCATCTCTACATGCCAATTCCCTTCATTCTCCTGTAAAGTCATGATCTTTTCCATAATCATTTTTAAGTTAGGGTCATCATAGGCTTTTGTAACACCTTTTAAAGAAGCTAAAAGAACTTGTATTTCATCATAGGTAAAAAAGCTTTTATCAACTTTATAAGTATCAATGATTCCATATCCACCTTGTTGACCACGCTGAGCAACAATAGGTATTCCCGCCATGCAAATGGCATCAATATCTCTTTGAATGGTTCGAATGGACACTTCAAAACGCTCTGAAAGTTCTTGGGCTGTGATCCTTTCTTTATTGAGTAATAACATCACTATAGCTAATAAACGATCTAATTTCATTATCAAAACCTACTTCTATCAAATTTAATCTAACAAAGCAATTTTCAATCCAATAATAGCAAAAATTAATGCCTTTGCCTTATTCATAATCCATGCGAACTTTTTGCTCTTACTTAATTTTTCTCCAAAATAACCTGCTAATACTGCTACTAAACTAAAAACACAAATGGCTTGAATCATAAATATTAGTCCAAGTAGTAGCATCTGCATCGTGGTATTCCCTGCTTCAGCTGTAACAAATTGGGGTAACAGCGCCAGAAAGAAAAGGGCTACTTTTGGATTAAGGATATTCATAAAGATACCTCTCTTATATAAGGCTATACTGCTTAATTTCACTGTAGCAGAATCCACTTCTAGAGAGTGTTCACCTTCTCTTAAGGCTTTATAGGCTAAATATAACAAGTAAATAGCTCCAGCATATTTAATGATATTGAATGCTAAGGCTGACGTTCTAAGAATTGCGGATATACCTAACGCTGCAGCTGTAGTATGAAGAATCAGTCCTGTACATAAACCTAAGGCTGTAGCTATTCCTGCTTTGCGTCCATTAGACATTGATTGTGTCAGTACAAAAATCAAATCTGGACCAGGTGTTATAGTTAATAATACAGCAGCGAATAAAAATCCAATGATATTACTGATTTCCATTAAATCTCTCCTTTCAATAATACTCTATTATAAAACCTCCAGTAACAGGAGAGTCAACTGTTTCTATTGATTATCTTTCTTACCGGTAATTGAATTTCTGTTAAATGCTCCCCCGAGTCTACAGAAATATATTGATCGATGATGACACGTTCCATGGCATCTCCAATTACTTCATACCCCTGCTCCTTGATATAAGTCAGTAACATTTCGTAATACCTGGGTGAATCCATATGGTCCATACCCCGGTAGTAAATCAAAGCATATTCGCCTTCTGGGAAGCTATTGATGATTTTCGTATTAACATCTTCATCTGGAATGATAAAAACAGAATTATAAGCATGACATTTTCCATCCAAAACATCTTCTAATGCTACAGTAACACCTACTTTACCAATGATAGCCACTGTAGACGACATATATTCATTTTCAATATTTCTAATAGCTAACTCTAATTGATGTATACCTTGAATATTCTTTTTAAGGCGAATAACCTGACGTTCTGGATACATGCGAATAAAGGGTTCGTCAACTCTTTCAAATTTCTTATAAAAAGTCAATTCTTCAAGTCTTTCATTAAATCTATTCATGATCATCTCTAATTCAGTCATTTTTCTACTAGTCAGTTCTTGCTGTTCTTCTAATAACTTCATGAATCTGTCTATACTTGAGTCTTCTAAGTGCTCCTTGATATCTTTTAGCGGAACCCCTAAGCTTTTTAGATAATTAATCGTATTTAATCGCTCAAATTGTTCAATGGTATAATATCGATAACGGGACTGTTCATTGACCATCGATGGCTTAAATAACCCAATCTCATCATAATAGCGTAATGTCTTTATGGACATCTTATGCAATTTTGACATTTCACCTATACTAAATACATTTGCACCAATAGACATTTTAATCACCCATTATCACTTTGCTTTTATTTAAGATTATAACATAAAAAGAACTTATAAGAGTATGGTATTGAATCAATAATCATAATGCAAGCATGTTCGTTAAGATTGATGATCAATCACAGAATCAATTGCAAAAGGTCGACTGTATCTTTCTTCAAAGGCATTATTACCTTTTAATAACTTATTCCAAGAGACATCCATTACCCCAATCTTTTTAATTAATTTCATAATTTTTAGTTTCACCCCTGCTATTTTATAAGGTTGTTTCATTTCTTTTATAATTTTCTCATCATATGTATGCGTCTTTTTATATATTTTTCCAAGTACCTCTAATTTATTGAATAGTTTTTTGGTAATAAAATTTGGCATCATATAAATATCAGCTGCACTCTCAAAATAAAATCTAAGTATCCTCCACTTAAGTACTGCGATATGTAATATTTGTTATTTTCTTTACTATCCTTTACTTAATTATACCATATATTGTGAACTACTTTTATGAAGCCTTTACAACTTGCAAGATGGAACAACTCACCTAAGTTGTTCCATCTTGCAAACAAATTTTAATATGCTTTTATATTTAGACACACACTTGTTTGTGGGAATCCACTACTTTCATTATCATACCACCATCAGGATTAAATACCTCAAGTACTAAATCAGAAACGGTTGTAACAAGACTAGCTTCAGGAGTAATAACTTCAATTCTAAATTCATGACAATCGGTAGCTATAATACTAATCTCAGCAGGAAACACTCCTTCTGTATCAAATTTAAGAGTAGATATTTTGTACTTAACTCCTTTAACAAGAGAAGTGATTCTTAGTTCATTAAAACTAATTTCATCATTTTTCTCAATATCAGCTAAATCTATTTCTGGTAAAAAAATTATCAGTTCGTTAAGACAAATTCTTTTAATTTTTGCAGGCTCTGCAATAGTATCAACTCTTTTAAAAACTATAACTTGAGAATTTTCTTCATCATTTGATTGATTGTGAAAGGTTAAGGATATTGACATTAGCAAATCACCTCCTTATCATCACTAGACTTATTCTAAACTATTGATATTACTTGTCTCATTACATTATATGGTTAGATTAATTTTGTGCTACTTTTAAACTTCAGATTTTACTTTATGAATCTTTTAAGACTAAATCGCTTAAAATATTAGTGGAACAGAATCACCCTCTTATTCGTCTAATAATTAATTGAATATACTCTTGGAGATGATTATATGAAAAAATATATGACTATACTATTCGTTTTAGCATTGTCACTTTTAATGATCGGTTGTGATACAACAGTTGAAGAACCACAAAATACTGATGATCCACAGGCTATTGAAGATATGCAAAATACCAACGATCAATCTAACGCTAAAGTATCTTCTGAAGAACCTGCAGGAGATTTAGCATTACAAGCAACCAATGAAGTCATGGCAGAAGGCGAGATCAAAGAAATTTATACTGCTGATACAGATATTACTGGGTTTTTCATAGCTGATGGAAAGACTGAAGGTATTGTGAACAAATACAACACTGCATATGTCAATATTACTGAAGAAACAAAAATCTTTAACCAAGAATCAAATGAAATTACCGTTGAAGAATTAGAAGTGGGTATGTATGTTGAGATTGTATTTTATGGTTCAATTGCTGAAAGCTATCCACCTCAAGGTAGTGCCGGTATTATTAATATTATTAAGTAAACTTATTTATATAGCGCATATGTGATAGATTTATACTATCATCTATGTGCTATTTTAATGTCCCTTTAAGAATTTCATTAAGATGTAAACTAAGAAGATGAAGAAAGTGGTATAATGATAATAATTGCATTATTATTATATTTCATTTCCTACATGGTGATAATCCAAAAAAGGAGGTATTGTCTATGTTCTATCGTGGAAAGCTTTTTGAAGAAGCAAAAAAAGCAAGGTATGTAACCAATATTTTTCTTGCCTATCTATTAGTTTTTGTTTTTATGTTTGGTAGTCAAATTCTCACTATACCTTTCTTCATAATTATTACTATACTACCAACTCAAGTTACTTCTTCGGGTATATTAGAGTTGTTTATAATGCTTATTATATCGTTCTCAATTGTGCTATTTCTTTTATTTCTCTGGGTCAAGTTAGTAGAACGTCGTCCTTTTCGGTCTATTGGCTTTAAAACTAGGAACTGGTTTCTTAAATTTTTACAGGGCTTTGGTTTAGGCTTTTTGCTCATTACTTTAGTAGTACTTTGCTTATTTCTCTTTGGTATGGTTACTATTGATACAACTATATCAGCTCCTTCATTTGACTGGTCAAGCCTAACAATTATACTACTTCTAATACCTGCTTGGTCTTTACAAAGTAGCACAGAAGAGGCTGTAGCTAGAGGTTGGCTTATGCATATTCTAGGAGCTCGTTATAAGCCTGTATTTGGTTTATTAGCATCCGCCTTAGCTTTTGGAGTACTCCACCTTTTTAATGCCCACATTAACTTTCTAGCTATTTTAAATATCATTATAGTAGGTCTATTTTTAGGTCTATTGGTTATAAAACAAGAGCATATTTGGACGGTATGTGGTATTCATGCTGCTTGGAATTGGGCTCAGGGTAACATCTATGGTTTTCAAGTCAGCGGGAATGAAGTCACCAATAGCCTCTTACATTTTAAGAGTACAGGTCCAGAATGGATTACTGGTGGCGCTTTTGGTCCTGAAGCTGGAATTGTAACCACTATTCTTTTTGTTGTAGCATCATATCTTATTTATAGGCAACTTCATACCTTCCGAGCTAGCTTATAACTTGTAAACCGCTCTTTAAAAGGCGCATAATAAATGGGGGAAGTCCATTGGGGTGGACAGCCTAAGCATATGACTGAAAAACATAATTCACTCTTTACTATATAACGAAAAAAAGGACATCTCTTTTTTATAAGATTTGTCCTTTTTTAAATTGGGCTATTTCTATTATCCGTCAGCCCCACCTTTAATAAAGATAATTATTTCAGTTTAGTGATAAACTTATTTATTCCGAGACGCTATTATTTTCTAATAATATATTAAATTGCATATCTAATAAATCTTCTAAATTATTCGGAAACCAATGTCCTAGATTATCAATAATAGTAAATTTGTGTTCAACATCGGCTTTTTCAAGCTTTTCGACAAAAATCTTCTGTTTTTCGAGAACTTCATCCTTTTCTCCAGTGATGATCGTGACATGCTTAAGTCTAGAAGATAACAGATCGACTTCACAATCGGCATGCTCATCACCTAAATCAGGGCATAGGGTTACTACTCCCTTTATAGGTAAATTAGTTTTGAAGCAAAGATCAATTGAGACTTGACCTCCCTGTGAAAATCCTCCTGTAAAAATATTCTCTGGTAAAAACCCTAGAGTTTCTTTCACAATATCTAAAACTCTGTTGATATCCTCTAAGGCCTTTTCAAAGTTATCCCAACAATATCCACTGTATGAACCTACCTGGCTAGATTGAATAAATAGATGGTGAAACTTATCTTTTATAATTTTTGAATTCCATCTTTCTTTGAAGAAAAACATATCTTCTCCCCAGCCATGTAAAGATATTAGAAGAGGCGTATCCTTCGTATAAGACTTTGGAGAATCTAAAGAATATTCTACTTGGGCAGAGTTTTGCTTTTTAAGCTTTAATACTTCAATTGTCGTTAGTAAATTCTTAAAGCGTTTTTCATATGATGGTTTATTAAACAAAGAATCATTAGGGAAAATCGGATAAAAATAACCTTTCTTTGTACCATCTTCCAATGTATTATATGCATTCTCTAAATCCCCAACGGAAGCATAACAAAGAGAAGTCCCCCAGGTTATATCATAGTTGTCTTCTGGGAAAACATTCATGTATTCCTTAAACAACTCTATAATTTCATTAAATTTATCTTGATGCCATAGATCTGTAATATGATCATCAAATTCTTTATATGTCTTAAACATATATGCATCACTCCAGTACTTTAAATTTTACAACCACTCAACTGTAGAAAAATATCTTTTTTAAGATTTCGTATCCGTTTGATGTTAGATTCTTAGCTTTAAAATAATTTTATTAATCATGATAAAGGCTCCACTTGTTATATGTCTTAGTATTTAACTTTTTTATGACTTTTGAAATGGCGGCCTCTTTCTTTACTTTCACGTCTTAAAGCTGCTTTGTTTAATTTTTTCTCCATGTAAGCTGCTTCTTTCTTAAGTTTGACATAATTATTATAACGCTCCGAACTCAACTCTCCATTCGCAATAGCTGCTTTAATAGCACAACCCGGTTCGCTATTATGACTACAATCACTAAATCTACATAGATTACCAATCTCAACTATATCTTTAAATGTATCATCTAATTGCTTATCGTTATTTAGTAGGCCTACGGACTTCATACCAGGTGTATCAACAATAATACCTCCCTGATCAAGGAGCATTAACTTACGATATGTTGTTGTATGTTTCCCTCGATCATCTGCCATGATATCGGTAGTCTCTTGCTCCTCATTACCAAGGATCTTATTGATCAATGTAGATTTCCCAACCCCTGATGAACCTAGTAATGCAATAGTCTTACCGTATTCCATCCTGTTCATAACCAGATCTAATCCTATATCTTCCACTGAGCTAACTACAATCATATCAATACCAAATATTGTTTGGTTGATTTCTTCTAATGCTTCATCTATATCTTCACATAAATCCGCTTTTGTTAATATGATTACAGGCGTTGCTCCACTATCCCAGGCTAAGGTGGTATAGCGATCCAACCTTTTTAAGTTAAAATCTTTGTTCAATGCCATGCATATCCATAATTCATCCATGTTGGTTACAACAACTTGTTCCTCAAATTGGCTTCCTGCAATTTTTCTTGAGAACTTACTTTTTCGTGGTAATATCTCTGTGATAAGAGCCTTATCCCCTGAATGATGTTCAAGAAGAACATAATCCCCTACTGATGGATAATCTCCATTCCCATCTGTTTCGTATTGCAATTTACCAGCTACCTTACCGATAATATATCCGATTTCTGTAATCACTTTATATAAATTTTTGTGCTCTTCAACAACTCTACCAATCTTTTGGTGGTCTGCTCTCTCTTCATATTGATCATAAATTTCCTGAGTTAGGCCCCAATCTTTTAAATTAATATTCATTCTAATTCCTCCATCCAATTATAGTAGAAAAGAGTAATTTATTTACTTTTCTACATTAACAAGAAAAGTAACTATCGTCACTTTTCAAGTATGTGGAAGAAAGTATGGTTCTTTGCTTGATCATTTCATGTAATGAAATGTATCAAAAGTAATGGGGTTCGATACCTCATTGCTTTTATAAGCAAAACGCAGTACTTTCTTACACTAAAAAAATCCTTAGTTCAGATAAACATACCTGCTCCAAGGATCTTAGTCACTTCTATGGATAACATTTTAAAATTAGAATGAGATATCCTCAGGAGCAAGCAGTACGATGTTTATTAAATTCTCGTTCACAACACTTAATACAGTTAACATCATATTACAACACTCCTTTCAATCAAGAACACCTATTATTTCTACAAATTTTTTTGTTTGCAATAACGCAAACCTTTATTACAAGTACTTTTCTATTATATGCTTTCATCTACATTTAGGATAGGTATAAAACAGTTTAAACTATTCTATACACTCTTACCTCATAAGGGCGTAATTCTATTTCATTTCTATCATTATCTTTACAACTGTAGTTACTAATTATTAATTCTAAATCAGATTTAGCAAGTCCTGATGGTAAATTGAATACTGGTTTCTTATCGTAGAAATTAATGATAACAAGTACTTCCTTATCTTCTAAGCTTCTCATATAAACATAGAGCTCCTCATCATCATGATTAATCTCTTTAAAATCACCATATACAAGTACAGGATTATCATTTCTAACTTGTATCATCTCTTTATAATAATTCAATATAGAATTAGGATCTTTCATTTGGGCTTCTACATTAATTTCTTTGTAGTTCTTGTTTACTTTAATCCAAGGCTCATCACTGGAAAAGCCAGCATACTGACTATCATTCCATTGCATCGGTGTTCTTGAATTATCTCTCGAAGTCAAATGAAGGCCTTTTAAATAGTCTTCTGCAGATACTAACCCTGATTCAACAAAGTCTTTATATTTAGTAAAAACTGCTACATCACGATAATCTTCTAATCCATATTCGTAGGCATTGGTCATACCAATTTCATCTCCGTTATAGATAAAAGGTGTTCCTCTACCAGTCAATTGAAGAGTCGCCAGCATTTTAGCAGATTCTTTAAGATACTTTTTATCATCACCTAAGCGAGATACCGTACGAGTTGTATCATGATTGGAATAAAATATGGGGCACCAACCATCTTCCTCTTCTCTACTCTGCCATCCAGTGAATTTATCTTTAATTTCATCTATTAAGCGAATAGGTCTTCTTTCCCAATCCTTCTTTCCTTTACCTACACTATGCATATCAAAATGGAAGGTCATATCTAATTCGCCACGATCAATCCCTGTATAAATAAATGCATTATCATAACTCACTCCCCCTGTCTCACCAATTAAAACAAGGTCCTCTCGCTTACTTAATGCATAATTTCGAATATCCTTTAAGTAACCATGGACTTCAGGTAGGTTCTGTACATACTTAATAAAGTTACCATAGACTTGTCCTTCATGGACTTTACCATCTGGAAAGCTATGATCTTTTTCAAGATGATTGATGGCATCCATTCTAAATCCATCTACCCCTTTATCTATCCAGTAGCCCATCATGTCTTTCATTTCATTTTGCAAGCGTTCATTTCTCCAATTAAAGTCCGGTTGTTTCTTAGAGAACAGGTGCAGATAATATTCTCCAGTAGCTTCATCCAATTGCCATGCACTACCACCAAAGAAAGATCCCCAGTTGTTTGGTTCTCTACCGTCTTTACCTGGATGCCAAATGTAATAATCTCTATAAGGGTTATCTTTGCCTTTTCTGCTTTCAATAAACCAAGGATGTTCGTCAGAACTATGATTAATAACTAAATCAAGAACAAGACGTTGACCATTTTCATGAATAGCTTTGAGTAATTGGTCAAAATCCTCTAAGGTACCAAATTCATCCATGATATCTCTAAAATCACTGATATCATAGCCATTATCATCATTAGGCGACTTATTGATAGGATTGAGATAAATGATATCAATCCCTAACTCCTTTAAATAATCTAGCTTCTCAATGATACCTTGTAAATCACCGATACCATCACCATTTGCATCCTTGAAACTTCTTACATATATCTGATAGGCTATGCCTTCTTTCCACCATGCTCTTGTCATCTTAAATGCCTCCTTCGTCGATTTATGCAACCGATTGCCTTAATGTTATAATTATAGCATATATTCTTTCTTAAGAGAACCTAAAAAAATAATATATGCACTTCCTATAACTAGCAAAGCACATGATAAGTCCTATACTTATCATGCGCCTTTGATTTTCAACTATTGCATCATATAAATTGGCTTATCATTAATACATTCCATAAGTGCTAATAAACTCTTAGTAGTAATTTTCTTAGTTGAATATCTAGAACCCAGGCTTTCTGTTGATTCCATAAGTTCATAACGACTACACCAGAGTTTTTCCTTGATCTGTGTGTCAAGATTACAGTTAATAATAAGTTTTTCTAATTGCTTCATTGGTTGACGCTCTTTTATAGCTAATTCGTCTTCACCTCGAACCTTGATTTCAAAGGTATCCTCTGACCTTACTTGAAGGGCTTCAGTATAAAGAACTCCCTCTTCATAATTCCACTTCACATCAATCTCTTGGCCATTGATTGTGAAAAGAACATTTGTTGGTTCATTAATACCTTTTAGTTGAAGACGGTAACTGCGGTTCTCTGGAATTAGATTTCCATTGCCTTTCACTGGACATACTTTGATTGTTGTTTGTTTACCTTCATAGACTTGAGTAAATTCAGTTAATGCATGATCTTCGTTATAGCGTTGTGATTGTCCATCATCTTCAAAAAGTGTATAGCTGCCATCAGCACCTGGAAATGCTACTAATTCTAATTCATCAGGATTATCAATACCACCCCATGTTACCTCTTTACCTAATGGTACAATAGCTCCTGCTTTTGCGAATACTGGCATATCACTAAGCTCTCCGTATAAAGCATAATGCTCGTCACCTTTAAAGTATTCTCCATCAAAAAAGCCGTACCAATCACCTTCTGGAAGCCATAAAGTCTGGCGAGATAATTTTATATCTTCATCGGCAGGTTCAATATATGGAGAAACGATAAGCTGCTCTCCAAAGTAATATTCGTTACCATGTTGATAAGCTTCTTCAACATATGGGTGTTCGTAATAAAGTGGTAAGAAGCCTGGTATGCCTGTCTTATAGTTATCCCAAGAGATGGTATAGATATATGGAATTAAACGGTGACGTAATCGCATGTAATCACCAGCAACCTTAAGTACCTCTTCTGAATACCCCCAAGGATGACGATCAGCAAACCTTTGCTTTGTGCTGTGTAAACGCATGATTGGACTGAAGACGCCATACTGTACCCATCTTGTATACAACTCTCCATCTTGAATACCATTATGATGTCCACCAATATCATGACTCCACCAGCCATAACCAACATTGGCAGCTGTAGCTGTTAAGTAAGGTTGAAAAGCTAAACTTGCCCAAGATGATGTTGTATCACCAGAGAATCCAATAGGGTAACGATGGTTACCTAATCCTCCCCAACGTGAGAATATGAATGGTCGTTTATCATCTTCTTTAGCCGCATCCATAAAGTGAAGGTGGTTGAGCAAGAACAGTGGATCAAGATGGGACCCTTTTGCCTTCTTTCCTTGTTGCCAATCCATCCACCAGAAATCTACACCATCATTTTCATGTGGCTGATGCATGATATCAAAGTAACCTTCTGCAAATTTCTTATCTGTTATATTGAAGTGAATAGCATCACCTTTTTCAGGATCCATTCCCATGAAATCGGCCATCTCTTCATACATCTCTTCATGAGGTAATAAGCCATCTGCTGGATGTAGATTAAGAGCTGTTCTTAATCCTCTGTTATGAAGTTCTTCCATGAACCCTTGTGGGTCTGGGAATAATTTTTTCTCCCATGTATAACCCGTCCAACCGGCACTCCATCCACCAGATCCTCCACCACTTACATCCGTAATATGCCAATCCATATCTACGATACATACCGATAACGGAATATCTTCATTTTGGAATCGACTCATTAAACCTAATAATTCATCTTGGCTATACTCCCAATAACGACTCCACCAGTTACCTAGTGTCCATCTTGGTAACATAGGTACATCACCAGCAATACGGGTAAAATCTCTTAAACAAGCTTTGTAGTCTCTTCCATAACCAAAGAAATAGATATCTTCATAGCTTCCTGCTGGGTAATAAACTTCCTCAAACCAATTATCATCAGTTAATATAAAACTCTCAGTGTCATCAATTACTGCATAACCATCTTTAGACATTAAACCTTCTTCTAAAGGGGCTGAACCATCTACTTGGTCTAATGTACGTAGAGTCCCTTTTAAGTTAGATGCAGATAAACCATAAAACCAGGTATTATCAGTTTCTTTCACATATATTTTGAAGGTATCTCTAGTAAAACCTAAAATATTAGGGTTGTAGGTTAACTCTATATGTTCAGTCTTTATGACCATTCTATCTGTATCTTTAATAACTTCAAAAGAAGGTACAGGTAACTCCCTATTTAATATTGTCTTTGTTGCTACATCTCTGAAGCAATCATCTTTACTATACTCAATTCGAATCAATCGTGATGTTAATACCGTAAAACGAACTTGAGGTCCTAATACAATAGCTCCCTCATTAGCTTTAGGCACTGTACTCAATTCTAGTCTCTCAGCAAATGATTTCATATTTCTCTCCTCTCAGTAATCATAATCCAGATATTATTCAAGATAAAAACTATACTTTGATTGTAACAAGCCATCTTTTAATATTCTTCAACGATTTTTATCAAAATATAAACGATTTTTACATAAGGTTCTAAAGTAAGCCTTGAACAAATCATAGTTTCAACGCTATACTAGTAGTATCCCTATAAAAGGAGGTTGGTTATGGTTCAAAGAATATCTTTTCAAGATAAATTCTATATTGAATATGACGATTTTTTGCTGCAACCTTGGCTTGATCAAAGTTCAGGACACACCCATCATCATCTTGAGATTTCCTTTATCAAAAAAGGAGAGGGCATCTATTATATTGATGGTCAGGAATTTCCAGCTAAAGAAGGGGATATTTATATTTTTAATAATTTAGAACAACATGGTATTAAAGTGACAAGCCATTCCCCTATGATTAACGCAGTTATTCATTTTGAGCCATGGCTGATTTGGAATACACCCAATGACTTTTTTAATGAAAAATACCTTAAAATATTTTTTCAGCGACCAAGTCACTTCACAAACCGTCTAGAAGGTAACTGTGAAGTATCCAGTAGAATTAAAGAGTTATTTGATGAGATACAGAATGAATTTGAAAATCAACAACAAGACTATGACCTCATGATTAAGGTAAAACTCTTAAATATTTTGGTGATTCTAAGTCGACATTATCAATGTAAAGATGATCCTCAGAGCTCAGGTCATAAAAAAGATTTACAGTCTATTAATAAAGTCATGCACTATATGGATATCCATTATAAGGATCAGATAAAATTAAAGGATTTAGCAGAACTTGTTTATATGAATCCTTCTTACTTCTCAAGATTTTTCAAAAAATTTAATGGATTATCACCAATGGATTATCTTGCACATGTTCGTATAAAAAAAGCTATTGATTTATTAAGTAATACAGATCATGCTATCATTGATATTGCTGGTATGTGTGGTTTCAATAGTACAGCAAATTTTAATAAGACTTTTAAGCGGATAGAGGGAAAACCTCCATCTAGTTTTAGAAAATAAATTCTTCATGATTAACTCCCTTATATTCACTAATTTAGTTTTTTTCTGTTACAACCATGTTAAGTTTATGAATTTATATTGATTTTTTTATAGTTATGGAATAAAATAGTACTATAAGTACAAAAGTGACTCGCATCTCTTTTATACTTAAACAGGAAAGTAAGGCACTTTTAATCAAGTGTAGACTTTTCTAATTCTATAAAATAATATGAACTCGTTGGAGTTAAATATACAAAGAAAGGTGGGAAATCAATGATTAGCTTTGTAAAGAAGTTAAAAATGATTAGTAATTTAAAACAGGAGGTAATGCTTAGTGGCTTACAAGAATGCTGCCGAAGTGTTACCAGCTCACCTTTTGAATCAAATTCAGAATTACATTGATGGGGGATTAATTTACATCCCTAAGTGTAGTCAAAAGGTGGCATGGGGACACCTAAGCGGAGCAAGAAAAAATATTGATCAAAGAAATTATGAAATTATCGAATTATACGAAAACGGATATAACATTGATGAATTATCAGAAAGATATTATTTGAGTCCGGATACGATTAAAAAGATCGTTTATACTAAAAATAATTAAAACTGTTCTCTTCCTATACCATAAGGATGATTTAGGCTATACTATAATCAACCGGTTAATCTTCACAGGAAGGGAGATGATAACGTTGAAAATTAAAGGGTGGTTTATTCACTAAAAGAAAGGGTGACTTCAGTCACCCTTTTTAATTACTCATACTTTATGCCACACAATCACAGGATTATTTCCTAACATCGTTTTGTTACTATACAAGACTTTCGCCATGAGTATTTAGTTCTTCTTCCCATTGATAAAGAGCATCTGATATAAGGTTTATATGATCCGTTAAATCAACCCCCAATTGCTCAGCTCCTAATTTCACAAGTTCTCTATCCACACCTCTAGCAAACGCTTTATCTTTAAGTTTCTTCTTAATGGATTTAGTTTTGATACCTTCAAAACTTTTATCAGGCCGAACAAGAACGTATGCTACGATAAAGCTGGCTAATTCATCAACGGCAAATAATGCTTTCGCTAACTGAGTTTCTCTTAAGGCATCAGGCTTACCATGCCCTTCTACTGCATCAACTAATTCCATAGGATAATCTGCCTCTTTCAAAATACGTACACCTATCATAGGGTGTTCATCAGGATGCTTTTCATAATCTAGATCATGCAAAAGTCCTGTTAATCCCCATAGTTCCACATCTTCGTCGTATTTTTTTGCATATCCTCTCATAGCAGCTTCAACAGCATAGGCATGTTTAATAAGACTTTCAGAGCTGGTATGTTCTTTAAGTAACCCTAACGCCTCTTCTCTTGTGTACATGACAATCTCTCCTTTATCTAATTTACTAATAATCCTTTAATATATTCTAACTCAAAGGTTAATTTATTATAGAATTTAGGCTGAAACTCCTTAGCTAAAGGTACATAATAGACTTCCGTTTCTTCAATATATCGTTGGACCTTATTTGGATTTGTATTCAGTATATATTTTAAGCTTCTAACATTGTGTAAACGATCTGCTAGTTTTACTTCAATGATGAATCGACTATCTTCATGGTCTCTCATACGCTGTATATAATCATCCGTAGATTGTCCCTCATCTTTTGTGAGTATAGACACATAATCTGATACCATCTCACAAAACATTTCTCTTAAATCTTCACATGTTAAATCAGAATCTTCTAGTACATCATGGAGAGTGGCTATGATCCATTTACCCAGATTATAGTCTTGTAATTCATTTTGAAGAATGTCAATAACCCCATCTATATGTGTAATATAGGGACTGCCTTCATCTCGTGTTTGTCCACTGTGAACAGTACAAGCAAGATGATACGCTTTTTTAAAAAGATTATAACAGCATTCTTCATCATTTTCTTCCCAATGTTCGCAATCAAAGTCAAATTCTAATTTCTTATCAAATGCCATTTTTATCATCCCTTAAATATATAATAAGATTGTTCTCCTTCTACTATTACTATATTATACCATATAATAAAGACGTGCTAAAGAAAAGCCTAACAATCAATAAAAATTTCTTGAGTATCATCAGATGCTTCAACGATTTTTTTGGCTACAGTTAATGGATTCTTTAGAAGACCTTTATCTTTTATATGGTCTGAATGATTCCAGAAAGGTGTTGCCATCCCTCCCATATAAACAGCAGTTATGATAAGATCTTGATCTTCATATTCTTTTTGCAAGCTTTCTGTAAATCCCCTTATTGCAAACTTGCTTGCAACATAGACTGCTTCATTCACTTTACCTCTTAAACCTGCTGTAGATATAATGTTTAACACCCGCTGATCAATTATATCAATAAAAGCTTGTGTCATTGCAATCGTACCCATTATATTAACATCAATCATTTGACGTAGTTCTTCCGAAGTTAGTTTTTCAAATGGTCCAAAAAATCCAATACCAGCATTATTCACCAAAATATCAATGGTTCCAAATTCCTTTTCAACTCTTGTCCGCAAATCTGAAACACTCTTTTGATTGGAAATATCACATGAGATGGCTACTCCAGTACCACCCTTTGCTACTATGTCTTTAACTACATCCAGTAAAGCTTCTAATCTTCTTCCTATGAGTATTAACTGATGACCTTGAATAGCGTAGCTTAAAGCCAATGCTTTCCCTAATCCTGTACCTGCTCCAGTTATAAGTATTTTCTTCATGATCACACTCGCCTTTCCTAACTCAAATGACTTTTTAAAGTTCTACATATTTTTTAGTACCGACTATCCTTATAATCTCAGTATACTACAACTAGCCTATATCTACTATAGTACAAAAATGGTGAAATCAGTATAAAAGTGGCTAACGCCACGTTAAAACTGAAATAGAAAAGTACGGTACCTTGCGAGAAAACTTGAACTTTCCTATTCCATAAAAAAGCGACCCCTTAGGATCGCTGACTTTAATAGTTATTCTTCTTAGGTCCTACTCGTGTTATGAATAACATAATGATAAATACCATTATCGTAGGAAATATCCATGCAAAACCCACTGAACTTAAAGGTAACATTTTCATAAACTCAAAGATGGACTGGGTACTATCAATTTCTGATAAAGTTGTAAGTATGCTGCATGTAAATGCTGTATAAACACTGGCTTTTACAACTATGCTGCCTATTTTATCAGCAATAAACGAGGTAAAAACTATCACCATAATGGTTGGATAGAGAATACCTAATATTGGAGCTGCTATAGTAACAATTTTATCCACACCCATAGCCGCAAAGAATATACTAACACCAGTCATTGCAACAACAATAGCATTGTAGTGAAATATACCTTTAAATAACTCTGTAAAAAATTCGGCAATTGTAGTCATTAACGCTATGGAGGTTGTTAAACATGCTAAACTAACAGCTAGCCCTAAAGCTAAAATACCTACTTTTCCTAGGGTAGCTTGAGCAATTTCAATTACCAAAGCAGTTCTGCTAATATCACTACTGATTAATCCAGAAGTTTGAGAACCCAAAACTGTTAAACCACCATATATAAATGCTAAGCCTGTTATGGAGACCATTCCAGCCTTTAGTGTAATTTTCATAATATCTCTTTTTTCTGTATATCCTTTATTTCTTATGGATTCCATGAGGATTGCTGCTATAATAACAGATCCTAGAGCATCCATTGTCTGATACCCTTCTAATAAAGCATGAGTGAATACACTATCAATGCTCGGTTGGCTGGGAACTCCAATAGGGTTGATTAATCCTGCTATAATAATCGTACTGAGTAGAATAAGTAACGATGGGGTTAAATATTTGCCAATAATATCCACAACTTTTGAAGGTTTTAATACAAATAGTATATTAATAATGAAATAGATGACAACAGATAACATGATATCTATTTCACCAAACATAGGCGCTACACCTAATTCATAAGTTGTCGCTGCAGTTCGTGGAATAGTCAGTACTGGACCTAAAATCAACATAACACTAATCGTTATAAATAACGAGAATTTTGATCCAGCATACTTTGACATTTCTCTAAAACTCCCGTTATAACGAGCACAAGCTAGTATGCCAACTAAAGGAAGTCCGACTCCTGTCAGTATAAATCCCAACATAGCCATCATATATTCTAAGCCTGCTAAGTTCCCCAAATATGGTGGGAAGATTAGATTCCCAGCACCAAAAAACATTGCAAACATAGCAAAACCAATAACTAAAAATTCAAATCTCTTTTGCTTCATTTTTTCTCACCCTGTCCCATTTCTTAAACGTATACTTTGCTGTACAACGATGGATATTCCACACTTTTGCACACATATAAAGTCTGCACTTGATAGTATACATGTTAGATGATTATTTGACAATCAAAAAACAAAAAATACGACAAATTCCTTTAAAACCTTTACTTATTTCTATTCTTCCACAAATTTTCAGAAATATTTTAGTGCATTCCTTATATTTAATGGATAAGAGGATATAATATAGAAGATATATCCAGTATATTTTTTAAAGGAGGAACTTATATGCCTGTAAAGAATGCCATGACTGCTGATTTTTTACGATCTGCCTATGGTGGAGAGAGTGCCGCTCATATGCGTTATTTGATCTGGGCTAATGAAGCCGATAAGGAAAATCTACCTAATATTGGTAAACTCTTTAGAGCCATTGCTTTTGCTGAGTATGCCCATGCAGATAATCATTTCAAGGTACTTGGTGAAGAAAAAGGGGATGCTACAGTTACTGCGGGAGCTGTATTTGGTATTGGTAAAACCACTGAAAATCTTCAAGGTGCAATTGATGGAGAACTGCATGAAGTGCATCAAATGTATCCCGTTTATCTAGAAACAGCTAAATTTCAAGATGAAAAAGATGCAGGTAGGGCTTTTCACTTTGCATTAGAAGCTGAAAAAATCCATGCCGATCTCTTTTCACAAGCACGAAAAAGTGCAGAACAAAGTAAAGATTATGCTATCAATGCTGTTTACGTTTGCCCAATCTGTGGTCATACGGTGACAGATGAAGCACCAGATCAATGTCCAATCTGTGGTGCTAAAAAAGAAATGTATAAAGAGTTTTAGACTCGTCTAGCACATGATAAGTATGAACCAATCATGTGCTTCTTTCTATATATCTTAGAAAAACTACTAATCAATTGATTGAAAATTATCTAAAAGCATTTGATTTACTTAATAAAGCTTTATTTAATAATAAGTTACATATATACTAGTATGAGAAGAGAATTTGAGGAGGATCTTAATGATTCAAAAACATTCTATCATTCAAGAGTATCGTATGTTATTAAAAGAGTTTTTTATTGGTTTAAAACCCTTTTTAATTTATCAGTTGTTTACGGCGGCTTTAATCTATATACTTATATTGCCCAGCTTCCAGTTATTATTAACATCTGTAATGAAAAGCAGTCCTTATCAGGTATTAACTAATGGCGTTATTACTAAATACCTGCTATCTCCCCAAGGATTCTTAACTATTCTACTTGCTATGGTTCTTTCCATTATTGTATTATTGATTGAAATTGGTGGGCTTATTGTTATTAGTAATCAGATCTATACCAGACATGCACCGCCTACTTTTAAGTCTATAATGGTATATTGTTTGAGTAATATAAAAAAATTGATAAGTATCGGTGGATTGTTTATTATTTTATACTTTTTTGTCATGATGCCTTTTATCAATATAGCATTTCGTACCAGCTTGGTTTCTAACTTTTCTTTACCTAGTTTTATATTAGATTATGTTAACCAGGTACCGGTATTGGATTTATTATTGACTTTCATTAGTATAGTCCTTATATTTCTTTCAATCCACTGGATTTTTGCTTTACATATCACTATTATTAAAGATATTTCAGCTAGAAGTGCCATTAGAGAAAGCTATCGCCTGGTAAAGCATCATTACTTTAACTTTTTCAAATATAGTTTGGGTATTCTTTTGGTCAACATTATAGTCATCTTTATATCCAGTATAGTATCTTTGTTACCGATCTTCCTAATAGAAGAATGGGTTAATTTATCCACATTATCGGGGACCATTATTGTATCTATACTAATGACCATTTACTTACTGATATTATTTATTATAAGCACATTTGTTTTCCCCATAAATGTACATTTAATAACTAGGCTGTACTATCAATTGAGTGGTGAACCAAAGCATCATCTTCGCCTTGGTTCCTCCCAAGCCAGGTGGTTAACTTCTATGAAGAAGCGTACTTTTAATTGGCTCCTATTTTTGACTTTCTTTATCGCGACACTTATCACAATCGTGATGGTAGAGGATATAAAGAATACCAAATATGATGTTGATATAACTGCACATCGGGGTGCATCGGTACAAGCTCCAGAGAATACTTTAGCCGCTCTTCAATCTGCAATAGACCAAGGAGCTGATTATGCTGAAATAGACGTTCAATTAACAAAAGATGGTCATGCCATATTGCTTCATGATAAGAAATTAAGCCGCACTACAGGTGTGGATCAGAAACCATCAGATCTGACTTTAAAAGAAATTAAAACTTTGGATGCAGGTAGTTGGTTCAGTTCTGAATATCATGGTGAACCTATCCCTACTTTAGAAGAAGCCATTCTATTCAGTAAAGATCGACTAAAATTGAATATTGAATTAAAGGGAGGCTATAATGACGAGCAACTTGTCAATGAAGTCATTCGGTTAATAAAAGAGTATCACTTCAACTATCAGGCAGTAGTTACCTCACTTGACTATAATCTGATTGAAGCTATTGAAGACTCTGCACCTTATATAACTACAGGTTATGTTATGTATATGGCCTTTGGAGATTTAAGCACATTGAATACTGATTTTTATAGTATGGAAGCCAGTACAATAACTGAGCAATTCGTTTATAATGCTCATATTCTAGGCAGGGATGTACATGCGTGGACGGTGAATGATATCGATCTAGTAACAGAACTGGTGGATGATGGTGTTGATAATATCATAACAGATGATATTAGGCTCATTAAGAATCATATTACGTATTTGAATAGTGAGATGAGTTTTGAAAGAATTCTAGAAAACCTTCTTGAAATTATTGAATAGATACTAAAAGAGGCTACCTTCATGATAGCCTCTTTCATTTCTACTTATTATACCATTTGCATGATAAACTCTGCTAACTTGGCACCGGCGAAAATACCAAAAATACCAGCGATTCCTGCTACAGTAGGTGGTGCAGGTAATGGTAATTTAAACAATGTAAATATACCCCCTGCAATGACACCAGTAATTAATGCTAATAATACTAGTTTCATTAATTTCCCTCCTCTTCTTCAAGTCTTCACGCTGTCAAACCATGAAGTCTTATGTTACAAACCAAATTTAAAACTGTAAACCTATGCATCTATACCTGAAAGTGACTATGCCTCACTCTCAAGTGGAACGAGCAAGTTACATGCCTGACATAACATGTATCCACCCATTCCATTAAGTAAAGTCTTTTACCATGTCATCACCTCTGGCGAAAGGTCATGAAATGTTAAAGCACCTTACGATTAAACAAATAAACATAAAAAATCCCTAGGATAAATTTATCCTAGGGACGATTATATATCGTGTTATCACCCATTAAATGATTTCTGTTAAAAATCACATAATAAACTCTTATTTAATTCATACTTATATTATCAAAATTCCAATGTCATGTCAATAGAAACATATTGGTTAACTCTAGTGTTTTTTATAAAAGACGTCTATCCGCTGGCGTAATAGATCCCCTTATGTGCTTGACTCTTCATCTTAACTTTTTATATTAACTCTTTACTATTTCAAGTCATTTAGGCTTTTATAAAACAACACTCTTCAAAATCTCTTTTTCCTGGCTCTTAGCCTTTGCTTCCAACTTCTCAACTTCTTTCGTCACTTGGGCAACATAAGCTTCGTCTTTAATAGAACCTAAGTTTATCTTAACATTGTATAAAGCTGATAATACCGCTGTTCTTGCTAACATAGCTGCAACAGCACCGTCAGTAACAGCATTCTTATTACCTTTTTTTACTACAAATTCTGCTAAATCCATCACTTCATAAGCCTTTTTAGCAACTTCTAAGGGTACATTAGCTGCTTCTTTTGTTGCTTCTTGAATAGCTTCCCTACGTACTGCCTTTTCTTCATCTGTTTCTTTAGCCATTTTAAAAGCCTTCATTACTTCATCAAAAGCCTTAGCATCACGATCAATATCCTCTAGAAGTGTTTCACGGAATTTCTTTGCTAATTTGGCCGCTACCTTCATCTCTTCTTCTACTTCAACATACTTCTTTTTACCTATTGTTAAATTAGCTACCATCTCTACTAAGGCTGCAGCTGTAGCTCCACTCTCTGCTGCAATACTTCCCCCACCTGGTACTGGATTATTGGAAGCTGTTTCATCAAGAAATTCTTTTACTGTCTTGTCTGCTAACATGGGACATTCTCCTCCTCTATTTTGTGTAAACAACTTTTCCTTCTTTAATGACTGTTTCCACCGTACTTACCCCTATATGATAAGGAATGAATTTATAGGATGGGAATTCATGAATAACAATATCCCCTTTTTTCCCTACATCTAAACTACCAATTTCATCTGCTCTATCAATAGCTGCTGCACTGTTAATGGTTAAGGCCGTAATAGTTTCTTCTGGCGTCATACCCATGTAGATGGTTGCTAATGCTATGACCAAAGGTATTGATTCAGTGTGACAGCTACCTGGGTTATAATCCGTTGCTAAAGCAACAGCACATCCTTCGTCGATCATATACCTTGCTCTCGCATATACTTCTTTTAAGCTAAAAGCTGTGCAAGGTAACATGGTAGCTACCACGTTCTCTTCTGCCATTCTTTTAATACCTTCATCAGAAGCTTGCAGTAAATGATCTGCTGAGATAGCTCCTAATTCAGCTGCTAATTCAGCTCCACCTAAAGGAATGATTTCATCTGCATGAATTTTCAACTTCAAACCCTTTTCTTTAGCGGCTGAAAGCATCTTTCTGGATTCCTCTATGGAGAAAACACCTTTTTCACAGAAAATATCACAGAATTCCGCTAAATCATCCTCTATCACCTTAGGCAAAACTTCATCAATCATATAATCAATGAATTCACCTGAACGCCCTTTATATTCAGGAGGGATAGCGTGAGCTCCTAAGAAAGTGGTGGCGATATCAAGAGGGTGTTGCTTTTTCAATGCTTGCATTACTTCTAATTGTTTCAGCTCCGTATCAAGATCTAATCCATAGCCGCTTTTTCCCTCAACTGTGGTGACACCAAAACCCATCATGGAATCCATTCGTTTAAGTCCTACCTGAATCAGCTCATCTTTACTAGCCTCATTTGTCCCACGAACACTGTTGATGATACCTCCTCCACGCTTCATGATATCCATGTAGCTATCACCTCTTAAACGCCACGAATACTCTTCCTCACGATAACCACCAAAGACAAAATGGGTATGAGGATCAACAAAACCCGGTAACACGGCCTTTCCTTTAGCATCAATAACATGATAATCCTCTTCATTGAATAGTTTTAAGAGATCATCAGTAGGTCCAAGGGCTTTAATGATGCCATCTTCAACAACTATGGCTCCATCCTGAATGATCTTTAGTTCATTCATTTCTAGACCTTTTTTAGCTTGAAAGCCACTGCAAGTAACTAATTCACTTGCATTTTTTATAATTAACTTGTTTTCCATACTATCACTACTCCATTAAATTTGTTTCGATGACTTTATCCATGGAGAAACCATAAAGACCTAAGTAGTATGCTGCTGAATCAATAAGCGCTTCCATTGGCACCAATCCAACGACTTCACTACCTAATACATTGACACCATAACGTTTAGCTTCCATTTTCACTGTCTCAAATACACGATACATGGATGTTCTCGTATAATCTGTGATATTCATGGTTACTTGAGTGATACCTCTTTCTTCAATCTTAACTCCACCTGCTTTAATGAAGCGGAAACCGCCACCTGAATGACGAATACATTTCGCAATCTTGTTAGCAATTTCAACATTATCTGTATCTAAATCAATATTGTAAGCTACCAATGGCATTCTCGCTCCTACAGCTGTTACACCAGCAGTTGGGTGAATTTTAGCTTCACCAAAATCTGGTGCCCACTCAGGGTCTTGTAGTTTTTCAGCCATACCTTCAAATTGACCTTTTCTAATCTTCGCAAGGTTTTCACGAATAGGTTTACAAGCCGCTTTTTCATAAAGAAAAACAGGAATATTATAACGTTTAGAAATCTCTTCACCAACTTCATTAGCTAGTTCTACACATTCTTCTGTCGTCATATTTTTTATAGGTATAAATGGTACCACATCTGTAGCACCCATTCTTGAATGTTGGCCTTCGTGTACATTTAAGTCAATAAGTTCTGTTGCTACACCAATAGCTTCGATAACTGCATTCTTAACCGCTTCAGGTTCACCCATAACCGTTACAACTACACGATTATAATCTTTATCAGCTTCATAGTTCAGTAACTTAACGCCTTCTTTACCTCTTAGAGGTGTAACAATCTTCTCAATCTTATCTAAATCTCTACCTTCACTAAAATTAGGTACACACTCTACAATCTTTCTTACCTCTGCCATTTGTAACTCCTCCTTGATTATCTATAGGTTTATTTAAAATTTTTCTTCTACCAGTTTCCTAACTAAATCATCTTTTGGAATATAAGGTAACGTGATGTGATCTTGCCCTTTCATTAATTCATTATACTCAACACAAGTAGACACGGCATTTTCATTACGCGCCCATGCTCTTCTTGCTACACCAGCCATAACATCCCATGGCATTGAGTTCTTAAGAATTTCATCCACACGTTTACTTCCATCGAGAACCATACCAAAACCACCATTGATGGCTTTACCAATACCAACTCCACCACCATTATGAAGGGCTACTAAACTCATACCTCTAGCGGCATTACCAGCGAAAATATGAGTAGCTGTATCAGCCATGATGTTACTTCCATCTTTAATATTGGATGTTTCTCTAAAGGGTGAATCCGTACCACCAGTATCATGATGATCACGACCTAGCATAATAGGTCCAACCTCACCACGTCTAACCATTTCATTAAATTTCAGCGCTATACGTAAGCGACCTAAAGCATCTTGATATAAAATTCTTGCTTGTGTACCAACAACTAATTTATTTTTATCTGCATCCTTGATCCAAATATAATTGTCTCTATCTTGATAACGACGATCTGGATCGATACAGGACATAGCTGCTTTATCTGTCTTAAGTAGGTCATCGTGCTTACCACTTAAACAAACCCATCTAAATGGTCCATAACCAAAGTCAAAAAGTTGAGGTCCTAAGATATCTTCTACATAAGAAGGCCAAATGAAACCATCTTTATCATTACGTCCATTTTTGGAGATTTCTTTTATTCCTGAATCATAGATAGCCTTCATAAAAGAATTACCATAATCAAAGAAATAAGTGCCTTTCTTTGAAAGGGACATGATCACATTATAATGGGCTTTTAAAGTTTGATTGACTAACTCTTTAAACTTCTTCTTATCATTAGCTAATAATTCTGTACGCTCTTCAAAGGTTATTCCTTGTGGACAGTAACCACCATTGTAAACTTCGTGACAAGAAGTTTGGTCTGATAGTAAATCAATGTGAATATCTTTTTCATCTGCATATTCAAGTAAATCTACAATATTACCATGGAAAGCGATAGCACATGGTTTTTCCTTTTCCATGTATTCAGTGGCTACGCGAAAAGCTTCTTCTGCAGTTTTAGCTACCTCACTTACCCAACCTTGTTCATAGCGAGTTTGGATTCTTGAGTAGTCAACTTCCGCAATAATCCCTACACCATTTGCTATTTCAACAGCTTTACCTTGAGCACCACTCATGCCACCAAGACCTGATGTAACAAAGAGTCTGCCTCTTAAATCACTATCTTCTGGTATGCCTAATTTTAAGCGGCCTGCGTTCAGAATGGTACTGTATGTACCATGTACAATCCCCTGAGGTCCAATGTACATCCAACCACCTGCAGTCATTTGACCATAGTTAGCTACACCTAACGCAGCTGCTCGATTAAAGTTTTCATAGTCATCGAACATACCTACCATTAATCCATTTGTAATCATTACACGAGGTGACCCAGGACTTGAATGAAATAATCCAAGTGGATGTCCTGATGCAATCACTAATGTTTGATCTGTAGTTAACTGTTCAAGGTATTTTTTAATTAAACAATATTGCATCCAGTTTTGACATACACGACCTGTTTCTCCATAAGTAACGAGTTCATAAGGATATAATGCAATATCAAAATCCAAGTTATTGTCAATCATGACTTGAAAAGCTTTCCCTTCAATACAGTACCCTTTATAGGCATCGATTGGTTGACCTTTTAGTTGACCTTTTGGACGAAAACGGTAGCCATATATACGTCCTTTAGTTAGTAATTCTTCTAAAAATTCAGGAGCTAATTCTTCATGGTATTCTTCTGGAATATATCTCAAAGCATTCTTAAGTGCTAATTCTGTCTCGTCCTTCGTTAATGTAAACTCTCGCTTTGGAGCACGACGGCATCCTTCTTTAAACTCTGGGTATGCAGGTAAACCCTCCGGAAACTCAAGTTTAATGGACATACCTCCACCAATCTCTAGATTATTTAACATATCAACACTCCCTTAAATTAAATGAGGTTATTTATTATACTAATTCACCAATCTTCTCTTCTACTGCTTTGACGATTGTATTCTGATCAACAAGCTCTGCGCATTTATTGATATCCACATACATGATTCTGTCTTCTTCTAGTTTAGCAACTTCTTGTCGTACTAATTCATAGGCAACCTTAGTTCCTTCTCCTAAATTAGTTGGATCACTAAATTCAAGAGCTTGAGCTGATGCCATTAACTCGATAGCTATTACCCTTGAAGTATTATAAAGTATATCTTTAGCTTTTCTTGCAGCAATAGTACCCATACTTACATGATCCTCTTGATTCGCAGAGGAGGGTATAGAATCAACACTGGCTGGATGAGCGAGTACTTTATTTTCGGATACTAAAGATGCTGCTGAGTATTGAGCAATCATAAAGCCGGAGTTTAGTCCACCTTTTTCTGTTAAGAAAGCTGGCAAACCACTGAGTGCCGGATTAACAAGTCGTTCGATGCGTCTTTCACAAGAGTTAGCTAACTCAGCAATGGCTATGCCTAGGAAATCAAATGCTAGCGCCATTGGCTGACCGTGGAAGTTACCACCAGAGATGACCTGATCATCATCACTAAAAATAAGGGGATTATCTGTTACTGCATTGATTTCAATACTTACTTTATCACGTACATAGTTAATGGCATCTTTACTGGCACCATGTATCTGTGGTAAACATCTTAATGTATAAGCATCTTGAACACGTATATCACCTTGATGTGTTGTTAAGTGGCTACCTTCCAAGATTTGAAGAAGGTTCTTGGCACAATTGATTTGCCCAACATGACCTCTAGCTTCATGAACCTTATGATCTAATGCGTCAGTAATACCATTGAGAGCTTCAAATGAAAGAGCTGATGAAATATCAGCAAGTTTAGCTAGGTTAATGGCATCATAGGTTGTTAATGCACCTACTGCCGTTAATACTTGAGTACCATTAATAAGGGCTAGACCTTCTTTAGCCATTAATTCAATGGTCTGAATACCAGCTTTCTCCATAGCCTCTTTACCAGACATAAGCTGTCCTTCATAATAAGCTTCACCTTCTCCAAACATAACAAGTACCATATGTGATAGAGGAGCTAAGTCACCACTAGCACCTAATGATCCTTTTTCAGGAATAGCTGGATGCACACCTTTGTTTAACATACTAATCAAGGTTTTTAATGTCTCTAAGCGAATACCTGAATTACCCTTAGCTAAGGTATTTGCTCGTAATAACATGACAGCTCTAACAACCTCTTCCCCAAAATGTTGCCCCACTCCACATGCATGACTCTTGATTAAGCTCACCTGTAATTGTTTTACTTCATCTTTGGAGATGACCACGTTAGCGAACTTACCAAAACCTGTAGTAATACCATATACAACTCGTTCTTCTTCAACTATTTTGTCTACATATTCTCTTGCTTTGTTAACCTTTTGAATGGCTTCATCCGTTAAATCTACTTGAATACCATTACGAGCAACCTTGATGACATCTTCTAAGGTTAAGCTGTTCCCATCCATATAAATTGTTTTCAAGTTCATACACCTCGTATTTAAAATTTTAGTTTTTTTAGTTACTTTATCTTGTTAAATTGTCACAACATTAATTATTCTCTTATTATACACAATAGAGTGTAATTAATATCAATGGGTAATTTATCATGTTGGTTATAAAAACCTTAAGTGCACTTCAGGTTTTAGATGTACTTTTGCACAGTATCTGATATAATAATGATAGAAACCTCATATACTTTTGGTACTTATACAACAAATACAGTAAATTTCTATAATTGATTCGATAGATATTAATACATAAAATCCAGTAACATAGGATTAAAGATTTTTGTTAAATGTGGAGGTGGATTATTTGAAAATAGGGCAACTATCAAAAACATACACCATTTCGGTGGATAACATCCGTTACTATATTAATTTAGGATTATTAGTACCCGAAAAAAAGAATACACAATATATCTTCAATGATAAAGATGAAGAGGATCTCCAGGTTATACTTCATCTAAAAAAGCTTCGTTTTACACTTAAAGAGATCCATCAGATTCTGTCTATCAGAAGAGTATCTAACTTAGTAGATCCAAAAGATATACATGATCTTATCCACCTATATGAGGACAAAAAGGAACAAATACTAACTGAAAAAAGTGTTTTAGAACGAATTATTAACGATATTGATGAAGATATCCATTCTCTATCTATGATTCATACCAGTAAAGAAGCTAACAAAACCGGTGTACCACTTCAGAGTTTATCCTACCTCTGTTGTCCTACTTGCATGGTCCCATTAAAGTTTAAGAATGTAGAGATGAACCATCAATATATTTTTGAAGGTGATCTCTTTTGTGATTGTGGCTACAGTGCAACCATTCAAGATGGTATCGTATTAACACAAAATAAGAACACGAGCCTTTACGATCAGCCTGACTTGGAAAGAGAGTTTTACCTGGATATCCCCCCTTCATTGGTCAGCCTATTTCAAAAATCCTACAACTGGATGATGGATAAATTTGATATGACCACTATGAAAAATAAAGTTATTTTAGAGACACATATCAATGCCTATTTCTTTATGCATAAGCACATCATGGACATGGATAAAGATGCTTTATATATTGTTATAGATAAATTCCCCGAGATGATATCCATGTATAAGAAGCGGATTGAGTACTTAAACTTGGACTTAAACATTCTCTACATCGCTGATAACAGTGTACAGTACCCAATTAAAGAGCATAGCATTGACTTATTCATCGATTATTTCAGTACGAATGAACATTGCTTTTATAATAATACTTATTTAGTGCCATCCATCAGACGCTATTTTCATAACCATACTGAAGTCATTGGTACTTACTTTTATTTTGACCCTTTTTCTAAATCCATAACCAACCTTTGCGATAAGTACCCTGAAGCATACGTGAATAACTTTAATAAAGAGTATTTTAAGGGTTCAACTGAAGATGCTGGGTTTCATATTCAGGATTATAATGAAATTGGGTTTATTACGAAATCTGGTGATAACCGTGCTTTTAGTTTTCATGAGGACGGGGAGAGGATGCATATGTTCTCTTATCATAGTGTGAAGAAATAGCAAAATATAGGATTAAGCATACAAAGGACTCTACCCAAATGTACAGGGAATTATACAGAGGATTTTATATATGGGTAGTTTTTACTTGGATCATCTTCTTTTCAGGTAGTTAAATGGCGAAATTAATGGTGTAGATTTGCATCTACACCATTCTTGGGTAGCAATTATAATCGGCTACCCTTTTCAATCATGAACTTACGTACTTTTTGAACATTAACTTCTCTTGGAGTAATTTTATTCTTAACACAAAGATGTGCTGCGTATCCTGCTGCAAAACCTTCCTCGAAACACTGTGCTACAACTCTTGCAGATGCCAATGCTTCATGCTCAGCAGATATACAACGTCCAACGACTAAGAGATTATCAACCTTTTTAGGAAGCATCACTTCGAAAGGTATTTCATAATAATCATCATCTAAATTCACTACTTTTACACCAGCGCTACCACCATGAACTTCAATTGGCCACGCACTTCTTGCAATAGCTGTATCAAACTTCTTAGCGTTAACCACATCATCATTTAATAATGTATAATCACATTCAATGGATCTACCCTGCCTGATACCAATTTGTGCTGCTGTATCAATGACATAAGCATCTTCAAACCCTTCTACATAATCCTTAACAAATCTTTCATACTCTCTTATTTGTACTCTACCATTGAACTCAGCATAAGTAAGATCCTCAGTTACAGTTGGGTATAGAACTCTACCGTCTCCAGCAATTATGGCTGTACAATTCATAATTGCTTGATTGCCTAGTGGTGCTGGAAATATAAAAGGATGTTTTCTAGGTAAGTTATACTTTCCTGTCTTATCAGCTTCCTCCACCAGTTCCCAAACTTTTTCTAAGGATAAATTTCTTGCCTTTGCCCAATTCACATTAGCCAAACGAAATACCATGGTCATGGCTTGAACCACACCTTCTTTTCCGTAAACGAAAGGCGCTCCCGCTCTAGCAGCCAAGTCACCATCACCAGAAGCATCGATAAAATAGTCTGCCAATATGGCTGATCTACCGTCTTTGTTTTCAATAATGACACCTTTTATTTTGTTATTTTCCATAATGGGACTAACAAATAAGGTATGGAATAATACCTTAGCTCCTGAGTTCTTTATTAATTGATCAGCAACTTCTTTCCACATTAACGGATCATGGGGTGATAATGCTGTATGACCAAAAGGAACTTTATCTAGAATGCCACCTTTCTCTCTCAATAAATCGGCAAACTTACCTGCAAATCCATATACAATTTGCTCAAGCTCATTATTTTCAGAAGAAGAATATAATCCCCCTATAGTTCCTGAATAACCCGCCACATTTGAACCGCCAAAAAAACCATTTTTTTCAATAATAATTGTGTCTATACCCAATTCTGAAGCAGTTGTGGCTGCTGCTACGCCGGCTGGTCCGCCTCCAACAATGACAAGATCAACTTGTTTTATAACTGGAACATCTTTTAAGTATTCTTTAATATAATCCATCATTGCCCTCCCTAAACTATCTATTATTTTCTTCCAATTTCATCGAAATCTCTATCCGTTAATTCATAAAAGAACTCTCTATTAATATCTATACCATAACCGGGATCATTATTTATTTCTATTGATCCATCAATAATAGGTGGTTCATTGGTGACTAACTTCATTAGCTTTCCGCTCCAAAAATCAGAATGTAAATACTCAACATACTTAGAATTTCTATTAGAAATAGCAAAATGTCTACACGCTGCCCCTGTAATACCAGTTTTCCAATTATGGGGCATCAGTTGAACATTGTAAAGATCACAAAGCTCTCCTATTCTTATCAATTCTGTTATACCTCCACAACGATTATAATCAGATTGAACAACGGATATACCAGCGTCTTTTATCCATTGTAAAGCTTCAAATCTTGTGGTTGACATTTCTGCACCACAAAGTCTTGTTTGAATAGACCTTGCAAGTTTTTTATGACCTTCTAAATCATCATGTTGCAAACATGCTTCAGCAAAATAAAGATCAATATCTTCTAGTTGTCTTAAAGTCCATCTTGCATCTTGCCAATCTGTCCATCTATAAAGAAAATCAACCATCATATCTGTTTCAAAACCGATTATATCTCTTAACTTCCTAAGGTAATCTACAACCTCTTTATCTGAAACCTTTTTATTGGGCATAACGCATACTTTAAGAGCCTTACATCTTCTCTCTTTTGCTTTCTCTAAAATTGGGACATATGCTTTTATAATTTCGTCTAAAGGGGCATCAGCCTCTACAGAAGGATATAAAGTAAAATAGGGGGTTACTTTAACTTTTTGAGCACCACCCATTAGCTTATAGGCAGGTAACCCTAATTGTTTTCCAGCTAAATCATATAAGGCCATATCAATACCGGATATAGCAAATAGACCTAATCCCCTCATCCCTATCCATCTAGAAGAATCGTACATTTCGTCCCAAATTGCTCTAAATTCTATTGGATCTTTCCCAATAACTAGATTACTAATATTTTTTAGCCATTTATGCTCATCTTCTATTTCAGAAAAGGCTTTCATACATTCTGGGGGGCCATCCGCTTCGCCAAGGCCATAACGCCCTTCACTGTCTGTTACTTTGACAATAACCGTGCATTCACTCCAGTTTGTAGCCGCAACCTTAACCGGGATAAAGTCAACACTTACTATTTCTCTACTCATACTTCACCTCTATTAAAGTTCATGGATTGCGTACGCAATCCATGACTACTTAATTTTAACTCACTATACTAAACTCTTTTGTCTTCCTTCGCCATTTTAATAAAGGAGATTGCTGTGATGATAACAATGACAGACACTGGTAACGCAGCAACAATAGAAGCTGTCTGGAGTACACTTAATGGACTACCCATTAACATAAATCCAATTGGAACTAATGCTAAGCTGAATGCCCATAAAAGTCGTAACCATCTTTGTGGGTCTTCATTTTGCTTCAATTCATATTGTGATACAGCCGCTAATACATAGGATGCTGAATCAAAAGTTGTAGCCATAAAAACGATAGAGATTACTGCAATTATAAGAATAACAAATGTACTTCCAGGTAAATTCTCAAAGATTTGAATAACCGTTTCAGGTCCACCTAACTCAGCAAGAGAAGCTACAACATCCATCTCACCTTTTAACTGTAGGTCTAACCCATAGTTACCTAATACGGAGAAGAACATAACACAACCAGCTGTTCCGAATCCGATAGCTCCCAGTAACATATTTTTGATGGTTCTGCCTTTAGAAATCTTAGCTATAAACATACCCATAAAAGGCGCATATGCACCCCACCAAGCCCAATAGAAAACTGTCCACCATTGTGGGAACATGGATTCACCAGCAGGGTCTAGCCACGTCATCATTTGAGGGAATTGTTGCATAACTCTACCAACAGCAGTTGATCCCATATTTAACATGAAAACTGTATTTCCAGCAACAAATACAAAAATAACTAAAACAAACGTCAACCAAACATTGATGTCGCTAAGCACTTTGATACCTTTCTTAAGTCCTAAGAATGCACTTGTTGCAAATATACCAGTAATAATTGCAATAATCAAAAGTTCAAATGGTAGCGTTACTTCTATACCTAATACTCTTGCTAGTCCTGACGTGGCGAGAGGTGCTCCTATTCCTAGGCTTGTTGCAGTTGCTCCTAATAAACCAAACATAAAAGCTATATCAATTATCTTTCCTAATATACCATCTACACTATTGCCAAGTACCGCTCTACAAGCTTCACTAATTTTCAATACAGGTGTCTTTCTAACATAATAAAGATAACCTACAGCACATGCTGCAACTGAGTAAATTGCCCATGCAGCTGGTCCCCAGTGGAAAATACCATAAGCTGCTGCTGTTTCAGCTGCTTGCCAAGAGCCCACTTCCGCACCTAGTGGTGGTGTTTGATAATAGTAAACCCATTCAATGGCTCCCCAATAGATAACACCAGCACCAATACCAGCGCAAAACAACATAGCTGCCCAACTAAAAGTCTTAAACTCTGGTTTATCATCTTGATCGCCAAGTTTTATTTTTCCGTATTTAGAAAATGCAATAAATCCAACAAAAATAAAAGCAAAAATCCCATACCAAGAATATAAGAAACCTAACTTGGTTATTAGAAATGTTTGAATAATACTAATAGCTTTTTCACTGCCCTCTGGATTGATAATAATTGGTAAACTAACTAATAAAAGAACTAAATAAGCTGGTATAAAAACTTTTTTATCAACTTTATTCATGAATACCCCTCCGTAATTTAAACTTGAGATAATGAAATTATCTTACCTATACTCATATTTCATAAGTGTAATTTTCTCAACTGCTTCCCAGTCCATTCTTACCCCTAATCCTGGACCCTCTGGTGCGTGAACATATCCTTCTTTATCCGTTCGAATAACATCGATTGAACCAATTTCAAATCTTTCGTAGGGATAAGCTTGTTCAAAATAAGTGCAGTTGTTACAAGATAACATAACATGCAAATTAGCTGCTTGTGTTAAAGTCATACCCCAAGATTGTACTTCAACACGCATATTATTGGCTTGCCCTAATGCGATGATTTTTCTCATAGGCGTAATGCCACCGACAACAGTTGCATCTGCACGAATGTCACTCCAACATTTCATATTAATACATTGTTGTATTTGAGGTAAAGAAATAATGGAATTTCCACCGCATGAAATAGGTATTTCTGTCTTAGCCACTAAATCTCTATACCCTTCAAAATCTGTGTCTGGTAATGGCGCTTCAAACCAAACCCAATCATATTCTTCAAGTAACCTAGCCATTTTATAAGATTCTTCTCTATTATATTGACGATCAGTATCCAACATAAAACGTATACCGCTATCTTTAAAGTGTTCTTGCACAGCTTTAACAAGTTCCACATCTTTTTCGTAGGAGCAATAACAATGTAACTTTATTGCTTTGAATCCATGCTCGATACAGTCTTCAATATAATCGTAATACTCATTTAAATCGTAAAATGTTGGCGTACTAGCATAGGATAATATTTTTTCTCGATATGCACCTAAGAATTGATAAAGAGGCATTTTTGCATATTTAGCTGCTAAGTCCCATAGAGCAATATCTATAATGGATACTGCTAATGAAGGCAACCAGTTAGGACGACTCATCATCCAATCCCAAATTCTTTCTCGATCTAAAGCAGACTGGCCTATCAACTCAGGTAAAATAGGTCTAACTGCTTCTGCAATTGTCTTATCAAAGTCATTTTCTGTATAAGCAATTGTAGCTCCTAAACCTTCATAGCCATCTTTTGTCGTTATTCTGCATATAATATTTGTGGTGTAGATTTCCCCCATATAATCTGCCCATCTTAGTCTTTCAGCATCATAGTCACCTGTCACATAAATCTGAATCTTCTCGATTTCTAAAGGTTTCATGACAACCTCCTCCTCATTGATTGATAACATATTGGTTGGAGATATATCACTGATATATCAGTAATATATTAATATTATATAATAAAATTTTAAGGTTTACAAGTTTTTTGTCAAAATTTTATGAAACGTGGTTGTAAATATGCACCCTTATGGAATATTATATAAAATCTATGACTATTCAATTCACTTTTTGTATAATTAAAATATAAAACAAAATAAAAGAAAAGTGACAAGTGACATGCCACACACAGTACTTTCATATACTAAAAAAACACATGAACAATTTCATGTGTTTTGCAATCTATTAAAATTACTTTTATGGTTTAAAAATAAAATTTCTCGCTTTCTCCATATATAATTTTTCAACACAATCTAACAAGTAATCTGAGCATTCTGCAGCTTTATCTTCATTTCCATTTGCTACTGCTTTCATCAAATCAATATGGGCATAATTGATTTTGTTAACCATTTCTGGTTGTACTTTATATTGTGTATAATATAATCTTCTAGCTGATGCGTGTAAAGGCGCTAAAGCACTTGTGGCATAAGAATTCTTTGAGGCTTTTGCAATTAATGTATTGAATTGATCATCAACATCTACCGCTTTTTCACTATCCTTTCGTATCGTTGCTTCTTCATAATCTTTAGCTAATGTACGTAACTTCGCCCTTTGCTCCTCTGTAGCATACCTTGAAGCTCTTCTAGCAATAAGATTCTCTAATAGACGTCTTACTTCCATTTGCAAAAGCATATCTTCTATGCGTATTTCATTAATAATAATTCCTCTTCTAGGCATAATCGTTACAAGATGAGCTGTTTCTAACTTTTTAATAGCTTCTCTGACAGGCATACGACCTATTCCTGCTAATTCACTTAATTCTTTTTCTGACCAAACACTACCAGGTTCTATATCCAATTTCACAATTTGATTTTCTAATATTTTATATGCGCGGTCTGCCAGTGTTTCACTGCCACCAGCACCAGACTGCTTATCTTTTCTAACCATATTTATCACTTCCGACTTTATATATTTATTTGCCGGCTCCCAATGATTATCTGCTCAAAACTTAGCAAGTTTTATGTTAAGTTAACTCTTTGAAGATGACAGATAAGGATAGCATGCATTTATAAGAATATATTACTATAAAATAGTTGGAAAATCTATTCTTTATTTTTTATCATTTTTCTTTTTATCCTTATCATTCTCAACAACATAAGCTAATAACATCTCTGCTAAACGCTTCTTAATATTAGCTTCAACAACTAAATCCAAAATATAGCCTAAGATTTCTTTATCTGTTGGCTCATTATCATTTATTCTTTCAACTTCTTTTTTTAGATAAGTAAATTCCTTTTCTTCAATCTTATTAAATTCATCATAAACCGATTCAATATCCTTTGGTATGCCATTTGTCTTATAAAAATCTAAGAACGCTTTCAAATCATTAATTGACAGGATATTTTTCATTTGAAAAATAAGGTTTAAAAGCATCATTTGCTCTTTATCATATTTTTTCTTTTCAGGAGAATTGAGTACTCCGGCCTTTACATAGTTATTAACCATTGTCTTCGTTAATAGCTTGTCTTCATCATGTATCTTCAGTACACTGAAGTAATCATCAAAAAAACCCAAAAGCTGATCCATATATAAAGGTATAGTTGGTATGTCTTCCTTCGGTATCCCTTTATAATTCAAGAACTCTTCTATTTTATTTTTCATGAATAACTTTCTCCTCATCATCTAATAGGTATAATTATTATGATTATACCACATAATATAATTTAAATAAATAGCACATAGTTTTTAAAACTATGTTATTTACAAATACTATAAGTAATGATATACTATACGCATAATGTAGTTTTATATACTATATAATTTAGAGGTGAATATTATGACACGTATTAAAGAACCAATTAACGCTTTGAGCCATTTATTAGGAGTATGCTTATCATGCTTAGGTCTTATACTAATGATCTTTCAATCCTATATTAATAATAGTTTGCTGCAATTTATCGGATCTCTTATATTTGGGTTGAGCTTAATTGCTTTATATACAGCCTCTACAGTTTATCACTGGATCAAGGGAACTGATCACGTTGAACGTTTTTTACGGAAACTTGACCATACTATGATTTATGTCTTAATTGCTGGAACCTATACACCTATTTGTTTAATTACTTTAAATGGACCAATTGGTTGGGGTTTATTAGCTCTTGTATGGGGTTTAGCTCTATTAGGGATTGTCACTAAACTTCTTTGGTTGAATGCCCCAAGATGGCTATACACAGGTTTTTATGTCGCTCTTGGTTGGGTTGCAGTGTTCTTCTTAATGCCTCTTTATGATGCCTTGCCTTCAGAAGGATTTTTCTGGCTCTTAGCAGGTGGTATACTCTATACCGTTGGTGCACTGATCTATGCTACAAAACCAAAATGGATTACGTTAGGTTCCTTTGGCTTCCACGAAATTTTTCATGTATTTATTATTCTTGGTAGCTTGAGTCACTTTGTATTAGTCAGCAGTTATGTTCTTACTTAGATTTAATATTACTTAAGAGAGAGGTGCTTTGATGTCTATAAAAATTATTACGGATAGTACTTGTTATATCCCAGAGCATTTAGTTGAGAAATATAACATTGATATAATTTCGCTAAATCTTTTTTGGGATGATAAGACGATTAAAGAGACCGAAATGGATAATAATGCTTTTTATAATCTATTAGCTACAAAGGATGTCTTCCCAAAGTCATCCCAGCCAGCTATCCAAGATGTGATTGATACTTTTGAAAAAAATATTATTGAAGGTGATGAAATTATTGGTATATTTCTATCTTCAAAGATGAGTGGCACTTATCAATCTACTCATATGGTAAAGGAGCAGCTATTAGTGAAATATCCAGAAGCTAAAATCCACTTGATTGATTCATTATCCAATTCTATGGAATTAGGGTATGTTGCATTAAAAGCTGCAGAATTAGCTTCACTTGGTCAATCCGCTAACGATATTATAAACGCTTCTAAAGACATAATTATGAAAAGTAAATTTATTTTTATGCCAGGTACTCTGGAATACTTACGAAGAGGTGGTCGGATTGGTAGAGCTAATGCTTTAGTCGGTTCTTTACTAAGAATTACACCTCTTTTAACAGTTGAAGATGGCGTAACTTCTGTTTTATCGAAAGTGCGAACCAAGAAAAAAGCTATAGACACCATGACTACATATGTAGAGGAGCAAATTAACACCTTTGGTTTAGGTGACATCATCGTCCATCATATTCAGAATGAATGTGAGGCTAAAACTTTAGCTAAACGTTTAGAAAAGATAGTAGGTCAACCTGTTGATATATGCTCTATTGGACCAGTTATCGGCGCCCATGTAGGTCCCGGCGCCATTGGTATCGTTTATTACACAAAGGAATTACCCGCTACACAACGCAACTAAGTACAAAAAAATAAGCACATGGCTATCATGTGCTTATTGCAATGTGTTCTAAGACTTAATTCTTCTTATCACATATTTTACAAACTTTGATTTCTTTTCCCTCGGAATCAGTAGAGGTCCATAGAAGCTTTACGCCTGTCCTGTTACAGATTGGACAAGTACCTCTCCAACCTTTTTCTAATTTCATTCGTCTTCCTCTAAAGTTTTTTGCCATAAAAACCACTCCCTCATATGCTTGTCTAACATATATATATGCGCCTATTTACCTAATAGAACTGAAATTATTGTAAGACTCACATCCGGGCTTCACCGTAGCTGATACATTGATAAAACAACTTTATTCAATTTCAACATACAGAAAGCATGTAAGGTGTTCTATGGAGCCGCGATCCACGGATGACGAGTTCGGCTGTCTAAGACATGGACGTCTTTCCAGCCGACGCAATAGAATTCCTTGCATGCTTGACTATGTGAAGCTTATTAAAGCAATGATACTCTATGTTTTCATGGGATTTTTTATATATCTTTAGAATAAATCATCAATAACAAAGGGATCATATTGATATTTCTTTAAATCAACTTTATCCTTCTCTACTCGGACCCCTTCTAACTCAAGAAGTTTTTTCTGTTCCTCAAACCCATCTCCCTTAAGAGATATCTTACCTTGACTATTGATTACACGATGCCAAGGTAAATGATGTTTCTTACTCATTGAATGCAATGCACGGGATACTTGACGTGCCCCTCTAGGGTTACCCGCCACCGCAGCGATTTGCCCATAGGTCATAACCATCCCTGCCGGAATATCTTTTATAACCTCAATGATCTTTTTTGTATAAGGTGTCATCTAACTCCCCTACCTCGTGAATATAAATTCTTGATCAGTAGATAATTCTTTATTAAACTTATAACCTTCACCTTGAAAACCCTTTATATCTTCTAGCTCCTTAATATTCTCACTGATCATGTAATGAAGTATTTTGCCCCTGGCTATTTTTGCGTAAGTGCCTATCAATTTATATTGACCATCTCTTAACTCTTTAAAATTAATCGTCACCATGGGTTGCTTAATCAACCTGCTGAATTCGTTAGAAGCCAAGTTGATAATTACTTCTTCGTCCTTAAGTACTTTATCTAGTTCATTCTTCCAAAACTCATATAAAGTCTCGTTCAATATCCGATGCCCCATATCTAATCGATAAGGTTCTATCCAATCAAAAGGTTTTAATATACCGTATAACGCTGATAAGATGAACAAGTGATCCTTTAGATAATCATATGCCATCCCTCTATAGCTATCTACCTGAAGTTGCTGAAAAACTGCCCCTGTGTAGACTTCTATAGCTGCACCTTTCTTTTCATCATTACTATGATAAGCCTCATAAACTTGGTCTAATAATTTGCTTTTAATTTTTAGTATGTGACCTAATTCCTCTTTTGTATAACCACATAAGATATTTCTTAGTTCATCTGATTGTTTTTTTAAAAGAGGTGTTGTTAAAACCTTATTAACTTTTGATTCATCAAAGCTTTGTGTCTTACTTGGTGAAATTATTATTTTCATGCCAGTTACCTATAGCTTTAAATTGGAGAATGCATCACCAAAAGCAGAATTAAATGGTTCATCATCTTTTTTCTTTTGATTCTTAAGGTATTTATTCACATCTCGTTTATTACCTGAATCATTTTGCTTATTTTTACGTTCTTTGAAATTTTTCATCTTTTCTCGATAACCACATACACACACAAAGATTTGACCTTCCCCTTCACCCTTTAGTTCTAACTTCTTATGACAATTAGGGCAGCGAGCATTTGTTAGCTTAGAAATAGGCTTACGGTAGCCGCATTCTCTATCTTGACATACTAGCATCTTTCCTTTTTTCCCATTGACCTCTAACATAAATTTACCACAATCTGGACATCGATTCATGGTGACATTATCATGCTTGAAAGTTTCTGTGCTGTTCTTAACTTCTTTGATAACAACTTTGGTATACCCCTTCATCTCATCGATGAAATTCTTCTTCTGAAGTTGCCCCTTTGAAATAGCAATAAGCTTTTGCTCCCACTTGGCTGTTAAGGCAGGTGATCTAAGTTCTTCCGGGACTAACTCTAATAACTGTTTACCCTTAGACGTTATATAAATGGACTTACCTTTTTTCTCTAATAGGAAGTTATTAAAGAGTTTTTCAATGATATCTGCCCTTGTTGCTACAGTACCGATACCACCAGTTTCACCAATCACTTTAACTAGATCTTTCTTTTCTCCACTCATGTATTTAGCAGGATTCTCCATCGCTGCTAAAAGAGTACCTTCATTGAGTGGTGATGGTGGCTTTGTTTCACCTGAAGTTAACTTCACTTGATTTATAGCCAACTTCTCTCCTACTTTAAACTCAGGAAGTGATTGCTCATCATCTTCTTCATTCTCTTCATCTAGCTCTATATCGTAAACTTTTTTCCAACCTTGATTCGTAATTTTCTTCCCTTTAACTACAAATATTTCCTTACCCATTTCCATGGTTACAGTCATCTGGTCAAACTCACATGGTGGGTATAATACAGCAATGAAACGCTTTACAACTAGATCATAGATTTTACGTTCCTTATCAGATAATTTACTTAACATAACAGATTCTTCTGTGGGAACAATGGCATGGTGATCTGATACTTTTTTGTTATCAACAAAAGACTTATTCCCTCTTATTGTAGTCTTCAAAAGCGGCGCTGCTGCTGTTCTATATGGTCCAACACAGCATGCTCTAACACGGTCCTTCAAACTATCAACCATATCATCTGTTAAATACCTAGAATCTGTTCGAGGATAAGTAAGGACTTTATGGCTCTCATATAAACGTTGCATAATGGATAGGGTTTCCTTTGCTGAAAAACTGAATAAACGGTTAGCATCCCTTTGTAGATCTGTTAAATCATAAAGTCTTGGTGCAAAACTCTTTTTAGTCGCTTTCTTAACATCAACAACCTTGGCATCTTTACTATTGCTAAGAGATTTATATAACCCATCTATACGCTCTTTATTGAAGGAGCGACTACTTTTATTTTTTTGATCTTGCCATGCAAATCCTACCCCTTTAGTATATGCTTTTAATCCATAATAACTTTTAGGTTGAAAATTCTTAATCTCTTCTTCTCTTGAAGCTACCATAGCTAAGGTTGGGGTTTGAACACGTCCACAAGATAGTTGGGCATTATATTTACATGTTAATGCTCTCGTAGCATTGATTCCTACAAACCAGTCTGCTTCAGCTCTTGCCACAGCAGAATGATAAAGATTATTATATTGACGTCCATCTTTTAAACTATTGAAACCATCTTTTATCGCTTTATCGGTCACCGAAGATATCCATAAACGCTTGATTGGTTTTTTACAACCTGATTTATCAAGAATCCATCTTGCTACTAATTCACCTTCTCGCCCTGCATCCGTTGCGATGATAACTTCATTCACATCTTTTCTAAATAGTTGACTCTTAACGCTCTCATATTGTTTACGAGTCTTCTTTATAACGATTAACTTTAAACGATCAGGTAGCATTGGTAAATCTTCCATACGCCAAGAGGCATATTGCTTGTTATAAGCCTCTGGATCCGCTAAAGTCACTAGATGACCTAAAGCCCATGTTACAATATATTGATTACCCTCGATGAAGCCGTTACCTTTCTTAGTACATTTTAGTACTCTGGCTATTTCACGACCAACAGAAGGTTTTTCTGCTAATACTAGTTTCTTTACCATTGGACACAATCCTTTCATTAATTAAGCCTATTCTTCAATAAGCTCTCAAATCTCTTCTATCTACATTAAACAAGAGTCACTCCTTCACATTTGCGAAGCAACTTGTTTCGTTAGGAAAGGTCTTGAGGAATGAATATGCCTTTACTTCATTCTTTCGTTCAAAGAACTTTCCTAGAGAAGAATATATATACCTATTATAATAGAAAACATCTCTTCTTACCAGCGAAAGAGTGTTGATGTTACCATCCAGTAAGTGGTTCTAGAATCATAAACTTCGAATACTATTTAATTTTTTTTATTGGCTTAGGAGAGAGAATTGATAATAAGGCTGCTAATACCGGTGCCAATACCATAACAAGAATCACAGTAGAATAACTTCCAAAATAATCATATCCTATACCTATAATAAGTGGTCCCAATGATGATCCAATGACCAATGCTGTCATGGTCAGACCACTGATTGAACTCAAGTGCTTCTTTCCATAATACTCTGGCCATACCAAACGTCTGCATACATTTTGGAACCCTGTTATGATTCCAAAAATAAAGGCAAATACTATTGCTATTGCTTGGTTATCTACAAATAGCAGTAAAAGTGTACCTAATGCTTGAAAGACAAAAGTTATGAAATAAACGTAGTGTACTTTAACTCTATCCAATACATAACCAGCAATAAAAGTAGCAGGAAATGAAAATAACCCAATAGCACTTAAAGTCATAGCTGCTATTGCAGATGATAACCCCTTCTGCTCCATAATAGAATACATGTGAAAGTAAAGTCCTGTATTAACAAAAGCAGGTACAGACTGACTATACACCATAAACCAAAAAGCCTTCGTTCTTAATGCTTCACCAAGTGTCCAACTGATTTCTTCCTGCTCTTTCTTATCCACGCCTTCTTCTTTATGTATACTATTAGGTTCATTATAAAGAAATAGAGCCACAATAGGAACAAAAAATACAAGTAGAAGTCCTCCCCAGAACATCCATATAATTCGCCAACTGAAATAATAGAGTGCCCATGTATTAATCGGTGGAATGACGACAGAACCAATAACTCCACCTAATGTTACTAAACTCAGTGCCATTGCACGTCTTTTTGTGAACCAGTTAGGTATCAAAGTAGATGGCAATAACACCATGGATCCTTGTCCTAATAAACGAAGTAAGAAGAATACGGCAATCAGCAAAATGGCTGAAGGTACATTACCGCAAAGTATACAGGTGATACCTAGCAGACTGGCTATAATCATCGTCATCCTGCGATGTCCATAGCGATCGATAAAACGCCCAACAAAGATTAGGAGTATTCCTGCAATAAATGTTGCCGTAGAGTAATAACTTGAAATTTCAGTACGACTAATATCAAATTCCTTAATAAAAGAATCTATAAAACCTGATATAAAGTAGGTTTGCCCAGGACCAGAAAAAAATACTGTCATGACTGACAGTGCAACTATGATCCAACAGTAATTTGTATTCCTTTCATACATGCTTCTAATTTTATTTGTTAGCATAATGTCTCCTTAATGTCTTTTTACGTCTTAAATATCCTCAACTATTATAACAGAAAGCATCATGCTATACCACCTGTATAATACTTAATTCAAAGTACTAAAATAAGAAATTACCCTGAGCTATTACTAACGCAGGGCAACTTCTTATTTCTTTATTAAACCTTTTTACTATTCAGCTTTAAAGTGAATAATCTTGCTTCCAAAATCCTTTAAGTTAGGGATACGTACTCCCAAGTTCATTAATTGATCACCGTAGTATTTGGAGCCTGTTTCATAATCCATATATACCATATCATCTGCCAAACCTGCTAGCTTAATGTCTTTTGATGCAGAATTAGCCTGACTGAGTTTTTGATAGTAATAGACAAGGCACTCTTTCTTATCCTGTGAAACAATCATCCAAGCGGCATCCTCCCCCTCAAATGGACTAACTAAACGGTAGAAATCACCGTATTGAATGAGGCTGCGTTGTTTTTTATACCATTCAACTTGTTCTTTTACTTCTGCTTTTTCTATATCTGTCATCTTAGTGGCATCTAATTCATAACCAAAGTTTGCAGACATTGCCACATCTGCTCTAGTTTTCAATGGCGTTGTACGCTCCACTTGATGATTCGGACATTCGGAGACATGTGCTCCCATTGTGCTCTGAGGATAAACCATACTTGTACCGTATTGAATATATAGTCTTTCAATAGCATCTGTATTATCACTTGTCCAGAACTGTGGCATGTAGTAGAGAATACCTGGGTCCATACGCCCTCCTCCTGATGCACAACCCTCAAAAAGAATATGTGGGAACTTCTTAGTTAAAGTATCCATAACTCTGTATAATCCTAATATATAACGATGCGGAACCTCTCTCTGACGATCTGGCGGCAACAAGGCTGACCCTATTTCAGTCATAAAACGGTTCATATCCCACTTCACATAACCTATATTCCCTGAAGAGAAAACATCTGTAAGGATGTTAATGAGGTAGTCACAAACATCTTCTCTTGATAAATCTAGTATTAACTGATGACGTCCCTCTGTACGGCTACGGCCTTCTAAATGAATACACCAATCTGGATGTTCTCTGTACAGCTCACTATCTGGATTCACCATTTCAGGCTCCACCCATAAGCCAAATTGCATACCTAGTTCATTAATAGCATCTGCAACTCCTTGAATACCTCCAGGCAGCTTATTTCTATTGACAAACCAATCACCTAATGCTCGATGATCATCGTTACGGTTACCAAACCAACCATCATCTAAAACGAACAATTCAATGCCAAGCTTAGATGCTTCTGTAGCGATATCCACTAGTTTATTATGATCAAAATCAAAATAAGTAGCTTCCCAGTTATTGATAAGGATTGGTCTTTCTGCATCTCTAAACTGTCCTCTACATAAACGTTCACGATAGATCTTATGGAAACACTTCGACATACCATTTAGACCTTCAGAAGAATAAACCATTACAGCTTCTGGAGTAGTAAAAGCTTCTCCTGCTTCTAATAACCAGCTAAAGTCAAAAGGATTAATCCCCATGGTTACGCGCATAGAACCAAACTGCTCAACTTCTGTACCCGCTATAAAATTACCGCTGTACACTAGGTTAAAGCCGTATACATCACCTTTAAATTCATCAGTAGTTGGACGCATAACAGCAATAAAAGGGTTATACACATGTCCACTTCCACCCAGTTTACTATCAATCATGTGAATATTACGGTTGACTTTTTCACGTACAACATGGCGCTCACGACCCCAAGATCCATTTAAATATAGCATTTCGTAGTCATTATCTGAAAAATCTACTTGTGTACTTAAAGCTCTTAACACCTTTACTTCATCATCACCCTCATTATGCAACACTGCCCAGCGAGTAATGACATCATAATCTTCATAGACTGCATAATACAAACTTACCTTGAAAGATTTCAATTCGTCCTTTAATATGATCTCTAATGTCTCAACTTTATCCCCAGTTTCCACATAGGTGCTGGGCATATCTTTAATTTCAGGTTTCCCCTGATGTATCTTATAGCCCTCAACCCTTACATCACATATGGTACTACCATCTTTATGTTGAACTTGAAAAGCTGGATAACGATAATCTGATGTACCGTATGCACTGTATTCCTGAGCTAAGCTTGCCAATGTGTATGTCTTATCTTCTAGATCCGGACGTGGTACTGATCCATTGCCAGCATATTGAAAAGCTAGATTATCTCCCTCAGGTGAGTGTATTTTCTTTCCCCAATAAACATGACTTAAATAACTTTTTTTATATATCTGCATAATATAACTTGTATTTTTCGTTTGTAAGTGAAATAATTTATTATTTTCATTAATAATAATCGCCATTAGTCTACCTCCTGCATGAGCTTATAATTTTTCTATATATAAAACATAAACTAATTCATCACCAAAAACCATGTCCAAATGTTATATAAACATGTCCTGATGTTAGGTATACTCAACACAACAAGCTAATAAAACCCATTGAAAAGATGATAGTTCTCCTTTATAATCTAATAGGTGAAAGTTTTAATAAATGACGAAGAGATTAATATAAGAACTAAATAATGAAAAGTCTATATACATTCAATTAATATATTGATAAGAAAGGACATTTTAGATGAGTATATTAACTGTAAAAAATTTAAGTCATGACTTTGGGGGTAGAACCATCTTTACGGATATCTCCTTTCGACTTCTAAAAGGTGAGCACGTTGGTTTGATCGGTGCCAATGGAGAAGGGAAATCCACGTTTATGAAGATTATTACCGATAAGCTTCAGCCAGATGAAGGAACCATTGAGTGGGCTAAGAACGTACGTGTTGGTTACTTGGATCAGCATACAGCTTTAGAGCAAGGTCAATCCATTCGGGACGTATTGAAAAGTGCTTTTGCTTATCTTTTTGAACTCGAGACACGTATGAATAAAATCTGCGAAGACATGACGACAGCGGATCCTGATGCGATGGAAGTCATGCTTGATGAATTAGGAACTATCCAAGATTTATTAACAAATAATGATTTCTACATTATTGATTCTAAAGTAGAAGAAATCGGACGAGCACTAGGCTTATCTGATATTGGTTTAGACCATGATGTTCATGACCTAAGTGGTGGTCAAAGAACGAAGGTATTGCTTGGAAAATTATTATTAGAGAAACCTGATATTCTACTACTTGATGAGCCTACTAACTATCTTGATGAACAGCATATTGAATGGTTAAAGCGGTATTTACAAGAATATGAGAATGCATTTGTTCTTATATCCCATGATATCCCGTTCTTAAATAGTGTTATTAACTTGATCTATCATGTAGAAAATTATGAATTAAACCGTTATGTTGGCGATTATGACAACTTCTTAAAAGTTAGAGAAGCGAAACAAAAGCAAGTAGAAGCTGCCTATAAGAAACAACAACAGGAAATTGCTCAATTAGAAGATTTTGTAGCCCGTAATAAAGCAAGAGTATCCACCCGTAATATGGCTATGTCTCGACAAAAGAAATTGGATAAGATGGACCGCATCGAGTTATCTAGAGAAAAACCTAAGCCAACCTTTAGTTTCAAACCAGCCAGAGCTTCCGGCCGTTATCTCTTTGAAGCAAAAGATTTGGTTATTGGTTACGATTCTCCTCTGACCAAGGCACTTAATATTAGTATGGAGCGTGGACAAAAGATTGCTTTAACCGGTGCTAATGGTTTAGGTAAGACTACACTTTTGCGTAGCATATTAGGTGAAATTAAATCTCTATCCGGTTCAGTAACCTTAGGTGATTATTTGCATATAGGATACTTTGAACAAGAAATGAAAGAAGATAATACTAACACATGTATTGATGAAGTGTGGGAAGAATTCCCTTCCTATACCCAGTATGAAGTTCGTTCTGCCTTAGCAAAATGTGGTTTAACAACAGATCATATTGAAAGTAAGGTCATGGTACTCAGTGGTGGTGAACAAGCTAAAGTCCGTTTATGTAAATTAATTAATAATGAGACTAACTTCTTGGTTCTTGATGAGCCTACTAACCACCTTGATGCAGATGCTAAAGAAGAACTAAAAAGAGCGTTACAAGCCTATAAAGGTAGCATCTTACTCATTTGCCATGAACCAGAATTCTATCGTGACGTGGTTACAGATGTATGGAACTGTGAATCTTGGACAACTAAAAGCGTGTTTTAATGCATATAAATAGAATCGCCATTGGATGAGTATCCTCTGGCGATTTTCTATTAACATTATTGATACATCTTATCTACTGTCGCTTGAATATCTTCACTTTCAAGATATTCATCAAATGTACAACGACGGTCATAAATTCCTACCGGTGTAAGTTCGATAACTCGATCTGCAATTGTTTGAATGAACTTATGATCATGAGATGTGAAGAGCATCGTACCTTTAAACGCAATTAGTCCATTATTAACTGCTTGAATAGACTCTAAGTCAAGATGGTTAGTCGGCTCATCTAATAATAGAACATTAGCTTCTGAAAGCATCATTTTAGAGAACATACAACGTACTTTTTCTCCTCCAGATAGTACAGTTGATTTTTTTAATGGTTCTTCTCCTGAGAAAAGCATTTTGCCTAGGAAACCACGGATAAATGTCTCTGATTTTTCTTTCGGTGAATACTGTCTCAACCAGTCAACTAAAGTTAGCTCTTTCTTGAAATACTCTGCGTTATCTTTTGGTAAATATGCTCTTGATGTGGTAACACCCCATTTAAATGTACCTTCATCTGGCTCCATCTCACCCATCAGAATTTTAAATAGACAGGTTCTCGCTAATTCATTTCGAGCCATAAATGTTATTTTATCCCCTTTTGTAACAGTGAAAGATACATTATTCAGTACTTTTACACCATTTATAGTCTTAGATAAGCCTTCCACTGTCAGGATATCTTTTCCTGCTTCTCTTTCAGGAGTAAAACCAACAAAGGGGTAACGACGACTTGATGGATGGATATCTTCTATACTGATTTTGTCTAATAGTTTTTTACGAGAAGTAGCTTGTTTTGCTTTAGAAGCATTAGAACTAAATCGCGCAATAAAGTTTTGTAGTTCTTTGATTTTTTCTTCTTTTTTCTTGTTTTGATCCTTCATAAGTTGAAGAGCTAATTGACTGGATTCATACCAGAAATCATAGTTACCAATGTATAATTTAGCTTTACCAAAATCAATATCTAACATATGTGTACAAACTTTATTCAAGAAATGACGGTCATGGGATACAACAATCACTGTATTTTCGTAATCCATTAAGAATTCCTCAAGCCAATTAATTGCTCTAAAATCCAAGTGGTTCGTAGGCTCATCTAATAAAAGTATGTCTGGGTTACCAAATAATGCTTGAGCAAGTAATACTTTGACTTTCTCACTACCTTTAAGTTCACTCATTGGAGTATAGTGCAGTTCTTTCTTAATGCCTAAACCCATAAGTAATTTTTCAGCGTTGACTTCTGCATCCCATCCATCTAGTTCTGCGAACTCTGCTTCTAACTCAGATGCGCGATGACCATCTTCTTCTGAAAAATCTTCTTTCATGTAGATAGCATCTTTTTCTTTCATAATGTCATAAAGTCTTTTATGGCCCATAATAACTGTATCTAAAACCATGTATTCATCAAATTCGAAGTGGTCCTGTTTTAGAACAGCTAAACGCTCTCCAGGAGTAATACTTATGTCCCCCTCATTAGGCTCAATGTCACCAGATAATATCTTTAAAAATGTTGACTTACCAGCTCCATTAGCTCCAATTACACCATAGCAATTACCTGGTGTAAATTTCACATTAACATCCTCAAACAGCTTTTTATCGCCAAATCTAAGGCTAACACCGTTAACAGTAATCAATTGTCAAACTCCTCTCAAATCACATTATATATCATTATATTTTTTAACCTCTAAGGCAATGTATAACCACATAGGCAAAGTGACTTACACCACTTACCTAGGAAAAAATACCATAAGTAGCAGGTTACAACGTCAGATTTCGCTCAAAGAATGCTCACGTACATTATTAGTACGCTCCGCTACTTTGCCTCATCTTCCTTTCGGCATACGACTTCTGACAATTTTTCATTATGCTTTGTGTAACAAAATTACTTGCTTGTTTCCTACATAAAAAAATTGCACCTCACTGTGCAATTTTATTCTTTATCAATTATACATGTTTTTTCTTGGAATTGGAATGGTTTTTTTAAACATCTTACATATTCTACTGTTGCACAATATTTATCTACCATACAGATAATCATGGATTCTTTATATTTGGGAGGTAAAATGGTTAATGGAAACATGTGCTTAAGAATAATATCTTTCTCCAATATACTTATCTCAAAGTATTTTTCAGCATTTTGAAATGCTATTTGAGGATGATAAAAACCATGTAAACCAAGTTCACATTTTTCTGTCTTCCATTCATACAGGAAGAAATCATGCAATAATCCACCTCTAGCTGCAGCACGATAATCAAGATTTAGTGATTTACATAGCATGTAACTTAAAAAGGAAACACGTAAGCTATGTTCAAGACAACTTAAATCTTTATGGTGCTTATACTTTTTCATCATTCGTACTTTAGGATGTTGGCATAAATCTTCTATGCAACTCCAGTATAGGGTATCTATTATCATACTTAATCCTCACTTGATAATCATGAATTTCTTAATGTTATTCTTTCTTAAACTGTTTATTAAGTCAATGGTAAAACAGAGAGTAGCCATAACTACAAAAGATTCTTTATACAGGCTAGATGCCTCAAGGATTGCTTGACTCGTTAATGGATGTATGATCTGGATAAATCCCAATGCAAGAATTCCCCATATCAAAGAGAATCTAAGACAAATATGCCCCTTCACATTGAATTTTTCCTGACTATAATCCCACCATCTTTTATTGAATACTCTTTGCATGATATCACCTGTTATGAGCTCTAATAAACTCGTCACTAAGACAGCTATGACAAGTTGAATCAGTATACTTAAAGGTCCATAACCTAAATATTGACTCGAAGATACATGTATTAAACTGATCAATAAACCACCAGCACCATAAATGGGACATAAAGGACCTGTTAAAAAACCACTATTAACTAGCTCTTTCTCTTGCCATGTTTTATAGGCACTTTCTAATAACCATCCTAAGAAAGAATAAGTAAAGAAAAAAATCATGATATTAATTAAAATCATCAAATCGATCACCTCTTTAGGCTAATTCGGACGTCTGTCCGATTTGGGTTAAAAAAATACTCCCGCTATTGAAGTATTAATTCTGTTGCTTCTAACATCTTAATCATATCTGATTCTTTATCGTCTGTAAGAATAACTTGAATGCTCATACCTATCATCGAACTTAATATAAGCCGTGCTACAGTCTTAGCATCATACTCCGCATCTTCTTCCTGACTATCCAAAACTTGTTCCTCAATCATTGTACTTAATTGATTGAACAACTCTGATAAAAGTTGACTAAAGGTATCTGACCAAAGAGCTAACCCAGTTAGGTCATAAAGCAACCTTAATAGATGAGGACTTTCAATAATCATGCTTTTAAAATGTTCTATAAGGGCATTCAATGATTCTTTTGGTGTATTCCCCTTTTTTAGATGTGTTTCAAACTCCACCAGATATTTATTAGTCATTTTACGGGTAATAGCACTGAATAAATCCTTCTTACTCCCAAAATAGTAATGTAATTGACTTAAAGCTACCCCGGCCTCTTTAGCTATCTGACGCATGGATATATTTGCATATCCTTTATTGGAAATGCAATTATAGGCTGCATCTAGAATCCTATCAGCTTGATTTAGTCTTATTGTACCTTCCATGCTCCACCTCCTAAAGATCAATTCGGACAGTTGACCTAATTTCATTATACACATATTAAAGTTCAATTGTCAACGCCCAAGAATACATCTTAATAAAAAATAAATAAGTTTCCTCTTGTATAATGAACTTTTAAGTTGTATAATAAACTTATAAGTTAAAATGTTAATTAGGAGGTTTTATTTATGATTACAAACATTCCACGTCATGAGCATCCTAATCCTCAATTCATGAGACAAAACTGGATGAATTTAAATGGTGAATGGCAATTTGAAATGGATTTTAACCAATCAGGTGAAGAGAAGAAACTCTATAAAAAAGATTTAAAAGACAAAATTACAGTACCTTTTTGTCCAGAAAGTGATCTATCAAGTATTGGTTATAAAGATTTTATCCCTGCTGTATGGTATAAAAAGGTGGTACATCTTTCAGGACAGTGGACAAAGAATAGAGTACTTTTGCATTTTGGCGCTGTAGATTACGAAACAAAGGTATGGGTAAATGATCACTATATTGGTACCCATCGTGGAGGATATAGTTCATTCCATTTTGATATATCAGATGCATTAACGACTGGTGATAATACAATTGTTGTTTATGCTAAAGATGATTTACGTCAGTACAACCAGCCAGGTGGAAAACAATCTCAGAAGTACTATTCTCACGGTTGTATGTATACACGAACGACAGGGATCTGGCAAACTGTTTGGTTAGAATCAGTACCTCACACTTTTATTAGTAGTACCAAATACTATACTAATATAGAAGAAGGAGTCATCACTCTTACCGGTACAGTTATTGGAGATGTCTCTAACAAACGTCTTAAATGCCAGGCATCATATAAAGGTAAACCAATGGATTCAGCTATTGTGTCACTTGATGCTCAGACTTTTAATACTCAGTTAAAATTATCAGAAATTCATCTATGGGAAGTAGGTAAAGGTCGTCTTTATGATTTAGAGCTTATCTTGGTAGAGAATGACAAGAATATTGACGTGGTTAACAGCTACTTTGGTCTACGCAGCCTTAAATTAGCAGGCCAAAAGTTTCTGATTAATAATCAATCTATCTTTCAAAGGCTCATACTTGATCAAGGTTTTTATCCTGATGGTATTTATACTGCTCCAACTGACGAAGCTTTAAAAGCTGACATTCAATATTCCTTAGATATGGGCTTTAATGGTGCAAGACTTCATGAGAAAGTCTTTGAGAAACGTTTCCTCTATCATGCTGACCAGATGGGTTATTTAGTCTGGGGAGAATATCCTAACTGGGGATTAGAATTAAGTGAAGATGCACTGAATATTGCACTACCTGAATGGTTAGAAGTTGTCGAGAGAGATTTCAATCATCCATCCATTATCGGTTGGTGCCCTCTTAATGAGACAAGTAAAGAACAGACAAATAGTGTTGTAGAGAGCATATATAGCATTACAAAAATGATGGATACAACTCGTCCAGTTATTGATACCAGCGGTTATGTCCATGTAGCTACTGATATCTATGATGTGCACAACTATGAGCAAGATCCTACTATTTTTAAAGCTACTTATGATGTTCTCAAAAAAGGTGAGGTTCCAAACGACTTCAACCGCGATCCTTATTTACCATACGACTGCAAAATCCCTTACTTCGTAAGTGAGTATGGAGGCATCAAGTGGCATGTCGATTCAAAGGATAAGTACACTTATTTGATTGAAGATGGTACCGAGTGGGGATATGGTAATGCACCAAAAACAGAGGAGGAGTTCATCGATCGCTATAAAGGATTAACAGATGCCTTACTTGATAATCCTCATATGTTTGCTTTCTGCTATACACAGCTTTGTGATGTAGAACAAGAAGTGAATGGTCTTTATACCTATGACCGTCGACCAAAGTTTGATCCTGAAACTATCAAAACCATAAATTCTAGAAAAGCTGCTATTGAAGATTAATTGCTGCTAAAGTTAAAAAATATTTATTAAGGGCTATCGTATAATTATGAAATAACGAATTATATGATAGCCCCTTGCTTATTCTGAAATTAAAATAGGTTGAGATAAGTCCCTTTTTTCTAGAAGTCCAACCTATTATTTTGTGCTTCGTTTTGTTGTTAACTATTTTACTGGTTCAATAACGCTTTTGTTCCCCATATATGGTTGTAAAGCAACAGGTATATTTACGGAACCATCTGCATTTAAATTATTTTCTAGGAAAGCAATAAGCATTCTAGGAGGTGCAACTACTGTATTGTTTAACGTATGTGCAAATCCTTTACCACTTTCTCCTACATAACGAATCTTTAAACGACGTGCTTGTGCATCACCTAAGTTTGAACAGCTTCCTACTTCAAAATATTTTTTCTGTCTTGGCGACCAAGCTTCGATATCAACAGATTTTACTTTTAAATCTGCAAGATCTCCAGAGCAACATTCTAAAGTCCGCACTGGAATATCCATTGATTCAAATAAATCTACAGTGTGTTGCCATAACTTATCATACCACGTCATACTCTCTTCTGGCATACATACAACAACCATCTCTTGCTTTTCAAATTGGTGAATTCGATAAACCCCTCTTTCTTCTAAACCGTGAGCTCCTTTTTCTTTTCTAAAACATGGAGAATAGCTTGTTAAAGCATGAGGTAATGAATCTTCTTGCACAATCGTATCAATATATTTACCAATCATAGAGTGTTCACTAGTACCAATCAAATAGAGGTCTTCTCCTTCTATTTTGTACATCATAGCTTCCATTTCTGCAAAACTCATAACACCTTTTACCACATCACTACGAATCATATAAGGTGGAATACAATAAGTAAAACCACGATCAATCATAAAATCTCTTGCATAAGAGATTACGGCTGAATGCAATCTAGCAATCTCTCCCATTAAATAGTAAAAACCATTTCCTGAAACTTTTGCTGCACTTTCCAAATCTACACCATTAAATCTTTTCATAATGTCTGTATGGTATGGTACCTCAAACTCTGGGACAACAGGCTCTCCATAACGCTGCACTTCAACATTTTCACTATCATCTTTACCAATCGGTACACTTTGATCAATGATGTTAGGAATTACCATCATAATTTCATTAACTTGCTCTGCTATTTCATTTTCAAGTTTTTCTAACTCTGTTAAACGTCCTGCGTTCTCAGCTACTAATTTTTTTACGTCTTCTGCTTCTTCTTTTTTCTTTTGTGCCATTAATGAACCAATCTGCTTAGAAAGGGTCTTTCTGTTGGCTCTTAAATTGTCCGCTTCTTGCTGAGTCTCTCTCCTCTTCTTATCGAGTTCGATTACTTGATCTACTAATTCTAACTTATCATCCTGAAACTTGTTTTTGATATTTTGTTTAACAATATCAGGATTCTCTCTTACAAATCTTATATCTAGCATATTTTTCACTCCTTTTAAAATAACAAGAAAAGTCACTATCGTAATAACCCATTACTTTCTTACATAAAAAAAATTCCTCCCCCCCTACATAAAAGGGACGAAAGAACTCCGCGTTGCCACCCAAATTGTCGAATCACACTGTAATCGACCACTTTGTAATACGATAAAGGGTATTAACCTTTCAACTCATCGTTGACAGCTCCAAAAGTGGAAAAATTTATCCTTTCACCGATTCACACCAACCACCGGCTCTCTGAAGAAATTCATAAATCGTAGCTTTTATCATCACTGTTTTTTGATATACTTTTCATGTATTATATCTCTTTTTGAATATTTTTTCAAGTAGTTTTCAAAAAGAACTACTTTCTTTGGTATATATGTCATGTCTTGAGGAGGTATTTTAAGCTTATTTTCAGTTTATAATAGTTTACGTAATCAGGTATATTATATTCATTTTTTCTTTATATGTACTAAGCAAACAAGAAACACTTTCCATTCTATCAACCACTTTATATATTTTTTTAACTTAATTCAAATTATATCATTAATACTTTGCTTTTAATACGTTTTGCTAGATATTCTTCCCATGATATTGTATAATAATGGATATCATGATGTTTTACTGAGTCACTAAAAGGATAAACATCTTAGGGTAATGGATTTCAGAATGAAGGTAAGTATATTATCTTTCATTATAAAATCAGTTTGTTATTTAAGTTTCATATATATGATTTAAATTTTAAATAAGCGAGGAGAAGAATATGTTAAAAAAAAACTTAGAAAAGTACGCAGATTTAGCCGTTAAAATCGGGGCTAACGTAAAAAAGGATCAAACTGTGGTCATTAATGCAGCTGTTACAACTTATGACTTAACAAGAATTATTGCAAAAAAATGTTATGAAGCAGGAGCTAAAGAGGTCGTTGTTCGTTACCGTGATGAGGAAATACAACATCAGTTGCTTTTACATTCCCCAACAGAAGTATTAGAACACATACCTGAGTGGTTAATCAATAGTATATTGGACTATGTTAAGGAAGGTGCAGCCATTATTAATGTGGCATCTGAAGATCCTGGCTTACTCGCTGATGTAGACCCAGAACGTTTTAAGCTTCATAATTTAGCATTACGTAAGTCAAGTAAAGAATATATGGAATATATCATGAAAGGCATAACCTGCTGGACAGTTGTCACATATCCTAATGAAGCATGGGCTAAAAAAGTTTTTCCTGATCTTTCAGTTGATGAAGCTATCGAAAAACTTTGGGATAATATCTTTTCTGCTACTCGTACATCAGAGGAAAACCCTATTGAAGCTTGGAATAATCATATGGGTAACTTAGAAAGACGTATCGATTTTCTTAATGAAAAAGCCTTTGATAAACTTATCTATAAAGCACCAGGTACAGACTTGGAAGTTAAGTTACCAGAAGGTCACCTATGGATTGGTGGTGGTCAAAAGTCTGAAGATGGTCATCAGTTCTTACCTAATATACCTACTGAGGAAGTCTTTACTACTCCACATAAATATGGTGTTAATGGCACACTTCGTAGTACGATGCCATTAAGCTATAACGGGAACCTTATTGAAGGATTCAGCTTCACTTTTAAAGATGGTAAAGTTGTAGACTTTCATGCTGAAAAAGGTTATGATGTTTTAAAGGATATGATCAATACAGATGAAGGTGCTTCTTACTTAGGCGAAGTTGCATTGGTACCACATGACTCACCAATTAGTAATACAGGTCTAATTTTCTACAATACTTTATATGATGAAAATGCTTCTTGCCACTTTGCTGTAGGATCTGCTTACTTACTGAGTGTTAAGGGTGGTCCCGATATGAGCGAAGAAGAGAAAGATACTAATGGTATCAATCATAGTCTAACACATGTAGACTTTATGGTTGGTAGTCCAGATCTTGATATTATCGGTATAACAACTTCTGGTGAAGAAGTTCAGATCTTTAAAGATGGTAACTGGGCATTTTAAACATAATCCATAGGCTGAGCCACCCCATATAATGGGGTGGTTTTATTGTCTCAATATTATTTTGTAACTATTAAATTAATAGCATCCCTTTCTTGTGATATAACCAAGTTTTTATTGATTACTTGTTGCATTCATTGAACATAAGAGCCTACTTGTTTATTCAATAAGATAAGCCTATTGGGTTATTGAACTTATCCTTAATACATCATATTTCTTTTATATAGATATTGTTCGAAAATACTACATTATTCTCAGTTTTATATTTGAAAATAATTGAAAAAGTACATTTTATTGAAGCACTTTAAATCAAATGTTGTAGATGTTAATCACCACAATAAGATTGCTTGAATATAATGTTATAGAAAGATTAAATTATTTAACCAAGAAAGCTACTTCTTGAAGAAAGAGAGGAATTTATTGTGGATGTTAGCGGATTTACTTACAAACTTAGAACACAATTCAGCTTTATTGCCGATGATAGTACTCTTAGTTGTATCATTAATAGCATCGCTGGTCAGGGTATCAGTATTACAGGTTATTTACAAACAAAACTTCTAAAAGATAGATATCATAATAATCACAACATTGTCCGACTTGTAGTTGGTAGTCCTGAGGCAGAAGATATTAGTGATTTACTTGGCGTAAGAGATGTACTTGAGTCTTTCAATATTAACTTTAAAGAAAAATCTGTTATTCAAGTATTTCAAATTATATCTGGCATTCCAGGGATCATTGCTACTTTATATGGGGCATTATGGTGTAAAGTAATCGTTGATGCATTCTATATTGGGGAAGATAATCGATTCTTTATCGATGTATCCGATGTTTGCAAAGCTTTTGAAATATTAAATGAAACGCCTATCAAGCAATGTCCTGAGAAATGTTCAAATTGTCAAGAACAATCCATGAAACGTGATTTTGATTGACATATGAAAACCCCCATCATTTGATGGGGGTTAATTTATTCAACTCAGTTATCTATTATAGGGATTTATGGTCAATATAATTTCTTCTAATCTTTTTATCAAGACCTCTGATTCCTTAGCATAGACCAATCTAAAATAAAGACTTCTTAAGAAATTCTTTCTATTGGTACGTATATTATAGCGCTCTAGAAAATTCTCTGGTAGCTTCATGGTTTCAAAACTATTGATCCAGTCCTGCAATTCATTTTCTTCAATCGTATTTCTATTAATAATATTCATAACGATTGTGGTGAAGCGTTCGTCTTCATCTTGACAATATGCGATATCATTGTTACAGACTAAATTTTGTACCAATGATAATGTTTGTCTTTGCATTTCTACATTTACTGCAGAGCATTCTACCAATTCAGCAAATGTTAACGCCCAATGACCAATAGCATCTGCCCAGCCCTTTACCTCAACATATTCTCGTTTATCCTTTTCATTTTCTACGTATTTAACTAGCTGCTTAAAGACTTCTTTAACTTGAGGCTCACTAAGTAATTTTTCATCGTTTTCATTGTGAAATTCTATGATACCTGCAATAATTAGCACCGTAAAGGCTCGATTAAAGACGCCATCACCTTCAGCGTTGCCTAAATCGTAGAAAAGGTGCTTTTCACTCAAACATAGATTAAGCAGTTCTTTTAATTGTAAATGACTTAAATCACCACTATCGATAATCGTCCATAAACACTCTAATATAAGATGATCTCTTAATTCAGGATCTGTAGAACCGATATGCAGCATCATCTCAATTGTCAACTCATAAGGGTCATCCCCGCTTAATAAAGCCCATTCGTTCTCTTTCATCTGTTGTAACTTTTCTTTTAATTGCTTTTCGTTCATTGCTCTTCCCCCTTGTCAAACTTAATACACATATTTCCATTATACTAAAAGAACTCTGACATATACTTGTCAGAGTTCTTCTATAGAATCTGTTAATATTTAGTTAGGGTTACTGCTATATCTTACTAAATAAAACCTTAGAATATACTGCTAAAAATTTCTTTAACGTTAACACATAAGCCCTCAAATTCAAAAGATTTAGCTATTTGTTCTTTGTTGTAGATCTCTAAGTTTTCTATCTCAAAGTTATTGAATATATAAACAATAATCTTTTCTTGCTTAGGATCCACAATCCAATATTCTTTAACCCCTGATGTCATGTAGGTACTTAACTTATCTACCATGTCTTTACTTCTTGTACTTTGTGATAAAATTTCTAAGACAAGTGTAGGAGTACCTATATAGCGGTCTTTTTCATTAACATTGCCTTCCAAATCACAAGCCACAAGTAAATCTGGCTGCATAACATCGGGATCCTTTATGTCTTTCTTTCTAAAATGCACATCAAAAGGTGCAATGAACGGTCTACATTTCTTCCCCTTAAATCTTTCTAAAAATATGACATACAGTCTCCCAAGAATATCTTGATGGGATACATTAGGTGAGTCAAGCAAATAAATCTCTCCGTTAATAAATTCCATTCGAGTCGAACTTTTTTCATTAATAATCATAAACTCTTCATAAGATACTTTTTTTCCGCCATACCGATAATCTAAAGCACTCTCTCTTACAGTAAAATAACGTTCAACATCCGTAACATAAGGTGTCAGCCTGGCAACCTTTTTACCATTCTTCGTAATGACAACATCTTCATCATTCATCACAGCATTCAGGTATTTACCAAAATTATTTTTAACCTCCGTAGCTGTAGTTAGCATAGAGATCCACCTCCTATTCTCTATTATAAACTTCTGCCCTATAATAGTCAATATTCTTAACTAAACACAGTATGGATTTTAGCTAATTTATATAAATAATTAGCTATTATTTGTTGCATAGAGTACAATAACTACTTAAGTTGAACTCGTAACTGTCTTAATCCCTTCTACATTAATCAGTTACTTTTTAAAAAGGCCCATTATTCAAACCAGTACATCGTTTTTTATATCAAGCACTATCTATTGTCTTCAATGTTAATAGATGAAAGGTAACTACACTACCAATTATGATCAATAGAACTTTAAGTATAAGAGGCTCTACCGTACCTATCGAAATCCCTAATGATAGCCATAGAACTGTTATAGCTACTATCTTTGTCTTTTTCTTTATAGCTCTATATTGGGTGTAATTCACAATATATTCACCCAATATTTTATGATGAATGAGCCAATGATGCATTTTTTTTGAGCTTCTTGCCAAACAATAGGCAGCAAGCAATAAAAATGGTGTTGTAGGTAAGAGAGGTAAAAAGACACCCAATATACCTAAGATCAAAGCAACAAGTCCAACAATGAAGAAAACCATTCTTTTCACACTTACCATTCCTCCATCTATATTAAAATAAAGCACTAAGCTAGGTCCATTATAGACCTAGCTAATAAAAAAAATTAACATCAAGTTTTAGAATAATTTTCATATGCTCTCATACACATATCCTTCAATTCTTCTTTAAGACTTTTAGGTTGTAGAATTTTTACACGACCACTTTCAAAAAAGGCCAGCTCAAGTATATCTTCTTTATATGGTGTATTAAACTTTATGCACATTCTTGAATCATTGCTTAAAATCTCTGTATCCATAAACATCTCATCACTTTGCATTGTTTGAAATAAACCTTTATCAATTTCAAGCTCAATACCACAGATTTGCCTTTCATCATAACGATGCTCAATGAATTCTTTATATAAACACTCATCATGCAAGATATCAGTCTTTTCAATATGATGTATACGGTCTAATCGGAAACATCTTTTTGCTTGACGCAAATGGCAATAAGCTTGTAAGTACCAACCTCCACCATCAAATTCTAAAGTATAAGGTGTAATTCTTCTGCTGATCACTTCTTCTCTTTTAGGTATATAATATGACACATTTATATCATTATTTCCCAGGAAACTTTGAATAATGGTATACATGATCGTATTTTCATAGCTATTTGGTGTCAGTCGATTAATATGAAAAATAATTCGGTCTAAGAGCTTTAAATATTCTTCCTTGTCATCATCTAAAATATTAAGTAACTTATACTTAAGGGATTCATAGTCCTGTTTCATATTCGGTACTTTTATGATTTCTCCCATTTTTAAGCAGATAAGTAGATACAATAATTCATTATTATTGAATGTAACACTTGGCAAAAAATAATTGTCATTAATCTGATAGCCTCCACCATTACCTTCTAAAGCAATTATAGGTACATTCAGTTGACTTAGTGCATCGATATCTCGATAAATAGTTCGATGGCTTACCTCAAATAAATCTGCTAAATCTCTAGCTGTAAGCTTATCATGTTCTTTTAAGGCATAGATAATACCTATTAGTCGCTCCATTTTTTTCACAACGTATCCTCCATTAATTCTAACCTAATATACTAGTAAACGATGGGCAATTACTTAATCATAGAGTGTACTAGATTATTAAGCTGTACCTTGGTTTACTAACTTTTCTGTGTAGCGATATCGGATGAAGAAAGTTAATCCACCTATAGCTCTCAATCCTACTACAACCAACAATGCGATAAATACGTTACTTTGATTTAAAATAAAATATCCTACAAATGGTGAGATAAACAAGCTGATGTTAATAAAAGTATTATATAATCCTACATAAAGAATCCTGTCTTCATTAGGTGTCACTTCTAAAAGTAGATTAAGTAATACTGTTACCGTCCCACTTGTGAAGATACCCGAAACTGTGGATAGAACAAGCATAACAGGTAAGTTAGGTGATATTGCCACACATAAAGCATTTAAGGACATGCCAAGAGTGGCCATAAATGCTACTCGGTTATTCCCATAACGTGCAATCCATTTATTCCATAGGCGATAGGTAAAAAGACTTACTATAGAACTTGCACTAAAGAAAAATGCCAGCCAAAGCTCGTCAGCACCTAGTTCTTGAACTTGTTTTATACTGAATAATGGCCATCCCATTTGCCACCCAAAATGAAAGATCAATGAGCAAAGAACAAAAATCCAATAGGCCTTATTTTCTTTTATTTTAAAAATCTTTTTATATGCTTTTATAGATATAGCTTTCTTTTCTTCTTGGCGTTCCATGGTTTTCAACTTCATAAAATTATAAACTTCATATACTCCAACCAAAAATGCAAGCACAAAAAATGCTTGATAAGTCCATAATTCCTGTTCTTGGTTCTTTGGTAAATATGTAAGAATTACTCCTGTTAGAAAAACAACAATAATCTGAATAAACATGGCGTAACTTCGGCTTATTGTTATGGCATGTGTTCTTTTTTGTGGTGTAAAAGCATCAGCTATAAAACTCTGATTACCTGCTACAGATAGTGATTCTGGGAAATGACGAATACCAACGAGTGCTGCAAAGAGTAGAGGTCGTATGTATGTAGGTACAAAAGGAACTACAGCAAAAAACAAAAGAGCTATTCGACTTACTAATGTAAAAATAGCTGTTGCTCTCTGCTTATTACTGGAACCATTCAGAATTAAACTCCCTGGTATAATAGTGAAGATTGCTACTAATCCCGGTAAAGAGTTTAGTAAGGATATATGAAATTCTCCACCACCTAAGGCTTTCAGATAGGTTACCATAAAGGGCTTAAATAGGTTCATCATAATAGTAAAAGCTACTATGTTATAGATGTAATAATGAAGATTTTCATCTTGGTACTTCAATGTTTTGGTATCCATTTTCAGTCCCCCCTCAAATAATCACATTTGTTTATTCTTAACAGTCTAACCCAAACCATTCATCCCGTCAATGGTAAAAACAATATAGAAAAAAAATTATTTTTTCACTGAAAAAGGAGAAGTTACTTTTAACAAGCTCTCCTCCTCAACAACTACAGATTTATACCTTCCATTAATTCAATTTCAATACCATTGGTGTCTTTTATAAAGACAAATTTTTCCCCTGAAGGTAATTCTATAGGTCCCATTTCAATAGAAATGTTCTGTTGCTCTAATACTTCCAATGTCTTTTCCAAGTCATCTATGCTAAATAGTAATGATACGTTGGACTCTTGATGAACAGGTCTTTGTACATCTTCAACGATTTCAATAATACCGCCCTCTTTATCTTTCAAAAACAGTATAGTCACACCCTGTCGAGGTGAGAATCGCTTGACTAAACTTAGTCCTATAAACCCCTCATAAAACTTTAAAGTTTTTTCTAAATTGTGAGTATGAATTGTCGGACATGTAAATACCATGAATACCATCTCCTTTTTAAGGTAAGTTTTTTCCTCTTGAAGTAATGAATAACTCATACCATTCATCTCGGCTTAACTGTACATTGATAGCATCTTTACAAGCCCTAATTCTATCTGGATTCTTACTACCTATAATAGGACTGATATTTCCAGGATGCCTCATAAGCCAAGCTAAAACAATAGCTTCAGGGGTTATTCCTTTATCTGATGCAATTTGATTAACTAATTCTTTGGTTTTAAATACAGGTTCAGGTGTTCCTTCTTCTAATATTCGTCCTGTATAAATACCTTGAGCTAGAGCTCCCCAAGCTTGTATTTCAATATTATTACCCATTGCATATTCAATTGTACCAATCGGGAAATCTGTCATTGGATAATCGCTATGATTAAAGGTTACTGTTGCATCTATCCAATCTAATTTAGAAAGACTCATTTCCAATTGATTAGCCACTAAAGGTCGCTCAATATACATCTCAATGAGTTTCATCTGATGATAACTCATATTGGATACACCTATTTGACGGACCATTTCACTACTGAACAGGTTATCAATAGCTTTTTTTAGTTCTTTACCGTCCATTAAAGGATCTGGTCGATGTAGAATCAAACAATCAAGATAGGTTGTCTGTAGACGATTGAGACTTCCGGTAACCTCATCCATGATATGTTCATAAGAAAAATTATATTGACCTTTTCTTTGCTCCGTAGCTAGTTGTATACCTACCTTTGATTGTATATAAAGTTCTTCTCTTTTATTTTGATGTCGTTTTAAATAGTGACCAAAAACTTCTTCTGATTTACCTAGTTGATAGATATTAGCATGATCAAAACGGTAAATCCCAATTAGAAGAGCGGCTTCAATGGCTTCCTCTGCATCTTTAATGTGCTTCTCTTCAATAGGATTACGATTCCAACCTCCACCTAAACCCATCGCACCATAAATTAATCTATTCGTTTTACTTATTTTACTCATCTTCATGCCTCCTTGCTTAACTTATTATACCATGAAGAAAACTAAAAAACATACTAAAAACTCCCACGTAATGGGAGTTATCAATTCTTATTGCCAACTGAATACTTTAGATAAAAAACCTTTTAGCTCTTTAGTCTTTGGATTATTGATGATGGATACGTCTCCATGCTCAACTATCTTACCATCTTGTAGAAATAAAATATAATCTGCTACTTCTTTAGCAAATCCTATTTCATGGGTTACAATCATAAAATCTTTCTTTTCCTCTTTCAACTTTAGAATAGTCTCCAATACTTCGTATGTTAGAATAGGATCCAATGCACTCGTAGGCTCATCAAAAAGAAGCATATCCGGGTTAATAGCTAGTGAGCGAACGATAGATACTCTCTGAGACTGTCCTCCACTTAACTGATGAGGCTTTTTTCGTAGATGTTCTGCTAAGCCAAATTTGTTTAATAAACCCATGGCCCTTTCACGTGCTTCTTGATTACTCACTCCATGAACTTTTTCCAGTACTATCGTAATGTTGTCTAACACGGATAGATGTAAAAATAGATTATGGGTCTGAAACACAAATCCAGTCTTCTTATGCAACTTCTCGACTTCCTTCTTCACATTTATATCGTTTACTAGGATATCACCAGATGTTATAGGCTCAATTCCAGCAATCATTCTAAGAAGGGTGGACTTCCCTCCACCACTTGGTCCGATGATTCCCAAAACATGCACGTTTTCTAAGTTGAGACTCACCTGATCCACTACCGCTTTATTATCAAATTTTTTCGTTACATTTGTTAATGAGAGTTTCATTCAACCACCTTCAATCTTTTTTCAAGATATTTTATTAATGCTGATAGTGGTACTGTTATAATTAAATAACCCATAGCTAGTACAATATAACCTTCTATATAAGCAAATGTATTAGCATTAACACCCATCATGGTATTAAAGAATTCATCTACTGCCATATAAGATAGTAAGGCTGTACTCTTTATAAGTAAAGCTAATTGCCCTGTCAAAGGTGGCAATATATTACGAAATACTTGGGGTAAGATAATATAACGGTAAGTCTGATATTTTGTAAACCCAAACACTTTTGCAGCCTGCCATTGCCCTTTTGGTATACTTTCTATACCACCACGATAAATCTCAGAGATATAGGATGAGTTATAGCAGGTCAATATAATAATAGCCGCTATAATCTTATTATCAATTCCAAAAGCACTTGCTACAAAATAGTACAGGATAACAACTAATACTAGTAAAGGGGAACCGAACATCACTTCAGTAAATACCCTAGCTATATAGCGAAAAGTATAAAAGGAAGATTGCTTCATAAAGTAAAGTATGAGACCGAAAATAAGACTGAAAAACAATGCTGCTATACTTAAAAAAACTGTTAATATGAAACCTTCAATAATTACAGAACCATAGGCATTCATACTTGACCAGTCATAATTATGTGGAATCATATAATCTACAAAAAGAATAAATCCTACTAAAAAAAGAATGGTTAAAAAGATTCCCAGCAATTTACGAGCATTCATTTCGTCACCTCCTAGAATGAAGTAATCGTAATTTTTTGTCACATTTAAGTTGAACTACTTCAGCCTTGATTATTGTGGCATATCATAGAAAAGGGATCTGTAAGATGAAAAACATCTTATAGATCTCCTTCGTTATACTTAAAAGAAAAAGTCAATACCGTACTGCTCAAACTCTTTCTGCTTCTCTATTAAATGATCTTCTCTGATTTGATCATAAGTACCATCGGTTTTTGCTTCTTTTAAGAAGGCGTCAATCTCAGCTTTCAAACCTTCTTCACCTTTTCTCATGGCTACGCCCCAACCCTTGGTATTAGGTAATGGCTCTAAAATTGCCTTTGTCTGATCAGGGTAGTTTTCATGATGACGAATAATTGATAAAGGATCATAAATAAAAACATCAGCTGTTCCTTGTGCCACCTCTAATACTGCTGTTGCTTCTTCTTCTACGTTTTTAATCTGAGCTTTACTGGCATTAGACTGTGCCCATAATGCTCCTATGGTTCCTGTTTTAGAAGCTATGATTACCTCTTCATTATTAAGGTCTTCATATGATTCGATTGGCGAATCAATATTCACAAGCATCATAAGTTGGCTTGTTGTATAAGGGTCAGAGAAATCTACTTTCTTCTCACGTTCTTCTGTTATAGTCATGGATGAAATGATAATGTCAATTTCTCCTGTATCAAGTGCTGGAATTAAACTTGGATAGGGCGTGTCCACAATTTCAACTTCTTTTCCCAAATACTCACCAAGAGCTTTAGCCAAATCCACACTGGCTCCTACTGGCTCACCTTTTTCATCCTTGTATTCAAAAGGTGGGTACTTGAGCTCCATACCAACCTTGATAACTTCTTTATCTAAAACACTTTTTTCTTCTCGTTGACAACCAACTAAGAAAATACTCAATACTAAAATCAGGACCAAAAATACGCTTATTTTCTTCATAATAACTCCTTTCAACTGCTTTTTTTATAAATAAAAGTCTATTCATTAGTCTATTCATTTACTTTTTTGTTCTTATAAGTCATTATAATATAAATAATAATATTTATCAACTAATAATTATTTATAAATAGTTCACTAAAACTATCTTTGTAATATTGATATTCGTTTCTACTTATATACTTTGACATCCAAGTATTTTGTTGTAAAATATTAGTTAAAGGTTTTTAAAAATCTTATTAAGTATATTTAAGAATAGCTCCCTTTCCTCCTCACTTATTCCAACGTACTCTTTTTCAAAGATTTTCTCTCCAATTTCTCTAAATTGAGGTTCAATATCCCTCCCTTTTTGTGTTAGATAAACTAGATTTGATCGGCTGTCTTTTGGGTTTTTCTTTGTAGCCACAAACCCTAGTTTTGTCAACTTATTAATGAGTGTCGTAACAGTTGACCGATCTCGATGAATTTTGTCAGCAATCTCTGTCATCGTTAATTCTCCATACTGATATAACGTAGCTAAGATATCTCCGTGTGAAGGAACTATACCAGTCAAGCCTAATTGCTCTAATTCACTGGTTATAAAATTATTAGCCCGTTCTCTAATTCTTCCTATTAAATAAATGCTATTGTCTGTTTTCATAACCACATTATACTTGGATATCAAAGTATTGTCAACCTGTAAGATAATTTCAATTTATTAGTAATCATTTTAATGGAACTTATCAATTTCCTCAGACGTCTAATGTACATAGATTGATATCAACTAATAAATGACTCAATATATGGAGGTATAACTATGAAAAAATTATGGACTACATTAATATTCGTATTATTACTTGCAATTGTTTTGGCTGGTTGTATAAATACAGAGGCTACAGATGATATAGATACAGATCAAGTTAATCAAGAAACATTTGAAGAAAACAATGACACAGAGGTAAGTGCTGATTGCGAATATTATGACCCAGATGTTCATGGTAAATTTGTAGGCGGTGCCATCATAGAAGTTGACCGCAACAATGGTACTGTGCTTATAGAAGACTTTGAGAGTACTCTATATACTGTTCAATTAGCTGAAACAACTAATTTTGTATTCACTTCATTGGATGAGCTAGCTGAAGGTCAGTCCGTAACTGTTCGTGCAGAAAACTTTGATGAAGGAATAACTACTATTCAAGCTTTAGAATTACAACTTGAACAAGAAATCGACCCAGATGATATAACTGAAATAAGCGCACTACAATAATAGTAAAGGCATGGTTCTTTTAGGAATCATGCCTTTCACTCATTATTAATCCACACTATCTACCCAAATCATTTGCTCCCAACGCTGGGTACCTGTATTGTGTAGAACAGTACCTTTCGTGCTACGACCTTCCACGATGTATTTCTTCAAAAGAATTTTCAATTCTTCAACAACATCTGGGTGTTGGTCATAAATATTGAATTGCTCTCTTATATCTTCTTCTAAATTATATAACTGAACAGGTGGATAAGCTTCTGGTGTTGTTCCAGGTCTTGGCACACTCCACCCACCAGAATCAGGACACATTTCTAACTTCCACTTTCCTTTTCGGATGGAAAAGGAACCATTAATAGAATGATGTACTAATGCCTCTCTTACAGGTAGTAGCTCTTCTTCCTCACTCCAAATAGGCAAATTACTGACACTATCTTCAGCCACATGATCTTCTAAGGAATCACGAAAGATATCTGCAATAGTCGCAAAGAAGTCCGTTAAACAAACAGGTTCTTGAGACTGTATACCATGTCTGATAACTTGTGGCCACTTAATGATGAGAGGTACGCGGTGACCACCTTCAAAAATATCTGCTTTAGTTCCTCGATAAATATAACTTGGATTATGACCGTATTGAGCTAATTCATTATAATTTGCCATAGGTGAACAACCGTTATCGCTTGTATAGATCACAATGGTATTTTCATCAAGCCCACATTCTCTTAATTTTTTATTTACTCTACCTACGACATCATCACACATTAAGACAAAATCACCGTATTCATTTGTACCTGAACGTCCTTGAAACTCTCTTGTAGGTAAAATAGGTGTATGAGGTGCATTAAGAGGAAAGTAAATAAAGAATGGCTCATCTTTGTATTCATCTATCTTACTTAGAACTCTCTCAGTGAAATTGGGTAATACTTCTTCATGTATGAAATCCTCACCTGTAAGCCCTGTTCTAAAAAATTTCTTATTGAGTTCCTGTGGTATTTTTACATCATTTACCTCAACCCGATTAGGTATTGCTGTTACTTGTTTATTTTCTATATAGACATAGGGTGGCATATCCAAAGAGCCAGCAATCCCATAAAAATAATCAAAGCCATGGTCGATTGGTGTATCTTTGAGTGGCTTAGTATAATCAATACTTTCCTTTTCATTAGCATCTTTCAATGTCCACTCTAAACCTAAATGCCATTTACCAATACAAGCTGTCTTATATCCTTTCTCCTGTAGGTAAGTAGCAACGGTTTGGCGCTTTGTTTCAATAAGTGGTTTATCATAGCCAAAGAGAACACCTTGTTTTAAAGTACTCCTCCAATTGTATCGTCCTGTCAATATACTGTACCTTGATGGTGTACATACTGCAGATGATGCATGTGCATCCGTAAAGGATATTCCTTCTTCACACATCTGATCTAAATGGGGTGTTTTAAAAGCAGCTCGTTCATTGAGATAAGAGACATCGCCATACCCCATATCGTCAGCTAAAATATAGATGATATTTGGTTTGTTCATATGTAACCCTCCACATTAAAAACTTTACATATCTATTTCATAACTATATAATATAGCTATATATAAACCTAATCAATAAATTAAAATGTATAAAAACTAAATTATTCTGCATAGGAGTTAATGCTATGGATAACTTGACACCTCATTTATTATCTGCATTTTATACTCAGCACAAAAGAACTTATAATCGAAATCATGCTTTTCCTAAAAGAAGAACTACCTCCTATGAGCTGGTCTATTTTCTTGATGACAGCTGTTGTAAAATGCTTTTGGATAATAAGGAGTATCAGATTCTAGGGGATACAGTTGTCTTTAGAAGACCTGATCAAGAGAATCAATCTTTTATGTCCTATGAAAGTATTTTGCTATGTTTTTCTTTTGATGAATTGAATGATGGTACAATTGTTGATCATCCTCTTCTACATAACATTCCAACACTTAACCAGAACTTAAATCAAGCTAGTTATAGGAAGATATTTGAAGATATATACAAAGAGTTCTTACTTAATCGTCAGTACGCTAGCTATTACCTCTCATCAAAATTGATGGAAATCTTATATGGTTTATTCCTTGAGCAAAATACTAACATGACAAATCATCTAATGGAAATCACTAACCAAAATTTATTGGACTTACTTAATTACGTACATGCCAACATTGAAAAGAGTTTCACTGTACAAACTATGAGTCATGAGTTATCCATGAGTGAACGTTATGTCTATAAACTTTTTAAAGAATCTCTTCATGTGACGCCAACACAATACATAAATGAATGTAAATTAAATTATGCAAAAAAATTATTAGCTACTTCTAATATACCCGTACACCAAATAGGTAAGATGAGTGGTTATGATAACTCAACCTATTTCATTACATTATTTAAGAGGAAATATGGAACAACTCCTCTTCAATACAGACGTCAGCAGAAATAATCATACTATTTTAATTCAACTGCATAATGAAAATAACGCATAATTCCCCAAAGTGAATTATGCGTTTGATATGGATTAAATTCAATTAATAATATAAATGCTCTAATTAATAGTATCAATTATTGCTTTATATAGGCTGGTATTATCGGATGTATCTTGAGTAATTTCCCAAATCATAATACCACCTGCATCTTCAAGAGCTAACTCCGCCTTCTCTTGAATAGTAGGTATACCATTATAGTAATAGCCATTTGAGTAATCACTATAGACAGCACTTGGGTCTTTCTCTATGATTTCATCGTATCGTTCTGCCTGATCCTTCACATTACGACCATAGAAAGGAACACCTAAGACGATTTTATCTTGGGGTACATTACGTTGATTTTTCCAATAATTTAGAGCTGTAACCGCAAATTCGTATGATGAATGATGATTTGATTGATCACCGTATTGACCATCATAAACCATGATATTTAACCAATCAACAAGGGCTATAGCCTCATCTTTTATACCCCCAGCAGCCCAAGATACATAACCACTAGGTGTTGCACCTGCAATAACAGCCGCAGTTAACCCTTTGTCTTCTTGATCTAATACTGCCTTTAGTTCTTCTAGTAAAAGGACAAAGTTTTCTGGCTCATCATTCTTATCAGGATATTCCCAGTCCATATCTATACCATCAAGATTATATTGATCAACTAGGTCCATCAAACAATTAATGAATATGCTTCGTTTTTGTGGATCACTTGCAATATTTGCAAATGTGGTATCATATCCCCAACCACCAATAGCAAGATATACTTCCACACCTTGACTATGAGCCTCTTCAACGAGTTGTTGTAACTTTTGGGGTTGCTCTACTTTTACACTACCATCTTCGTTAGGGACTGCAAAGGCATAATTAATATGTGTCATCCCATCATAATTGACTTGTGCAGGTGATTCACTAGCCCAAAATGGGTAGTAAGCCACTACTTTAAAATCTTCATCAGCTTCTGGTAGCTCACCTTCAAAAATCTCATCGAATACCCTGGTCAATAGAGCTATAACTTCAGCTCGGGTAATAGGCTTTTGGGGTTGAATTGTATTATCATAATATCCTACTATGTAGCCTTTCTCAACAGCTAGTGCCACTGCTTCCATGCTCCAAGTTGATATCATATTATAGTCATTAAAAGCTTCTATGTTCTTTGTATCTTCAACTACCCCGCCTGTAATTTTAGCAACAATTACTGCGACTTCTTCCCGAGTTATTGGATTCTGAGGTTTTAAAGTTTGATCGCTATAACCTTGAATGTAACCTTCAGTTACACCCTTCGCCATTTCTTCATAATACCAGCTCGTTGTAGAAACATCCGAATAATCAATATCAGTATAGGTTTCTGGTTTAAGAACACGATTTATAATCGTTACAAACTCTGCTCTTGTTATATAATCATTAGGTTGAAAACTTCCATCACTGTATCCACTGATAAAACCATATTTTGTCCAAATACTTATTTCATCTTCAGCCCAGTGTCCTTCAGTATCCACAAAACTTAATCCCTTACTGAACGCTGGGTTTATAGTAAATGACACCAGTAGAATAAATCCCATGATTATGGTAATTATTCTACGCATCTTACCCTTAAATCTCATCTAACATTCCTCGCATCTCTTTAGGTATTTGCTTCCTAAAGTTAATGCCCCATAATAATGATAGTTGAAATTATATTCTGTATCAATGTTACATTACACCAACAACACCAAAAACTACTATACCTCTAAGATCAATGACTACGGCCTATTGTTCATATGTTTTTTTCGATACACAGAAGGGGTAATCCCCTCTGTTTTTCTAAATATCTTGTAAAAATATTTATCATCAGTAAACCCAACCATTTCAGCGATTTTATAGATTTTGTAATTGGATTCGATAAGTAATCTTTTTGATACAGTAATTCTATACTTTTGTAAATAATCAATAAAACTAATACCCATTTCCTTTTTAAACAAATGACTAAAGTAAGTAGCATTAATCTCTAGATACTGACCAATGTTATCAATAGTAATACTTTGGTTATAATGATCTTCAATGTACATTAACGCCCTTTGTATGTGATTATTATAATCACTATCCGGCTCATCAGAAATTTTTAACTGTTTCTGTAAGTATTGTTTTATGGCAAACTTAAGATTTGTAAGAGATGATGCTTCTAAATACATTCTATCAATGACTACTGGCTTATTAGTACATTTTTCAATTAAACACTTCAAAAAGTCCTTTATAACTTCAGGGGTTACATTAGGGTCATCAACTAGTCTACGAAATAAATCATCAAATTCATTACTAAATCGAATGAAATTTTTTTCTTTATAGGTCTGAACTGCACTGTTATACCAAAGACTATTACTTGCGTTAGAGTTCATCTCATGTTTGGTTTCATCAAATAAGATGATAGATTGCTTTGGCTTCAATAACTTGTAATCCAATGCTATTAAACATTGTTTCATTAATTTAGAAAGGTATAGAGCAGATTGAAGACTACTTAACCCCATGGTAATCGGTCTTTCTTGGCTATTGTTTAAGTGTTTAACAACATATTGCATATCATTTACATAATTTATTGTGGAAAAATCTTGAGGTAGTTTATGTAAATAGATCGTCTGAAAATCTTGTGTTTCAAAGGTTGTCAGCAGCTCATACTTTTTACCTAACGCTTGATGCAAATCTTGTCTATGTACAGAAGGGAAAATAGCTCCTGCTATAAACTGCTTTCCTTGCCACTGAATAGAGGTAGTCTTTAATTTTTGTTCTATTTTTTGTGAGGTTAAATTCTTAGCTGATAAAAGTTCTTTAAAAATCATTCGATTATATTCCTGTAACTTGGAATCTTTACTTTCTTTTTCTTGGTGAGCCAGGTTCTCTTTTTTTATGCTTGCTAGTAATGAAGTGAGTAAATTCTTTAAATCCTCTTTGTCAACTGGCTTTTCTAGATAATCTGTTACTTGATATCGAATGGCTCTTTGAGCATAAGAAAAATCACTATAAGCACTTAAGATGATAATTTTTACTGTAGGATTGACAGCTCTGATCTTTTCTATAAAATCCAAACCATCCATCCCAGGCATTCTAATATCCGTCATAATGACATTAGGCTTGTTGGTATGATAGATGTCTAATCCTTGAAAACCATCTGATGCTTCAAAGATATGTGATATATCCAAATTCATTTTATTAATGATTTTGATAAGTCCTTTTCTAATGTGGTTATCATCTTCTACGATTAATAATTGATTCATCGCTTACCTCCCCCTATAACTGTGTCATCTACAACCGGCATATTGACGATAACGGTTATAGTTTCATTGGCACTACTCATAATTTTCACACCATAAGTTTCACCGTAATAGAGCTTTAAACGTTTATTAACATTAACCATTCCAATGTGGCTAATGGATTCTCTTTGATTGGAGTCTATCATCTCAAGTTGATTACAAATCTCTTCTAGTTTTGATTCTTCAATAGGTTTACCATCATTTTTCATGAAGATGGATAATTCATCCTTTCCTTTCTCCCCAGTTATAAAAATATTTAATGGTAGTCCATTAAATCCATGTATAACTGCATTTTCAATAATAGGCTGTAATGTAAAGGTTAAAATATGTAAATCCATCAAATCTATAGGAATATGACAATGTAATTGAATGAGATTATTATGGGTTATATTCTGAACTTTAATATAATGGTTTAAGAAGGATAATTCTTGTTTAATTGTAATGGTATTGGTACCTTTTTTTAAGTTCTGCTTAATGAGTTTAGCTAAAGATATTAGCCCATCTGAAACTTCTTCATCATCATTGATTTCTGCTAACATCCTCAAGCTTTCCAATGTATTATAAATAAAATGAGGACGAATTTGAGCTTGCAATGCTTTTAATTCAGATTGTTTCTTTGAGATTTCATATTTATAAACTTTATTTATTAGTTCATTTATACGAAAAGCCATCCTGTTAAAATCCATAGCCAAGTGATCTAACTCATCTTTACCATTCACTTGAATATGGACATCAAAATCTTCTTCTTCTATTTTTTTCATACTATTTCGGATGACTTTTATTTTTTTGGTTAGAATGCTACTTAGTGTAAATGCCAAAAGTATAAGTAAAGCATAGGTTGTGAACACCATGATAATATATGTGGACATAGGTTGTTTGAGTAATCTGTGTATTTCCCTCTCTGGAAAGACATCGATAAAATAAGTATCTAATTTTGCAATTTTCTTATAATAGGCATAATAGGAGGTATTATTACTGGAATAAGCTAAATAATCCTGGTCACCTTGAAGAATTTCATTGACATCAAATACTTCCACTAATTGAGTAACTATATTATCCTTTTTATTATCTGAAAATATATGGCCCGTGGTATCCATAACGACCAACTGATCTTTATTGTTTGTAGAAGAATAGGTATATAAAGTTGAAGCAAATAGCTCTCTTGTGTTTATTTCTAATTCTAAATAAGCAGTATTGGCTGGATCAAAGGGATTAACAATATACCATAGTGATAAAACTTCCCTTTTCTTATGGTTTATATCAAGATAATCTCTTGCAATGTGACTTGGTTCCCAATAGGGATTCCCCAATGAAACTTGCTCTAAAACGTTGTTTAACCAGGATTGATCTTCGTAATTACTTATATGATGAAACATTGCTACCTCATTAATATTTTCATTATACGTAAATATATTGATATCCTGAATATAAATATTAGTATTTTGAATCCATGTAACCAAAGGTAAAATCTTATTATTATAATTTTGTACGAAATTACTTGGTGAGGTATTTGGTCCTTCTCTTAAGAAAGTAGTTAGTTGAGTGTTAACAGATAAATAATGAGCAATATTTTCAATATCATTTAATTTTAAATTAATTGTTAAGACTTCTTGATTAAGTTTCTCCATTACTGAATCCGTTTCTTGTTTTTTTAGTATGGACCAGAAGTCTTTATAAATGAATATACCAAATAATAATACTGGTAATGTAATCAATAGCATATAGGTTAATACTAATTTACTTTTATAGCTTATACTTCTTTTCATCGAATCACCTTCAAGTCGTATTTTCGAAAAAATGTTGCTATAATTATAACGCACAAATAACCTTTTTAAAAGCTATAATTTTTTAACATCTCAAATATATTACACTAAATCTAAAAGTATTCAACTGACTTATTGCACAAAAAAAGCTATAATTAGCACATGAATTTGATCAATATGAGGAGGAGAGTTATGAAACGTTTTATAAGTCTTACATTAGTTACAGTACTTATTGTAGCATTACTAGCAGGATGTGGATCAAATGACGACAAAACTACTGTCAATGATCCCAAGCCTATTGAAACTGTAGGAGAAAATGAATATGGATGGGAGATGCCCAGTGAAACAATCGAATTTACTTATTTTGCAGGACAAGGAAATCCTGATGATGTTGAAAAAGAATCTAAATTAATCAGTGAATTCTTACTACAAAATTTTAATGTAAAAATTAATAAGATGGTTTATGATACAGATCGTAAAGAAAGATTAAATTTGATGCTTGCATCTAACGATTACCCTGATGTCATAACAGGATTGGACTTAACAGATGTTAACCTCTTAGTAGAACTCGATAAAACCGTAGAGCTTACATCTCTCATCGAAGAATATGGTCCAAACATAACAGAGAGATATGGGGATACAATTGAAAGATATAAAACCGAAAATGGTGAACTCAATTATTTAATGAAAGGTTGGGGATTCTTACCGATTCCTGATAACAGTGCCACAATTCGTTACGATATATGGCAAAACATGGGTGCTCCTGAGATTATAACAACTGATGATTACTACAAAATATTAAAGCAAATGGTTGAGGAAAATCCTGTGAATGCAGATGGTAAAAATGCCTATGCACTTTCCTATTATGGTGGTGAATCAGCAAATATTCTCGAAGACTGGATACAGATTACATTAGGTATGTGGGGTCTTAAAGACGGTTATAAAGAAGACGAAAATTATCAATTAACCCACTGGGCTAATACTGAAGAAGGCTTAGAAATGACCATATGGATGAATCAATTCTTTAGAGATGGTTTATTAGATCCCGATAGTGTTGTAAATACTTTTGACGATTGGAAATCAAAGGTATCCACTGAAAGAGCTTACGGACATATAGGACGCTGGTGGGATACATGGAATGCTGGCCACGAAGTCTGGCAGAAAACTGATGAGAATTGGCAAGATGATAAACGTTTTGTCCATGTAAATGTAAAGAATGAAGATGCAGAACAAGTATATTTATCACCTAAAAATACTAACGGATGGTCTGCAACAGTTATTACAGATAAATGTGAAAATCCTGAAGAAGTTATGAAATGGCTAGATTTTGAGATATCTGATATGGGTACAAGAATTAATGGTTGGGGTGTACCAAACTTGGATACTTCATCATGGGATACAGACGGTAGTTCTTACACCTTCAGAGAAGAAGCAAAACAAGGTGTTATAAATGGAACATACGATTATGAAATTGGATCATTATTAGGTCAATACGAATACTGGTTAGTTATGGGGCAGAAGCCACTTGCCGATGGAACAAATGTATGGTTTGACCAAAACTTTAATAATGAAAGCAAATGGAAAAAAGTCATGAATGATAATTTGGTAGACACAATCTACGACTTCTCAGCTTATAGAAATATAAGTTACGAACCTGATAATCCTCTAACAGTTGTTAAACAGCAGGTACAAGATGTTATCCTTACAGGATGGACCTATGCTATTACAGCTGAAACAGAAGAGCAATGTATTCAAAGATTCGAGGAATTACAAGAAAAAGCTAACGAAGCTGGATTACAAGATTTAGAAGCTTATATTACTGAGCAATACAATAACAACTTGGATGCATGGAAAATGAAATAAATCAAGTTAATATCATATTTAATGAGAAAGAGAAGGAAAGTCAGTATCTTTCCTTCTCTTTTAAATAGTGAGACATTGCTCTCTATAAAATTATAGCTAGGAGGGGATATCGATGTCTAAATTATCCCAGGCAACATCAAGTAAAAAGAAGGAATCTATGTTGAATACTATAAAGCGAACCTTCATAAGAGAGAAACAACTATGGTTCATATGCATTCCCTTAATTATATGGGTATTTATTTTTGCCTATATACCGATGTATGGTGTCCTAATGGCCTTTGTTAAATTTGTTCCAGGTAGAAGTATAATGGAATCTGATTGGATTGGATTGCAATATTTTATTCAATTCTTTAGCTCCCCTGATTTCTTAATGGTAATGCGTAATACTTTAGCCATCAGTGGATTGAATATTTTATTTGGTTTTCCCGCGCCTATTATATTAGCTTTATTATTCAACGAATTGAGACTTAGTAAGTTTAAAAAAACTGTTCAGACCATATCTTATTTACCTCACTTTATTTCCTGGGTTGTAACTGCCAGTTTAATTTTCACTTTGTTAGGTAGTGATGGTTTAATCAATGAATTATTAATAGGATTAGGATGGGTAGAAAATCCCATTGGTTTCTTAAGTGAAGGCGATTATTTTTGGGGACTAATTACAAGTGCTAATATCTGGAAAGGCATTGGCTGGTCTTCTATTATCTACCTTTCAGCAATGGCAGGTATCGATAATGAATTATACCAAGCAGGTGCAGTCGATGGGCTTGATCGATTTGGTATGATGAGGCACATTACTCTTCCCTCTATAAAAACGACTATCGTGTTATTATGGATCCTTGGGATTGGCGGTATATTAAATGCTGGTTTTGAACAGCAATTACTATTAGGTAATGCTCAAACAAGAGAATACTGGGAAGTCATTGATACTTACGCCTATAAATACGGTATACAGTTAGGTAAGTATTCTTATGCAACAGCAATAGGGCTTATGAAGTCCACTATAGGTGTTACTTTGGTATTTTCAACTAATAAGTTAGCTAAGAAATATATGGACGTTTCCATATTGTAATGAAGAGGAGGATTAATTATGAAGGAAAGATATTATAAAAAAAATATATCAAATAAGGTTTTTGATCTCTTCAACATCCTTTTCATGGTGATATTTTCATTTATTATGCTTTATCCTTTTTGGAACCAATTAGTACTTTCATTAAATGATGGCTTAGATGCTATGAAAGGAGGTATTTATTTTTGGCCCAGATTATTTTCAACTGATGCTTATAAAATGTTATTTGAAGATGGTAATCTTATTAAAGGTGCTTTGGTATCTGTCTTACGTGTAGTCTTTGGTACAGGAACATGTTTAATTGCTACAGGTTTATTATCCTATGTTTTGACTGTTAAAAGTTTTTCTGGAAAAAAAATAATAAGAATAATATTTATATTTACGATGTATTTTAGTGGTGGCCTTATACCATTTTATTTACTTATTGTTAAGTTAGGGATGACAGATACCTTTTCCGTTTATTGGCTTCCTGGTTTAGTCAATGTTTATTATATGTTAATCATCTCATCCTATATGCAAAACTTACCTGAGTCTATATCAGAATCCGCTAGAATTGATGGATGTAGTGAGCTTCGTATTTTCTTCCAGATTATCTTTCCAATATCCAAGCCTGTTTTTGCAGCTATAGCTGTTTATCTAGCTGTGGGACATTGGAATGCATGGTTTGATGCATTAATTTACAACCCAAGTGGTAATTGGGATACTTTACAAGTCTATCTAAGAAGGTTACTACTTGAAGCAGAAGCAGTTAATCAAGTTCAAAATGCACAATTAGCTCAAAATGAATATCGTAATTTATCCCCAGAAACTTTGCGAGCAGCTGCAACTATGGTTGTTACACTGCCTATCGTCATGGTATATCCATTTTTTCAAAAGTATTTTGTAAGTGGTATTACATTAGGTTCTGTTAAAGGCTAGGAGGTAAAAAATATGAAGATTCAATCAAAACTTTGCTTACATTCCTCAGATCAAAACTTAGTAGAAGGGTTTCACTGGGCGAAAGAACAAGCTTTGAGTTATGTATCCTTATCTGATCCAGTTGGTCCTTGGTATGAAGCAGCCTTACCAGGTCGACATGCATTTTGTATGAGAGATGTGGCACATCAGACTAATGGTGCTCATGTCCTTGGTTTGGATGAGTGTAACTTTAATATGTTATATCAATTTGCTAGTTACATTAGTGAATCTAGGGATTGGTGTACTTATTGGGAGTTAACCAAAGATGGTGAACCTGCATCCGTTGATTACAAGGATGATGATAATTTCTGGTATAATCTACCTGCAAACTTTGATTTCATAGATTGTTGTTTAAGACAATATCACTGGACTGGAAATAATGAATACATAGAAAATAAAGTACTCAACTATTTCTATGATCGAACTGTTACAGATTATATCGATACATGGGATATCAATAAAGATGGTATTCTGGAACACCTTCCTGAGTATGGTAGAAGAGGATTAGCCTCCTACAGTGAAGGAAACTTCAATATTGTTACAGCCAGTGACTTAATAGCAGCTCAATATGCAGGTTATAAAGCTTATAGCGATATGCAAAAAATAAAAGAAAATCACTCTTTATCCATTGATTATTATGAGAAAGCTCTTGGGTTAAGAGAACATTTTAATAACCAATGGTGGGATGAAGAGAATAATAAATTTTATGGTGCATTACTGCATGACGGTAGCTACTATGATATTAGTAATGCGTTACTCCTCTATTTTGATGGTGTTAACAAAGACAAACAAGAGCATCTATTACAACGTTTATATAATAATCAAGCCATCAATGTTGAAGAGATGTCCTATTATCCAGAAACCCTATATAAGTTTGGTAAGAAGAAAGAGGCCTATAACATACTATGTAACCTCATAAACCCAAACCTAAAAAGAAGAGAGTATCCTGAAGTATCATTCAGCGTCATTGGTACCATCACAACTGGTTTAATGGGCATACAACCTGATGCGACCAAGAGAACTATTACAACAAAATCTGGCTTAACTGAAGATACAGCCTGGTGTCAACTTCAAAATGTTCCTGTTTTTGAAGGATCTATAGACCTTCGACATGATGCAACACATCTCTCTACACTCACCAACAATGGGATTGAAAACTTAACCTGGAGAGCTTACTTTGAAGCTGCAAACGAAGTCCTCATTAACGGGAAAAAGGCATCGTTAAAAGACTCTTTTATAGATTTACAAGTAGAGAAGGGTCAAAAAGTGAGAATAGAGGCTTTTAGGAACTAAAAGGAGTGCTGATGATAAGTCATCAGCACTCTTTAATAAATTGTTCTACTTGTTTGCAAACTTTTTCTGCTTCCTCTATAGTATCCATTTCAGCAAATACACGGAGTAGCGGTTCTGTTCCTGAGAATCGAATGACTACCCAGCCTCCATTTTTGAAATATACTTTAATACCATCGACAGTACTTATTTTATCGATATCATAGCCGAATTCAGGGATCGTCTTATCATGATATAAGATTTCAATTAGTTTCTGACGATCTTCAGCGTTAAAGCTATATCCATACTCCACCATATGATATTCTCCGTATTTATTATAGATGCTATTTAACATCTCTGCGATGGATAGTCCAGTGACAGCCACCATCTCTACCAGGACTGAGGCAGCAAATACACCGTCTTTACCTTTAATGTGACCTGCTATTGTTAAGCCACCACTACTTTCTCCACCAAGTATGGCATCCTTTTCTTCCATCTTTGAGCTGATATGCTTAAAACCTACAGGTACTTCGTAACATTCCTCACCATAATCCTCAGCAATAGCATCCAGTAGGTGAGTTGTAGCGATATTTCTAACAACAGGACCTTTTTGGTGTTTATAATTCAATAAATAATAATAAATTAAGACTAATATTTCATTAGGATGAATGAAGTTACCTTCATTATCTATAACACCTAGTCGGTCTGCATCACCATCTGTACCTAATCCTAAGTCATATCCCTTCTCTACCACTTTCTGTTTGAGAGTATTGAGGGTCTCTGCACTAGGTGAAGGTAATCTTCCACCAAACAAAGTATCATGGCGATCATGTATTAAATCTACTTCACATCTTGAAGAGAGTAAGATGGTTTGAAGTGATGTTTTTGATACACCATACATAGGATCTAATAAAATACGTAGCTGTTTATTTCTAATCGCATCTGTATCGATTTTTTCCATGATTGCATCAATATAATCATTAAATGGATTGATAATCTCAATAACTTCTTCTTTAACGCCATTTTCAAAGGTCTTAGCATCAGTTGACTCAGAAAAGATTTCACTGATGATGTCCTCTAACTCAGATGTCACTTCTTCTGAAGCATCTTTCCCACCTGATGTAAATACTTTAATCCCATTGTATTCAGCAGGGTTATGGCTGGCAGTTATCGCAATGCCATAATGGCAACCTAACTGCTTAACTGTATACATGATCATAGGTGTAGGTGCTATCTTATCAATGAAATATACCTTTACACCATAATGGGCTAAAACTTCAGCCATCCATTTAGCAGCTTCCACTGATAGAAATCGTCGATCAAAACCAATGACTACACCTTGCTCTTTACAATTTTCCTTGGCCATTTTAACACTAAGCCCATGCGCCACTTTAATAATATTACTCTTAATAAAATCTTCACCAATGATTGTCCGCCATCCACCAGTACCAAATTTAATCATGTTTATGCCCCTTTCTTCTCTTCAATAAACTCATTAATCTTAAACTCACGTTACCAAAAGCATAGGAGGAGTTCTATGAAGCAGCGAGCCAAGGAGGGCGAGCCTGGCTGTCTAAGACATGGACGTCTTTCCAGCCAGCGTAATAGTACTCCTCCTATGCTTGACCCTAAATGTTGTGTTTTATTGAAGTTCCTTATGCTTTAAACTTGTATCACTAGCATTGAATTAAGTTGTCTTGCCATTCCTGTACACGTATTATTGGATGCCGCTGGATAACTTAATTCCATCAATTCCTTATCCAATACCATTCCAAGTAATGCCGATGCACCACCATCTAAATTCATCATGAACTTAATACTGCCAATTTCTTTCATAGCTATTTTGGCCATTTCATCATAGTTGACACCAAGAGAAGTTTTAGTTCTCCCTGAGTAAACTAAAATAAATAGTCGATCATCCATGGTTAATCCAATTCCTGTTCTCGGATGTCTTTCCATCTTATGAATTGAAGATTCCTGTGTTTGCTTGGATAAAGGATTCATCCATCCTTCAGCTTCAAGGTATTTATGTGCTCGGCTTTGATCTTCAAAAATGTTAATATTATCTTTAATGATGGTCAATCCACCACCAAAAGCCCAATCTATTGCATTCCATTCCTCCCTGCTAATTGAAATAGGAGGATCTAGATCTAACTGATAAGATAAATGATGACATGTATAGTAGTCATCTTCTAGAGATCTCAATGACAAGGTCTTCAAAAATGTATCTGCAATTTTTCCACTGAGAGATAGTACAACACCTATTGAAGGTAGTGAAACATCTCCTTCTCGTATGGCAATTATCTCTTCATTCACAATAACAATGTTTAAACGGTCTTTCCCAACATCCAAGCTATAATGTAAATGGTCTTCATTACTATAATCATTAGCAAGCTGTGGGGTATAGATGATCACTTCTCTATCATCAAAAACGTTAATATCTTCTTCTTTCCAGTCAATTACTAATTCATCTATTTTTATTTTACCTGCACCTAACTGATAATTTGTAAAACTGAAGGTACCATCTTCCCTCATGTAGATACAAGGTTTATTATAAAGAGGAAATGTTTTTACTCTTCTTCCTTCTTTAATAAAATTTTTAAACCCTAAATGTCCTGTCTCAAAATCTATGTGTTCATGAGGGCGATTCTTCCTAACTCTGTTATAAAGCGCTGATAATTTAGGTGTAAGAAAGAATAAAAAATTAGAGATAAAGTGTAATCCCTTATCTTCAATCTCATCTTCTATAACCATCCTTGGAGATAGGGCTTTTTCCCCATCTGAAAGTATAATCTTTGATTGCTTAGCTTTATTTAGTACAATACCATCTACCAATACATTTTTTTGAAAGGTATCAGGTTCTGGTTGAAATGCAATTGGACTTAAATCAAATAAGTCATAATATTTTGAAATGTATTTCAATTCTGGATTTTTGCTTCTGATAAAATCTCTTATGCATTGTTGTTTATTAATATAATAAGTGTTAAAATCCTCGAATGGGGCTGTTGGCTTCATCAATCGATACATTGCTTTCTGATCTTGATTCGACTGATTGGTGTATATATTAATAAAATAGCCCGGATATTTCTCATATAAATCCGCTATACTTAATTGATAAATGCCTGCACCAAAAGATTTACACAAAGCACTAAGATGGAAATAGGTCAACTTACTTTTTTCCACAATGGGAACAAAGTCATAGATATTAAAATTTGCTGGTACATAAATAATCACCTTAGAATCATCTGTATGGATGTTCGTTACGCATTTGCCATAAAAACTACTAATATTTGCCTCAATAATCGAATTTACATTTAAATCTTTTATTGCTAATAATGTATATTCTCCAAAACCATGAACAAAGACATCATCCTCTTCAATGGCTTTGTATAATTCTCTATTGAAAGATATTTCGTTGAAATGAATTCCATAGTACTTTGAATGATCTATCAATAATTCCATCTGTTTATTGGCTATAGCTTCAGCAACATCTTTATAAGTACCGTGTTCTAAAATACACTGTAAGTCCTGCCTAGTTGCAAGGTCGTAATGATTAAGTTCTTTAAACAGGAGATAGACTTTCTTCTTCATCATTAAGTATTTTCTGATGACATCTAGAACTGAGGGAAGATCTTCATAGCTTTCTGGTATCACCACAATGCTCTGCTTACTATTAAGCATGGTCCTGTATATATCACTTTGATCTATAGTAAAATCTTTTATATCCATTGATTTTTCTTGAATAGCTATCAGTTTTTCTTTAATTTTTCGAATTCGTAATTGCTTCAATGCTTCTATTGATTCCATACTTAAATGGTTTAATCTTAAATAATGGATATATGTATAGACTGTTTCATTATAATCATTTACAAAAGACATCATGTCATCTATCTTCTTATCCAGCTCTACCATATAAACATTATAAGTCTCTTTTGTAATAATACCTTGCTCTAATAAACGTTCCATATAATGATCTCGTATGATACGATTTTGTGTGGTCACATCAATGGTTACATCTCGGTATTCAAACTGATAAAATAAATTATAGCCCCTAAACTTACTTCTTTGATAACTACCAAACTCATAGGATTCATTAGCTACGTATTTATTTGTCCACATAGTCATTATCCTTTTCTATTTGTATTCATGTTAACTTCATCTAATCTATTTGAAATAATAAATCCTCTTCGTTTTCAAAATAATGATCTATTAATAATTTTGCACTTAAAATAGCTAAATTGACATTCTCATGTATATTTAAATCTTTATAAGCAACCCAATCGGTTAAATTCTCTCTAATTTTTTTACTTAATTTTTCAAAAACTATATCTCTAAAATCATTAATAAATTTTCCGGTTAAAACTATTCTATCTAAATCTAACAAGATAACAACATTAGCAAGTGGAGGTGCTACAATGTCGCTTACCTCTTCAATCATACGTGTTACTTCAGTATTCCCTTTTTTTACTTCTTCCTTAATTCTTTCATAATTCATATCTAATCGCTCTTCTAATGCACCTATAGATGCAAGTGTTGTCAGACAACCGTACTTACCACATTTACATTTTCTCACTTCCGGAGCATAGTTAACAGTTATGTGTCCGAACTCTCCTGCAACACTATTGGTACTTCTCATAACATGCCCATCAATAACGATAGAGGAGCCTATACCTTGATCCAACTTAACTACGATAAAATTAGTATCTTCTCTAAGATTGAAGTTTTCTGAATGAGCAATGGTGTTCACATCGTTTCTTATAAGAATTGGAATACCTAAGTATTCCAATTCTTTTTTTAAGTTTATATTAAACCAATTGAGGGGCTTCACTTCAATAATAATGCCCTTCTTCTCGTTAACTACCCCTGTTACACTTATAGCCACAGCTTGTATACGATTAATCCCACTAAAATCTGCTTTTACCTCATCAATGAGTTGCTTGATTACATTAAGGGCATCATCATCTTCAGCTAACTGTTTTTGACATGCTTTAATAAGATCTCCTAGTAAGTTAGTGAGAACTACCTTGATCTCAGTTACTGTGACTTCAACTCCTATAACATAAAAGTCAGTATAGTTAATTCTTAACGACATGGGATTTCTGCCCTGACCCATTTGCCGAACACTTTCTTCTTTGATAATACCTTTATCTAATAGTTCCTTGACAATATTGGTCACCGTTTGAGAAGATAGATTTATTTTTTCAGCTATCTTTTTACGATAAATACCATTGTCTTCATGTATAACTTTTAGAATGCTCTTTATGTTTTTTAGTTTCATCATATCAGGGCTAGTTAACTTATTCATAAAATCACCTTTTTACTTTAGTATATCATTAGTACTTTCAATAATATGATCAATACCCTCTTCTGGAGTCATTTGATCATAAGCAATAGCTTCAATTGTTGTTGAAATGAGATCAGAGATTTGTGGGTATTCTTCAATTGGTGGTCTTGCAACACCATGAGTAAGGGCTTCAGCAGCCACTATCATATGTGGATTTTCTTCACCAAATTGAACATATTTTTCACTTTCTCTTGCTGAGTTAGCAACTGGTAAATAGCCAGAACGAATAGCCCATTCAGCATGATTTTCACCTGTTGTCATCCACTTAACAAAATCGAATGCTGCATCAACTGTAGCTTCTTCACCATTATTAAATAAGAAGTAATGGTTTGAACCAAGACCTGTTGCAAGTTGTTCTTTTCCTGGAAGCATAGCTACTCCTACATTCATTTCATATTTATTGATATAAGCATTAGCTGCACCTTGAGTTCCGATAATGATAGCTACTTGTTCTTCTATAAATGGATCTTGTCCTACAGTGATTGGAGCATAACCATCTTTGATGAACTGGCTATAGTATGCTAGTGCTTCTAAACCATTTTCACGATCAAATCCTACCGCAGTATTGTTATCATTTAATATATCTCCACCATTTTGCCATAAGAAACATTCCCAAGTCCAAGTAGTTCTTTCTCCAACTTCAATAGGTAACCAAATAGCTTGGTGTGTATCTGTTGTTAATTGAGGTGCAATAGCGTATAATTCTTCCCAAGTAGTCGGTACTTCTGTAATACCCGCTTCTTCAAACATATCTTTGTTGTAAATAAAGTATAATGTTCCAGCTTCAATAGGTACTGAATAGATTGTATCATTAAATTTACCTGCATTCAATAATCCTTCTGGAATATCAGCAATATATGCATCGTCCATTAAGCCTTCTACATTCACTAATTTACCAGTACTTTCTAATACCCCAGTCCAAGTAGGGTAACCCCATAAGATATCAGGTTGCTCATCAGCCATAATAGCTGCTTGTACTTTTTGTAGCATTTCTTCCCCTGAAGCCACAAATTTAGCAGTTACATTAACTTCATCATTTTCTGCATTATATTTAGCAACCAGTTCATCTAAAACTTCTGCTTTATCAGTTGAATAGCCATGCCAGAATTCAACTGCTACTGGCTCTGCTTCTTCTTTCTTTACATCATCTTTTTTCTCTTCTGTTTTTGTTGTCTCATTTTTAGTCTCTTCTGTTTTTGGTTCCTCAGTTGTTGAACAACCTACTAAAAGGCTAAAAGCTAAAATAAGTACTAAAATAGTCGTTAAACCTTTTTTCATAATTTTCCTCTCCTTAAATAAATAATATTTATTCTTTACCGCCTGAAAAAGCAATACTTTCGATTACTTTTTTCTGGAACAGTAAAAATACAATAATGACAGGTAGCATGGTTAACGTTGTACCAGCCATTAAAGCTCCCCAATCTGTCTCAATGACATTTTGTTCTTTAAAGTAGGCTAAACCTAACTGTAAAGTATACAACTCTTCTTTATTTACTATTAACAAAGGCCAAAAATACTGATTCCATCCGTAGATAAAAATGAGGATGATGGATGTTGAAATGATAGGCTTTGATATAGGCATAACGATTTTCCCAATGATCTGAAAGACATTACACCCATCAATAGCAGCAGCTTCCTCTATCTCCAGTGGTATCTTTAAGAAAAACTGACGTAGCAAGAATACAATCAATGCACTCCAACTGAATGGAATAATGAGACCTTGTAAAGTATTTAATAATCCTAATTCTTTCAACATGAGTACCATGGGTATCATAATCGTTTGAGCTGGTAACATTAACCCTGATAATAGTAGTAGAAATAACAAATTCTTACCTTTAAACTCCATTCTTGCAAATGCATATGCTGCAAGGATAGATGTTACTAGCTGACCAACTATAATACATAAAGTAACAATAACACTGTTTATAAAGAAATCCACAAAAGGAAAACTTGTAACGGCATTCACATAGTTCTCGAAATAAAACTCACTTGGTATCCAACGAATTGGCACCTCAAAAATCTCATTTGGTGGCTTTAAAGAAGTTGAAATCATCCATAGGAAAGGTAAAATCATGATGACTGCACCTAAGTAGATGATGCTATGTTTTAATAAAGCTGATACTTTCTTCATAATTTCCCTCCTATCTTTCTTCTATAAATTTCTTTTGGATGACAGTTATTAAAGCTGTCATAATGAACAATACAAATGCAATAGCAGAAGCATATCCAATTTGGAATTGTTCAAAGCCCACTTTATAAAGATAAGTTACTAACATTTCCGTTGATCCCACTGGACCTCCTCCAGTTGTAACATTGACGATATCAAAAACTTGAAATAAGGAATAAATTGTTGCTGAAACCATGACAAAGAACATGGTTGGCTTAAGCATTGGTACTGTGATCTTAGTGAAACTTTGCAACTTGGTAGCTCCATCGATTTTTGCCGCTTCATAGAGTGACTCTGGTATGGATAATAAGCCTGCAATAAAGATGACCATGTTATAGCCGATGCTTTTCCAGACACCAATAATAACCAGCGATCCCATGGCTAAATTCGGATCTGCTAACCACTTCTGACTTTCCAATCCAAATACACCTATAATGGCATTGAGTAAACCGCTTGAATTAGGTAGAAAGACCCAACTCCATACCACACCAACTGCAACTAAAGATACAATATGTGGTAAGAAATAAATTCCTTTAATAGTTTGATAACCTTTTATTCCATCTTGAACCACGACACTTAGAACAAGAGAAATAAAGACAGCTAAAATGACAGTTGATCCGGCATAAACAACAGTATTCTTAAGTGCATTTATAAAATCTTGACTCTGGAATAGCATCATGTAATTCTGTAATCCAACAAACTCCATTGTTGGTGAAAATCCATTCCACTCATAGAAGGTTAATTTAAATGAGTATAGTAATGGTATTAAGAAAAATAAAGCAAATAGTATGTATGTTGGCAATATGAGTAAATAACCAATATACTTATTCTTTTTCATGGTAACCCTCCATAATTTTATTTAATCAAGTCATTTGATTAATTAGATTATAACCTCTCAATTAGACAATGTCAACAATTAATCCAATGATTTGATTAATTATTTACATGAAATTAATGTAAGTTAAATTTCTTAACATTAAAATAACCCAAATAAAGTCATTTTAGTTTGACTTTATTTGGGCTATTTTATGCACGCTATAGGTTGTAAACACTAAGCTACTTCTTCATTTAACATGAATTTTTTAATAACATGAGCTACACCATCATGGTCATTTGATCGTGTTACATAGCTGGCTACTTCTTTCACTTCCTCAAAAGCATTTTCCATAGCTACACCTAAACCAGCATATTCGATCATTGCTATATCGTTACCAGCATCACCAATGCAGATGATCTCTTCTGATTTAAAGCCAAGTTCCTTCGCAACTGCTTTAACACCAGCCCCCTTGTTAACAGACTTATGTAAAAACTCAAGGAAATATGGTGCACTTCTTAATATGGTATACTTGTCTGTAATGGCCTTAGGAAGCTTTGAAATAATTTCATCCAATAATTCTGGTTCATCGATAAACATCACTTTAACAATAGTTGTTGCATCATCAATTTCGTCTACTGGCATAATATCAATAGGTATACCATTTATATCTGCTTCCACATGGGTATACTTATTATCTACAGGCGTTGTTACTTTGCTATTGGTTAAAGCATGAATATGAACACCTAAATCCTGACTGACTTCGTACAATTCTTTATAATCTTCTACGGATAATGTTGTCTTTGAGATAATATGACCACTTTTCGTCGTTTGAACTAAAGAACCGTTAAATGCAATGACGTAATCTTCATCAGAAATTAAATCCAGATGTTTAAGATGTCTCTTCACTCCCAGTAGTGGTCGACCCGTTGCAATAACCACTTTCTTACCTTGCTTTTTAGCTTCTTGTATCATATCAAAGTTTGCTTTAGAAATTTCTTTATCTTTATTTAATAAGGTACCATCCATGTCAACAGCTATTAATTTATACATGTCTTATCCTCCTGCTTCTTTTTGTCATCATTTCACGTTTTTCTACCCTTAAGGTATCATATCACGTAAGATTATTCAAGAAAGCAGGTAATTCAGATATTTTGTAAAATTAGCTGAATTATTATTCAATTGTGATAGATGGTATACAGTTTACTTACTTCCTCACTAGCATAGTTTCGCAATTCTACAGGTTGAAGGATTTCTATATGACCAATATGATCAATGACAAATAGACATGCTTCTTCAAATTTGTACATATTAACCGTTGCTACAATACCTCCATGTTCCTGATAAGATTCAAGAACATCTAATTGATCTAAAATATATTTTTTAGATTCACTGACTTTAATTGTCGCAACATAATTCTCTACTTGAATACAACCTTCTTTAAATTTTGTTACACTTCCTTGCCAATATTCAGCTAATGAAAAATCTTCTGGTATAATAAAGTCTTCATCTAAAACGTCTACTCTTGTCATGCGTTCACATTTAAAAGTTCTTATGTCATCACTTTTCTCACAATATGCAATAAGATACCATTCCATTCTTTTAACAACTAAACCGTATGGGTGAATGATTCTACTGGATATCTCGCCACTAAATTTTTGATAGTACACGTACAGTTTACTAGACTGCCAAAGAGCCTTTCTTATAGAATCTAAATAGACAACTTGTTTATATTCACCCCACCATGGCGTCTCATCAAAATAGAATCGTTCTCTAGCCTTCCTAATATCTTCGTTATATTCAGAAGGGAGACTGTCTTCTAACTTTAGGAGAGCATTTTTGAGTTTAATACTGGAATCACTCTGTTTATCAGGCTGTATCCCAATGCCACTTAAAAAAAGATTAACAACCTCTTCATTGTGCAGACGATTCATATCCACGGAATAACCTTCCATAAGATAGATACCACCATTGGGACCTGTTGTAGTCGCGATTGGTAATCCAGCTTCGCATAGAGTATCAATGTCTCTATAGACAGTTCGTACTGATGTCTCAAGAGCATCGGCCAGTTCCTTTGCTTTTATTTTTCTTCTCGATTCCAATAACAATATGGTGGCAATTAATCGATGTAGCCGCATAACACTCTCCCCATTCTTTTTATTAAAATATCATTATCCTATCCCTAAAATAATTCCTATTGTTTTACTCCAATATAGTTTAAGTACTGACTCTATTACATAAGTTAATTTTATTATATTATTGTTGACATAATAGTGTCAACAATACATCTATATACTTAAATAAGTATCATATATCTGTTGCAAAAATTCAGTAGGTGGGTGATAAGAATGAGAAACATACTTAAAAAAGTTAACAAGATTAATGAGGGGACAATGAGAAAAGATGCGAAGAAAGACACAATAATAGTATTTTGCGGTTCACAAATAGTAGAGCCCTGGGACGATAGATCTGATTTATGGATGTCCTTATCCATGTCTTCTCAACGATGGGGCTTCTATTAATCAATATAGTACGAGGAAGGGAGTAATAAATATGAAAGTCGGTATATTAGGAACAGGATTTGGTGCTCATCATGCTGCCATCTATACCCAAACCCTAGGGATTGATACCATTAAAATCTTTGGGAGGAGCAAAAGCAAGCTAGAAAAAATTCAAGCCAACCTTCACATTGAAGTGACAGACACTGTAGAAGATATTCTTGACGATCCATCCATCAGCTTAGTGGATATTTGTTTACCAAGCCACTTACATAAAGAATATATTATTGCATCCTTACAGAAGGGAAAAGATGTCTTTTGTGAAACACCTTTATGCTATACTCAGGAAGATCTTATAGCCATAAAAGAAGCAAGTAGACAATATCCAAACAAAGTATTTGTTAATCAATTTATTAAGTTTTGTCCAGAGTTTCAATTAATCAAAGAAGCAGTTGAGGATAACATATACGGGCAATTAAAAGCTATTCATCTTAAGCGGTCCACAGCACCTTTATGGGGTGATTTAGGTTATGACCGTATCGTTACTAATCTGATGATACATGAAATTGATTTCATCACTTGGCTGCTGGGTAATACAAAACGAATCTCTGCATTTGGAAGCTCCAGCAGACAGGATCAAGCCTATGTTAGTGCTCACCTCACATATGATAATACCTTAGTAGAAATAACAGCCTCCTCCATGATGCCATTAAGCTATCCTTTCACTGTAAGTTATGACGCAATCTTCGAAAATGCCTCTTTAAACTTCTGTGAACAATGCTTTGAAAAGGGTAGTAAGGTAACATTAACAGAGTATACCCACGATGGGTCAAAAGAAATACAGCTCCATATCGTTGACTCTGCTAAAGAATCAATCGACCATGTCCTGGCTTGTCTCAATAATGATGTACAATCCATTATTACTGTTGATGATGCTATTCGTTCTCTAGAAGTAGCTGGCCAGATTAAAGATCATATAATGAAATAGGTATTAACCACCTCTTGCATCCCCTAGTTCTACAAGGTATACTTTAATTATAGGTTATTCGAGTTAATTTGTAGAGAAGAGGTGATCCTATGGGTTTTAAAGGTATACATCATTTTTGTATTCAGACGTCAACTTATAAAGAAACCCTTCATTTTTATACCGAGATTTTGGATTTTGAATTGGTTAAAGAGGATATTTATGTACCCAAACGTGCTTATAAAGCTTGGTTGAAATCTGGTGATCTTTTAATAGAAGTATTGACACCCAAGTGCTCTAAACCCTTTAAAGATTATGATAAATTAAATCATGGTATCACACATTTTAGTTTATTGGTTGACGATGCTCATGAAGAATTAAAAAATTTAAAATCAAAAGGCTTTAGAAATTTTAAACCGAAACACGGAGAGATTATATATAAGATTAAAGGTGGCTATCAGTTTAAGTTATTAGCACCTGAAGGAACCGAAATAGAAGTACGTGATTCTGAAGAAATTTAAGAAATCGCTTTCCTTAAAAGCTCTATACCAATAGTAACGATGTAAAACCTACACATCTTGCTAAAGGATAGGGCTTTTCTATATGAAAAAATGGAAATGATGATAAAAAAATATAAAAATATGTTATACTAAGATAGATTTATACCTTACTTGTATGAAGAAGAACTTTGTCTATGACATGAGCTAATAGGCTGAAATAATTAATAGAAGGTATAATAGATTAAAGGAGTTTGTTATGTACAAAATTTTAATTGTAGAAGATGATGAAGTAATCGCGAAAACATTAAAGGATAGCTTAAGCCAATGGGGATATGGGGCGGAGATGGTCAACGATTTTAAAGAAGTTAAAACACAATTTATAAACTATGGACCAGATTTGGTTTTATTAGATATATCACTACCATTTTTTAATGGTTATCATTGGTGTACTGAGATTAGAAAACTCTCTAAGGTTCCTATTATCTTTATCTCATCCATGTCTGACAATATGAATGTCGTCATGGCAATTAATATGGGCGGAGATGACTTTATAGCAAAACCCTTTGACCTAAACATTGTTATCGCCAAAGTACAAGCATTGATTCGCCGCACCTATTCATTTGGTGGTCAGATGAATATTATTGAACACAAAGACGTTATCTTAAACTTAAGTGATGCATCCTTAGAATATAACGATGAGAGAATTGAGCTTACCAAAAATGAATACAAAATCCTACAAGTCTTATTAGAAAATGTAGGGAAGGTTATAACTAGGGATGTGATCATGACAAAGTTATGGGAGAGCGACAGCTTTATTGATGATAATACACTCACTGTTAATGTAGCTAGACTACGTAAGAAATTAGCTACTTATAGCTTAGAAGACTTTATTAAGACAAAGAAGGGTATCGGGTATATGGTGGAATAATATGAAAAAGGAATCTATATTAAGCGTATTTGGGTTATATCTTAAGAGCAAAGCTCCTGGGCTGTTACGCATTTTTCTATTCATAATGACCTTTATTGTTATACTATTTTTGTATAGACAAGAGATGGAAGCTATTTTATATGCCACTTTTTTGGCTGGGTGTGTTATAGGCATACTAGAGTTACTGAGTTTTGGAAAGTTTTATAAAAAACATGGGCAACTCAGTCAGCTAAACGATCATATAACCATGAGCATAGATGACTTGCCAAAAGCTAAAGATTTATTAGAAGAGGATTATCAGCGACTCATCAACACTTGTCGTAAGTATCAAAAAGAAATCATATCAGAGGGTGATTATAGACAAAGTGAAATGCTGGATTATTACACCATGTGGGCTCATCAGATTAAAACGCCTATTGCTGCCATGGGTTTACTTTTGCAGACTTCTGATAATAAGAATCAAAAGGAATTACAAGAACAACTTTTTAGAATTGAACAATATGTTGAGATGGTTTTAGGTTATCTTCGAATTGATAGTACAACTTCAGATCTATATTTTAAGTACTATTCCTTGGATAGCATCATTAAACAGTGTGTAAGAAAGAAAGCTCAGCTTTTCATAAGAAAAAACATCCGATTAGAACTTGAAGAAATCAATTCTAAGGTTCTAACTGATGAAAAGTGGTTAGTATTTGTTATTGACCAAATATTGTCCAACTCTTTAAAATATACAGAAGAAGGACAAGTAGCGATCTATATGGGTAAACAAGAGCAAATGACATTAGTTATTGAAGACACTGGAATAGGGATAGCTGAAGAGGACTTACCTCGAATATTCGAAAAAGGGTATACTGGCTATAATGGCAGGATGGACAAGAAAGCTTCGGGCATCGGTCTATACTTATGTAAAAAAATATTGAAAAGACTATCCCATACTATTGAAGTTCAATCAGTAGTCGGAAAGGGAACCACAGTAAAAATTGATCTATCCACTCTAGAAACAATAATAGAATAAGATAATCTTACATCATTGTAAGTTTATGAAAAGAAATGTAAGCCAATATTATGGTAGGACATTTCTTTTTTATTTATAATAAGGGTAGTGAAGAGATAACAACAGATAAGGAGAATGAATATGTCTTTATTAGAAATAAATAATTTGAAAAAAGTCTATACAACAAGATTTGGTGGTAATCAAGTACAAGCCTTAAGTAATGTAAGCTTTTCAGTAGAGAAAAGCGAGTATGTAGCTATCATGGGCGAATCAGGATCAGGAAAGACAACATTACTTAACATTTTAGCTTCTTTAGACCAACCTACTAGTGGAGAAGTCCTTCTAAATAAGAGAAACTTTAATACCATCAAAGAAAGAGAAATATCAGCATTTAGAAGAGAAAACCTAGGTTTTGTTTTTCAGGATTTTAATTTACTTGATACCTTCTCTCTTGAAGATAATATCTTATTACCTCTAGTTCTGTCTGGCAATAAGTACAATGAAATGAAATCTAAATTAACTCCTATTGCTAAGAAATTGGGCATACATGATTTATTAGCTAAATATCCATATGAAGTATCTGGTGGTGAAAAACAGAGGGCTGCCGTAGCAAGAGCTCTCATTACAGAACCACATATTATTTTAGCTGATGAACCAACAGGTGCCCTGGATTCAAAGTCAACAGATCATTTACTTCAACTTTTTTCTGATATCAACCAAGAAGGGCAAACAATACTTATGGTCACCCATAGCACCAAGGCTGCAAGTCATGCCGGTAGAGTGCTTTTCATTAAAGATGGTAAGGTATATCATCAACTCTATAAAGGTTCAATGACCAACGAAGAAATGTTTGAAAAAATCTCCCATACACTGACAATAATGACAACGGGAGGTGGCTTAGATGAGTAGGATCTTTTATCCTAAACTGGCTATTACCAATATAAAAAAGAATGGGAAAACCTATTTCCCTTATATCATTACATGTATCTGTACCATTGCAATGTACTATATGATGCATGCCTTATCCCTTAATAAAGGGCTTTATGAGATGAAAGGAGGCGATTCTCTTAAAACCATCCTCTCTCTTGGAGTGATTGTTATCGCTATATTTTCAGGGATTTTTCTCTTTTATACCAATAGCTTTCTCATTAAGAGAAGAAAAAAAGAACTAGGTCTTTATAATGTGCTAGGTCTTGGAAAATCACATATCGCTCGAGTATTATTTTACGAATGCTTGTTTACATCCATGTTAAGTCTTACTGCTGGATTGGCATGTGGTATTATCTTAAATAAAGTGATGTTCTTATTATTACTTAAGATCTTAAGCTTTGATGTTCCCTTAGGCTTCACCTTATCAGCACCTTCAATCACCTCAACTTTAATCCTATTTTGTATCATTTTTGGATCAACATTAATAACTAATTTACTACAGATTAAATTATCAAATCCTATTGAGCTTTTGAAAGGTGGGCAAGTTGGTGAAAAAGAGCCAAAAACCAAGTTAGTCATGACATTTATTGGCCTTTTATGCCTACTAAGCGGCTATGGAATTGCACTTAGTGCACCAGATCCCCTTACAGCCATTGTTAGATTCTTTATTGCTGTATTGCTGGTTATGGCAGGTACATATGCCTTATTTACTGCTGGAAGTATAGCCTTACTTAAATTATTAAAAAAGAATAAGAACTTTTACTATAAGACAAAGCACTTTATTTCAATCTCCAGTATGATGTATCGAATGAAAAGAAATGCTGTTGGTCTTGCTAATATCTGCATATTAAGTACGGCCGTTATTATAACCTTATCCGGAACTATTTCTCTTTTTGCAGGGATGGAAGATATCATGAAAACCCGTTTTGCTAGAGATATCAATATATCAAAAGCAGAAGTATCAGTTGGAGATATAAAAAAAATCGATGAAACTCTTAATGAATTCTTAGATAACTATAAAACAAGTAATTATTTTAGTTACAGACGTTATGATTTTTTAAGCGATGTTGAAGATAATCAGTTTAGTGTTGAGAGCTTTGAGAATTTTGATCCTGCTTTTAGTTATGTTGAAGCAGTACCGATAGAAGACTATAATAGAGCTGAGGGCAAGAATATACAACTTGAAGATGATGAGGTCATCCTTTTCTTTGTATCAGGAACATATGGAAAAGACAGTATTGTAATTGATGGGACCACCTATAAAGTCAAAGAGATAAATGAGCTAGAATTTAGTAATAAATCTGATGGTCTTTGGTTAGATTCTTATTATATATTCATGAACGAACCTCATCAATTTACCCAAAGTACAAATCCATTTTATCAAGTTTCCTTTGATATTGAGGCTACTGATGATGAAATTATTCAAATTAATAATGACATAAAAGTAGACTTATCAGCCACAGATATTGAGGCTCGTGTAGAAAGCCGAGCGGGTAATAAAGAAAGTTTCTTAGCAATATACGGTGGTTTATTCTTTCTAGGTATATTTCTTGGAAGTTTATTCTTAATGGCTACAGTACTAATAATCTACTACAAGCAAATATCAGAAGGCTATGATGATAAAGAAAGATTTGAGATCATGCAAAAAGTAGGTATTGATCAAGTAGAAGTAAAGAAAACAATCCGAACACAGGTGCTTATGGTTTTCTTTTTACCACTTCTTTTTGCAACCTTGCACATCGTTGTGGCATTCCCAATTATCACTAAACTGTTAGCAATACTTAACCTCTTTAATGTACCATTATTTTTAATGATGACTGTTGCCACAGTGTTGGTTTTTGCAATGATCTACGGATTCGTCTTTCTATTAACTGCAAAGACCTATTATAAAATTGTAGATGCTAAATAGACTTATGGCTATGAAGGGAGTCTTGGGATATCTTAATTACATTTTAAGTTATCCCTTTCTTGATATTAAAACAAATCTAATACACTCTTATTCTACTATCGCCTTGAATTCCTATCGCAACGTAAACATCTTTCAGCTTCACAGTAAGCTTCATGAGCCGTGAAAGAACTACTTACTTCATCAAATCCACGACTTCTTTTTTTAACGGCAAGTTCATGTTCTTCTTTTTTACCAACATCCCATAGTCCATGATAAAGCTGCTTCTCAGGAATAATAATCTGCTCACCTTCAAACAATCCTGAGCCATCTAGATCTGAATCAATTGCTATAGCTGCTTTTCTACCTTCAGCAATGGCTTTGATAGCAATTCCAGGTTTCCACATATCCCCTACTGCATACACACGATCTGCACTGGTTTTAAATGTAGTCTTATCTACCTTAATAAAGCCTCTAGCATTAGTATGAATATCTTCATCAAGATAATTAATTTCAGGTTTTTGACCAATAGCTAAAATAATGTGGTCAACATTCACATAAATACAATCTTCTTCTCTATATCGAGGAGAGAAGTTGTATTCATCATCAAATACCCTTATGCATCTTTTTAATGTAATACCTTTTAGTTCATTCCCATGTATATTAAATGCTTTATAGCCAAAACCATTTATGAATTCTATTTTTTCTTCCTCTGCTGCTACTTTTTCTTCTTCACTGGCTGGCATCATTTCATAAGACTCCAAACAGGCTAGATATGCTTTATTAGCACCTAGTCTAACTGCTGTTCTTGCAGTATCAATTGCTACATCTCCACCACCAATAATGAGTACCCTTTCTCCTATTCTAGTTCTTCCATGAACCTTAACATCCTTCAATAAATCAATAGCTGTCTCAATGCTTTTTATATTTGGACCAAATCGGTTAGCAATATGACACCCTGTTGCTAAAAGGACTGCATCGAAGTCCCTTCGAATTTCTTTTAATAGAATATCTTTTCCAACTTTTGTATTCACTAAGATTTTACATCCCATATCCTTAAGAATCTTTACTTCCTTATCTATTGTAGTCTGAGGTAATCGATATGTTGGAATTCCACTTGAAAGCATACCTCCTATCGTATTGGCTGCCTCAAAAATTGTAACTTCATAACCAGACTTTGTTAAGTAGTAAGCTGCTGATAAACCTGATGGCCCAGCTCCTACAATACCTACTTTTTTCCCATTTGACTCCATTTTATTTTCTTGATAAACTTCTACCTTTAATGCCATTTCAGAGGCATATCTTTTTAAAGCTCTCACACCAACTGTTTTTTCTAACTCTCCTCTTTTACAATTTGCTTCACAAGGTCTTGAGCAAATTTTACCACAGACAAAGGAAAAGGGATTTTTTTTCCTCATTAAACGATAGGCATCGATTTCATTTCCATCTTTAATTAATGCAACATATCCTGGAATATAAACTCTGGCAGGACATGCGTTGATACACTTGGCATCAATAAGTTTTCTACAAAAGCCTGTAGCACAATATTGATTTTCAATGTGTTCATAAAATTCTTCCTTAAAATTATCGATTAGAAAAGTAAGCAGTTTCTTTAGCTGTCCTTCAATAAATGTTTTACTCTCTCGCTTACATAGGTTAGTAATTACTTTTAAATCCGCTAAATTGGCTTTTCCATCCACAATCTTATTAATTCTATTCCATAGCTCTTTAATAACATCATCCAATTGATTAAGTTCTCTTTTAACATGCTGTATACTAAAAAGAGCAAAATCAACTACACAGGTCCGTTGACCCATAACCATGATGACATTATCCAACTGTTGATCATCAAAATCTTTTATATTACTGTTAAGTTCAGAGCTTGTAATGCATACGCCTAATGGTCCTCCTATCTGAACGAGTTTAATCTTAGATGAATGATCTAGCCCCTCCCCATATTTCATTATGATTGACTTAATTGTTATGTCTTCAGATATATGAAAGAAGCCACCCTGTTTGATATCACCCATCAACAGTATTTCTCTATTTGTCATAGGTTCTTCCTCCCTTATTGTTTAATTACTTTTTGCTGATTTACATCATATTGATAATATGGTTGAAGTGATTTAATACATGCATCATACCCTTGATTATTAAAAGGACATACCTTTAGGCATACACCACAACCATCATATTTAACAAATTGAGGCCAGCATTTCTTGTCATTGACTCGTCGTTTCATAGCGCCCCGCCAGTAGGAAGCCTCTTTTGGAATCGCTTGCCCAAGACAAGATTTTTGACATAATCGACACCTGCTACAAAACTCCTCTATGTGTAGATTCCTAGGTTGATCAGGTTCAATATCTGCATCCATACAGATCATCGTCCATCTTACCCTTGAACCAAATTCCTTTGTAATAACCAGACCATTTGTACCATAGTTTCCAAGTCCAGCATTGACAGCATGTGGTGGGTACTTGATAGCTCCGTCTGCAGGTACACGTGCAAAGCATTTATATCCTTTAGTTCTGATAAAGTTAGCTACTTTGAAAACTTCTTGCCCTGATTTTTCATAGATCTCAAAATCGAATAACTTTTTACTGTTTTTACCCGGATAAGGAATCTCCATAGTTAAGTCTTTATCCATTTCCATCCCCAGTACAATTACAGTATCATAAGGGATTAAGTCATCATTTGCCTCTGAGATATAGCGTCTATCTATTTTAGTAAAGCCACATATATAACCTCTAGACTTAGCAAATTCTCTTATTTGCTCTTTTAAGAGAACTAAATTCTTCTCTTTATCTTTAGCGATTCTTGGATATGAAGTTTTCAATTGAATACGCATCTTTGCTATACTCAAAACGACTAGAGGCAGGTAGTTGAATGGAGATCCTGTAACATTTATCATTTTATAAATCTCTAGCTTTACAAGTCCTCTCCTATTTTTTTTCATAATATCCGGTACTTGATCAAGGGGTTTGATTTCAGAATAATGATCAAGCTGTTCAATATCTATATCAATATAGGGATTGTTATCCGTTATTTCTTTCCCATTATTCGGTGGTCGACATTTTACTGATAGATTTTTATTATCCCACTTATATCGTGGCTTCTCTTTATCTTCCATTTTAGCTCATCCTCTCATTTCTACACTTCTTATTTCATAGTTATAGAGATCAATCGTTCTCTTTTAAATCAAAAAAATATAAATACAAAGTAGTTATATTTTTTTATTCGGCTTTAAACTAATTTGTTGCTGATTTTAAGCGATTAATAAAGTCGCCAGAAGTAAATTGCAAAAATTCTTTCAAAGCTTTTATTAATTCTTCATGATCATCATATCGATTTAAAATTATTCTAATACCATCAATTAATCCTGAAGCAATAACTTCAAAAATAAATAAATCTCTGGGCAAGACTTCTCCTTTATTAACAAAATATTGCCATTCATTTTTCATTCTATTACTCAAACCCTCTATTAACATAGCATTGAAATTATCATATTTTGATCCTTGACTCCCATTAAACAAAATAAGTATTTCATCCTTATAATTCGCATGCATATCAGCTATAACCGTTAATCTCTTAGAAATAATACTTAAACCCATGTAATCGTCTAATTCTTCTATTGTATCTGGTGTTGTTAGAATTTTTAAAAGTTGTAAATATACTTTATCAACTATATCGGAGAAAAGTAGATCCTTGTTCTTATAATATCGATAGAGATTTCCAATTGGAACATTAGCACTCTTACTGATATTCCTAATAGTTGTATTCTTGTACCCATTTATCTTGAATTCTTCTAATGCAGCAATATAAATACGTTCTTTAACTTCTTCTTTTTTTACTTGTATTGTCATTCACCTCTTTCAAAAGATAACTATCGTTCTCTTATTAAAAATTTTAACATTTTATTTTGTATAAGTCAATAGCTCTTTATAAATCAGTACAAAAGTGACTAATGCCACATTTAAACTGGAGATAGTAAAAGGCTTATTTCCTGTAATTTTGGAAATAAGCCTTTTATTAATAAATGTAAATTCTTAATAATGTATACCGCTCCAATAGATATTATTAGCTACCTTTGCCATTGGGGATAGTTCTACATCTTTGAGTGCCCATTTTTTGTATTCTATAAAACCTGTACGATCAACAATGTAACCGATATGCTCTTTAGGTAAACTTCTATCGATATATTCATTGATATAGTCATAAGTATTTTGTATAATTTTAATGATACTGTCTTCATCTACCCATAAAATAAAGTCTTCAGCTAATCTTGGATTCTTCTTACCTGTTCTTCCCATGATCGCTAGACGATAGAATTTATTTTCACTACGTGTCCATGCATTAGTTGGACAATTAACAACACATTCTCCACAACCAATGCACTTATCATGATCTCTTATAACTTTGTAGTTTTCCATTTTTAATGCACCTGTTGAAAGCTTTTCACATTTTTTCACACAGCGTCCACAACTGATGCATCGTTCTTTTTCATATTCAGGTAATGTCATACCGATGATACCAAAGTCATGCATCCTAGCTTTGATACAATCATTTGGACAGCCTGTTAAGGCGATCTTCACATGAAAGTCATTTGGGAAAATTGCCTTCTCTATTCTTTTGGCAAAGCTACTGGTTTCATATTGGGCTTTTGGACAAACACGGTTTCCAATACAGGCACTGATATTACGTGTACCAGCTGCTGGATAGCCTGTATTAGGACTAACTTGGTTAATCTCAAGACCTTCAATAACGGGTTGGATCAAAGCATTGACTTCATCAACTTTATCGATATCAATCCCAGTAATTTCGAAACCTTGTCTTGTTGTAAGGTGAACATCTCCATCCCCATATTGACTAGCAATTTGATTGAGGATTTCAAAGTACTCAGCCTTGAGGCGTCCACCTGGTACTCTGACTCTTAAAGCTGTTTTATATCTTTCTTTCGTTATACGATATGCATTCTTGGTGACTTTTTTAGTATTGATATCCACAGTAAACCCTCCTAATCATATAAGTGTTTTGCTTTGCTGAAATTAAAGACTGGCCCCTCGATACAAATATAAGTATCATCCATACGACAATGACCACATTTACCGATACCGCAGTGCATTTTTCTTTCATAAGACACCCATATATTCTCCTCGCGAATACCACGTTTCAAAAAAGCTTCCACTGTAAATTTCATCATCATAGGAGGTCCTACAATAACAACAGCAACGTTATCTTTATCATCTACTTCAATATCCTCTACATATTGCGTTACAAGTCCAACATTCCCTTGATAGTCCCCTTCAGCTTGGTCCACTGTTAAGATAACTTTTAAGTCTTTTTCCCAAACCTTAAGTTCTTCTTTGAACAATATATCCTCTGGTGACTTAAAACCAACAAGAAGGTTGAAGTCCTTATACTCTACTTGATTATCGTTAATGATGTCAATGATGCCTTTAACCGGAGCTAAACCACTACCACCTGCTGCTACAATGACTTCTTTACCTTTATAGTCATTCATGTCAAAACCATTACCGTAAGGTCCTCTAATAAAGAAACCATCACCTACTTTAAAATTATGAAGTTCATTGGTCACTTTACCTACTCGGCGAATAGTAAAGTCAATGAAATCTTTACCTATTCCAGAAACTGAAATAGGGCACTCACCATATTTAGGTATGGAAACCTCAAAGAAATGACCTGGTTTAACATCACCTTTATAAGCCATTCTAAAAGTATATTCGATATCTGTATGTTGAATGATTTCTAGAATTTCTGATTTTATTGGTAAGTATCCATTCTTCATTACTTTTCCGCCTCCCCAAGATCATTTAATTTATTGATACATGTGGAGAAGGAGATGTATTGAGGGCATGCATCATCACATCTACCACAGCCAACACACATGTGATAACCAAATCGTTTATTAAAATCATATACTTTATGAAGTGTCTTATAACGCATTCTATCACCGTGTTTCTTTCTAAAGCTGTGACCACCTGCCATATCTGTATAGCCGTCTACATGGCATGAAGCCCAGACACGTCGTCTTTCACCGTTGTTTTCATTATCTTTATAGAAAATATCTTGCATAGCAAAGCAAGTACATGTAGGACAAACAAAATTACATTTTCCACATGCAATACAGCGCTTATCATACTCTCGCCACATATCTGATTTGGCCACGTCCCCTGATAGATTATCAGGCACAGTTACCTTTGTATCATTGGACGTTACATAATCTACTTGGAATTCTTTCTCTTCACCAACAAAATAAACATTTAAGTCCTCATCTTTTATATCTAAGAGAACTTCTTCAGCCGTTAACTTTAATCCTATGCTATAATCCTCTGTTTGATTTGTTCCCATACTTACACAAAAACAATTTCTAAAACTTTCCTCACATCCTATTAAAACAAACTTTACTCTATCTCTAGCATGTTTATAATAGGGGTCTAGCTCACCATTTTTAAGGTACATTTGATCAATACGCTTGACCGCATGGATATCGCAAGCTCTTAAAAAGACAAGCAATTTCTTTTCATCACTAGACGGCTCTTTATACTCATCCTCTGTGAAATAAAAAAGTACTTGAGTTATTGGAAGTAACGTTTCTTTAGGAGAAAAGTGAGATTTACGCTCAAACTCAATTTCCTCTATAGTTGTGATCTCTTTGTAGCGTATAGAATCAGTATCAGAAAAAGTGCCTTTAAAAGCCATGGATACAGGGGCATAGATTCTATACTCTTCTTGCAGTTGTTTAAGACTTCCATTAAAACTCTCTCTACTTAACCCTATTTTCATGTCGTCTCACCCTTCGTCTTATTTTTCTTTGCCTAATAGATAATAACTTCCACCTACTAGTAGTGCTCCACCAATAAAGTTACCGATTGTAACAGGGATTAAATTGTTCAACATCCCCATAACAGAAACTGTTTCTGGATGAGGCATAAATAAAGCGATTGAAAAAATTGTCATATTAGCAATACTGTGCTCAAAACCAGCTGTAATGAAAGCAAATAGACACCACCAAATCATAATCAGTTTCCCAGATTCACTTTGCATTCTTACAGCGCATAAAACAGCTAAACAAACTAAGATATTACATAAGATACCTTTTGCTAGAAGTGGCATAAATGCACCACCCATTTTTGCACTTGCCACATTGATAATGAACTCACCTGTTGCACCATTTGTCAACCCAGCCATGACAAAGAACCCTGCTACAAGTGCTGACCCCAAAAAGTTACCAATATAACTGTAAAACCACACACGTCCAGCATCTTTCCAAGTAATACGTTTATCTAACGCACCTGCTGTCATAATTAAATTGTTACCAGTAAATAGCTCTGAACCCGCCATAATCACTAAACTCAATGCAATACCAAAAGATGCACCCATCACAATCTTTGTTGCTGGTGATCCAGCTCCTGATAAAAGACTACCAATAGTCATAATGAGTAAGATACCTATCCCTACATAGAAACCTGCTAGTCCTGATGCTAATGTATACCTACCTTTAGCATTTTTAGAAAACTTTGATTTTGCCTCTGCTGCATTCCCTAATTTAGTAAGTGTTTCTCCAAACATAGTTGTCATCCTCCCTAATTCCCCGGTTCATCTACCCCCATTGAGTCATTACTGTTAAAAAATAGACAAATCTAACCGGACATTTGATAACTTCATTTTACAAAAATACATAAAAAAAATATGTGACTTTCATCACATATTTTCATATATTTTAATGATTATGTTGGTTAACATACCACTAACATCCTCTTGCACTCATTAATGTCTATAATAATCTAAGAGCTCTTCTACCTTGACTAACAACATTTTATCGTCCCACTTAATGATGCCAGTATCTATTAGAATTTTCATTGCTCTTGATATGGTTTCACGGGAACTACCTAACATATAAGAAAGATAGGTTACTGTTATTTTTAAATCAATCATGGTCCAATCATTTTGCTCAATACCATAATCTCTTGATAACTTCCATAGCTTAGCAGCCAAACGTTTATCCATTTTAATAGGTACTGTATTCTTAAGTTGGCGATAGAGTCTTCTTTGTTTCTTTCCGATGGAATTCATAATGTTTAAGGTGAGAGTAAAGTCCTTTTCCATAATGGCTAAAAAGTCATCCTTTCTAAATTCCAAAATGACTGCATCTTCGAAAATTTCGCACACCACTGAAACAGGCAAATCATCAAATACAACTTCATTAATTAACTCCCCATCTCCTAGAATGAAAAAGATACGCTTTTGTCCCCATCCAGAATACCTTGACATGGTAACTTTCCCTGACAGTATGGCATAGAATCGATTAATCTGATCTTTCTCTAAGAATAAAACTTCTCCCTTTTTGAAGAAAGTAGCCTTAGCAATAGACAGTATTGTTGCAATACTATCATCTTTTATGTTCCTAAATGCCTTAATGCTTTGGATTTCATCTTCAGTTATTTGAAGCTTTCTTTTATCAGACAATTGATTCCCTCCTCTCAGACTTAAACCCTAGTATTAAGATTTATATGCTTTATGATTAGTATACTATTTTAGTATGAATACGTAAATATATTTATAGTCTATTCAATTTCAATAGGATACATCACCTATTATCACCATCTCGTTCAGCTATATGATATAAACCCTTTCTACACTTTATTTTTTTTACACCGCCTCTTTTTCGCCTCTTTCTTTTATTTCCATTACAATTCTTGCATACATCTTTTCATCCAATTTAAAAAACTGAAGATATACGAAGAGACTGATGAGCATTCCTAGAATAGGAACAACGAACATTATAAACCTGAGTCCAACCAGTGTTTCCAGTGTCTGTGGTTGATCTGGTACAAACTTAATCAACGATAGCCCTACTCCAACAATAAACCCACTTATTGCAGATGATAACTTTACAACAAAGGTCTGCATGGAAAAGATTATACTTTCACTTCTGTAATCAAATTTCCATTCACCATACTCTACAGTATCAGCCAACATAACTGTGGTTAATATCGTTGCAAATCCAAATCCTAAAAATATTAAAAATCCTGAACTGAATAATATCGTCATAGAATTAATGCCCATGTTACTTGTAATCAGTAATATCAGATAACCCAAGATGGTAGAGGCTATACCTGTTAGGAATACTTGTTTACGTGTGAATTTATTCGTTAGGAATGGAAATATACCCATAGCTATTACTTGCCCTACACCTGCAATACCAGCAAATATAGAGAATAACATTTCATTGCCTATATCATATTTAAAGAAATATATTCCTAAAGTAGTAGTGATATAGGTAGACACATTGTAAATAACGATAGTAATGATAACCACAAGCAGCTGATCATTTCTTACTAATATCTCAAACATTTTCTTAAAAGTTATTTTGTTATTTGATTGAACGCAACTGACGTCTTTTACATTAGCAACAGTTATGGATATAGTTATGATAAAGACCACTGCTATTATTACAGCAAGTCTAAAAAAACCAACTCTATCACTTCCTTGACCCAGCCATTTAAAAAATGGGATTCCAAGAACTGCAACTGCTGTGAAACCAATACTAGCGAATATCTTTGGGATAGCAGCTATTTGCTCCCGTTCTTTTTGGTCCTGTGTTAAAGCAGGTATCATGGACCAATAGGGTATATCCATAATGGTATAGGTAACGCCCCATAAAATATAAAAGATAGATACATACACGAACAAGGATGTTCCCTCAAGTGATGGACCATAGAATAGACCTACTAATACTACAGCATTCATTAAAGTTCCAATAAAAATCCATGGTCTGAACTTACCAAATCTACTTTTTGTATTATCAACAATCTTCCCCATCATTGGGTCATTAACAGCATCAAAAATCCTTGCTCCTAAAAATAAGGTACCTAATAATAATGGATTGATACCCAATATATCATTGAGATAAAACATGATATAAGTTGCTACTATACTATAAACTAGGTCCTTCCCAAAAGCACCGATACCATAAGATATTTTTTCACGTACAGACAGTTTCATTGTAGTTCCCCCTCCATTATCTACTCACTTATTTCTTCTTGAATAGTAAAACTATAAGAGTACTTCTCTCCCCTTGGTAATTTATATTCTTCTAATAACTTCAACATGGCTGGAATGCTTCCCCCAACCCCTCTTTGCTTATGATCAATGTTGACTGTAATGTAATCCCGCTCCTTTAATTCATGAATATGCGAAGCTTCTTCTAGATCTTCCATGGTATATGGCCATGCACTTGCGTTCAAAAAGTTACATCCATGATGAGAAAACCTTAACCCGCAGTTTGAAGCATTGGTAAAACTAATCCATCTCACATCTGTTCGATTACCATTCTCCTGGGGCTTTAAATAGTCATGGGTCAGTTCCCTTACCTTTCCTGAATACTTCCCTACAGCGGCACCAGATTTTCTATCGCAATAACTTTCATGAGGTCCTCTTCCTAACCATGTCATTTCATCAAAATCATTGGCAAGTCTAAATTGCATACCAAAACGTATCATTTCTCTTTTAGGGGTAGCGGACATGGTGACAGTAATCTCCTTATTGGACTTGATGACATAATGAAGTTCTAAATAGCCCTTCATGTACTTTACTTTGCTTTTAACAGCAACGGATACCTTGGTAGGATCATGTGTTACAAGGACTTGCTTGACCTTCCTATTGCCACCTACCAACCTCCAATATCCACCATATAACCAATAATTCAGCATTTTGGTCTTAATTTCTTTATATATACCTAGACCCTCATTATCGATAGGTGCTCTCCAGAAATTAGGTGTTATAGGTGCCTTTAGCATCTCACCTTTTCCATAATTGATGGATTCCAGTAAGCCTGATACTTTATTAATATTTACTTTCATTCCCTGGCTATTAATACTGATGACATCTTTGTTCTCCGTCACAGTTAAAGGCTTATTTTCCCATAACTTGAATTGTTCCCAAGCAATTTGATAACCTGCTTTTGCCCACGTTGAATCATCTTGAAGAATAAAAGACAGATTTAAGTGGTACTCAGCATTATCTTTTATTGGTCCCTGACTATAAGGAATGGTTTGAATACTTTTTGAAAGAGGTTTTACTTCTAGCTCTTTAATCATACCTTCTTGAATTTTAATGCCATCTTCAAGAACCTGCCAAACTAAGTTAACGAAGGATAGATCCTTAAATCTATACTTATTAAAAATCTCTATTTGCCCCTCAGCTAAGTTTATAGGGGAAACCTCAATTTCTTGGTATACTTTTTTGACCTCGTATAATGCAGGTTGTGGTCTTCGGTCTGCTGTTACTATACCGTTACCAGAAAAGTTGAAATCATTAGGTTCATCACCAAAATCTCCCCCATAGGTCCAAAAGTCTTTACCGTCTTCTGTTTGCATTAATATACTTTGATCTGAAAAATCCCATATGAAGCCTCCAATACATCGGTCATACTCTTCAAAAGCGTTCATATATTCTTTAAAATTACCTAAACTATTGGCCATACAATGGGCATATTCACATATGATGAATGGTTTTTCATGATACTGCTCATGCTTAACTTTCTTACCTAACTTATTCCATCCTTCTCCTATTCCAACTCTTACTTCTTTCCCTTGACCTATTGATTCTGTCTGTTCTACAGTTGCATACATCATGCTAAATACATCGGATGTATCTAAAATATGGTCACCTTCATAATGGATAGGTCGTGTAGCATCTATCCTAAGAGCTGCTTCTTTCATCTTCCGAAAATTATCACCATATCCAGCTTCATTCCCTAATGACCAAAAAATAATGCATGGATGGTTCTTATCTTTTTCAACCATTCTTTCCATTCTATCTATGCATGCATCGGTCCACATGGGATCACTGCCTGGAATCTTCTCTCTTAAACCGTGGGTTTCTAAATCACATTCATCCATGACATAGATGCCATACCGATTGCACAACTCATAGAAAACAGTGCTGTTGGGATAATGACTGGTTCGTATAGCATTAATATTATTAGCTTTAATCAGTTTTATATCAACTTCTGTTACCTCTGGTGGTACAGCATGCCCATACAAAGGATGAAACTCGTGACGATTTACCCCTTTAATTAAGATGGATTGCCCATTAATATATAACCTGCTATCTTTAATCTCAATTTTTCTAAACCCGAATTCAGAACTTCTAATGTCAACTGACTGATCCTCGTTATCAAATAAAGTGATAATAACCTTGTATAAATGGGGTGTTTCTGCACTCCATTTTTTAGGTTCCTTAATATGCCCATTGATTGTTATGGTAGCTTCCATATGACTATCTATATCAACCTCTTCTTGAATGAATGTCTTGATGATACCTTTAGTTTTTATGTCGATTAACTTGGCATGAATTTGATAACCTGATCGAGTGCTTTCACTATGATTCTGCAAGGTAATTTTAAATTGTAAACTTGCATCCTTATAGTTCTCATCAAGATTAGAAGATATATAAAAATCTTTTATTTCAATCTTAGGTCTAGCTACAAGAAAAACCTCTCTAAAAATACCCGATAGTCGCCACATATCTTGATCTTCTAAATAACTCCCATCACTCCAACGATAAACTTCAACAGCAACACTATTTGTACCTTGTCTTATGTAAGATGTTATATTAAATTCAGCTGGTGTCATACTCCCTTGACTATAGCCTACTTTTTGTCCGTTAATCCATAGATAAAAAGCTGACTTAACACCTGCAAAATGAATGTATAGTTCTTTATTATCAAGTTTTTCAGTTATCTCAAAAGTTCTTTTATAAGAACCAACTGGATTATACTCATGATCGATGCTTGGTATATTTTTTGTATTAATGCTATAAGGATAAGTAGTATCTGTGTAGATGGGAATACCATAGCCTTTCATTTGCCAGTTAGATGGCACATCTATGTCATCCCACCTGCTTACATCATAGCTTTCCTTATAGAAATCTATAGGACGGTCCGCTGGTCTTTTGTCCCAATTAAATTTCCAAGTTCCATTCAGCGAAGACTTATAAGCTGATGCTCCCCCTTTAAAAGCCTCTTTTTCATCATCATAAGGCATAGCAACAATATGACCTCTCTCCTTATTTAGATGAATAATGGACGGATCTTCCCATTCCACTTTTTTCTTTAACTCTTTTTGATATCCCATACAACCCTCTCCTTAGATTTGTCACTATAAATATACTCATGTCACACATGTGACACAATTAAATTATAAGGCTCGTAAGATCAGATGTCAAATAAAGTTATCTATCCAAATAAAAAAAGAACTACCAGTGAATTGCTCATTCTTATTGTAAACAGTTTTAAGCTATCTGCTACAATAATGCAATAAATGGTAGTTCTTTACACATCTTATTTATTTTCTAATGAAAACATAAATAGTTTTAATTGTTGGAAAACCATTTCTTTAGGGTTCACATTCTGTTCTTCTATTAAGTGATCTCCTCTTATTATGACTCTTTGAGTAATACTAAGTAAAACGTTATTCATGGTTAACGCTGTAATCCTTGGTTCTATATCATCACGTATGGATCCATCTTTTCTTCCCTCTATTATAAGTTTTACCAATAATTCATCATTAGTTGAGATCATACCTTTAAATTGGTTGGTTAAATCAGAATAAGGATAGTCACCCCTGAAATAGTGATCAAACTCCCCTGAAAATCTTATGATTTGTGAATTGTCATCGATGTAATCAGCTATTTGGGAAAAGAATTCTTTTATTTTCTCTAAGCCATTACCTTCTAGTTGATTAAATATCTCGTCTTGAAAACGGTAGAAATCCTCAAAAAGTATAATCTCAATTTGAAAGGCTAGCTCTTCCTTTGTTTTATAATAACGATATAAAGTTCTTCTACTAATCTTAACACCAGCAGCAATATCTGACATAGTGGTCTCAGTAAGACCTTTTTTAATGAATAGTTCTTGAGCTACTTTAATGATATCTTTACGCCGTTTCTCTTTCAATTGTTGTCTTTCTTCTTCCCTGTATTGACTTGTACTTACAGCCATTTTACCCCATCCTTGATGCATTAATATATTTTATTTTGACATCTCTTTTGATTTATTGGTACATGTTCTCATAGCAGAAATAACAGCAGATCTTAAACCCTTTTCTTCAAGAACGGATACAGCTTCAATAGTTGTACCACCTGGTGAACATACCATATCCTTTAACTGACCAGGATGTATCCCTGTTTCTAACACCATTTTAGCTGCACCGAGCACAGCTTGCGCTGCCATCTTATAGGCTTTATCTCTTGGCAACCCATCTAATACCGCTGCATCAGCCATGGCTTCGATAAACATGTATACATAAGCTGGTGAAGATCCACTGGTAGCTATTACGACATCCATTAATTTTTCATCCACTTGCTCTGCTTTTCCGAAACCTTCTAAAATATTGACAACATCCTGCAATTCATTATCATTAACTAAATTATTTTTGCAAAAAGCAGACATACCTTCACCAACAAGAGCTGGGGTATTGGGCATAACTCTTACTATTTTTAGTTCTCTTCCAAACATATTAATCATATCTTGAATAGCTTTTCCAGCCGCTATTGCAATAACAATAACATTATCTTTAACTAAATCTTTTATTTCATTTATTACAACTGCATATAGATGAGGCTTAACGGCTAACACCAAAATATCGGATTGTCTAGCCACATCATGATTATTGATTGTTGTTTGAATACCATATTGGTGAGAGACATCACTTAGGCTTTCTTGATTTAGATCTGATGCTATTATTTGATTAGCAGGAACAATATTGCCTTTTACAATTCCACCAATCATAGCCTTTGCCATGTTCCCGCAACCTATAAATCCTATTGTCCTCATGAGATTCCTCCTTTGTTCTACTTAGATTTGGTCATTTTTTAAATATAACTGTCTTTATTAAAGACTATTATACGCTATTTTTATTTTCAATCCAAACGAATTATTAATTTCATTTTAATTAACTAATCCAATGCATACCTATACCTATATCAAACTCTGTTCTGTTCTCTCAATAATCTCATCTTGTAAAACTTTATCAAGATTATTGAAGTAATCACTGTATCCTGCCACACGTACAATAAGCTCTTTATAATCTTCAGGATTTTTTTGTGCTTCAAGTAAGGTTTCTTTTTTGATGACATTAAATTGTATATGATGGCCATCTAAGCGAAAATAGGTATTAACCAAGCTTATCATATGATCCAATCCTTTTTCACCTTGTAAAACTGACGGTGTAAATTTTTGATTGAGTAAAGTTCCACCTGTTTTAATGTGATCCATTTTTGAAGCAGATTTAATAACTGCAGTTGGTCCATTTCTATCTGCACCTTTTGATGGAGAAATACCTTCTGAAAGAGGTAAATTTGCTTTTCTTCCATCAGGTGTAGCACCCGTAACTGAGCCAAAATATACATGACAAGTAGTCGGCAACATATTAATCCTGAAATTACCACCCTTTATATTTCTTCTTCCTGTCACCTCATCATAATAGGCATTAAATATTTGCTGCATCACTTTATCAGCATAATCCTCATCATTACCGTACTTTGGTGTCTTATTCTTGACCATGTTCCATAAATAATCATATCCTTCATAATTAACTTTTAATGCTTCCATCATTTCATTCATGGTAAGATTTTTTTTATCAAATATTTGATATTTTATGGCTGACATACTATCAGTTATTGTACCTATACCTACACCTTGTAAGTAGGATGTATTGTATCTAGCTCCTCCAGCATTGTAGTCTTTACCTTCATGAATACAATCATCTATAATCACAGAGAGGAAGGGTACTGGCATTTTGGTAGCATATAGTCTTTCAATAATTCTATTACCTATCATTTTAATATTAATAAAATGCTTCAACTGCTTTTTGAAAGCATCAAATAGTTCATCAAAAGCAGTGAAATCCTTTACTTCTCCTGTTTCTATTCCTATTTTATCACCTGTTTGTGGATCAATACCATTGTATAATGTTATCTCAAATATTTTAGGTAGATTGATATAGCCCGTGAGGATATAAGCTTCTTTACCGAATGCTCCTGTTTCAACACACCCGCTGTTACCACCATTTCTGGCGTCTTCAATAGTCTTCCCAGCTCTTAACATTTCTTGAATAACTGCATCTGTGTTAAACATTGAAGGTTGACCCCAGCCTTTTCTAGCGATCTCACATGCTCTTTTCACAAATCTTCTGGGAGATTTCTTGCTTATTTGCACATTAGAACTCGGTTGCAACAAACGCATTTCATCGATAACATCTAGAACTAAATAGCTCACATCATTAACTCCATCTGAACCATCTTCTTGTAGGCCTCCACTATTGATATTAGAAAAATCTGTATACGTACCACTTTCTTTAAGAGTAACTCCTACTTTAGGTGGTGCAGGTTGGTTATTGAATTTTATCCAAAAGCACTGCAACAATTCTTCGGCATTTTCACGTGTTAAAGTTCCCTCTTTCATCTCTTTTTCATAGAAAAGATTGAGATGCTGATCTAGTCTTCCTGGACAGAAAGAGTCCCAAGGATTGATTTCAGATACCACACATAAATGGACAAACCAGTACATTTGTAAGGCTTCTTCAAAAGTTCTAGGGGCATAGGCTGGAACGTGATTACAGGTATCAGCTATATGTTGTAGTTCCTTTTTTCGCACTTGATTACATTCTTCCTTAGCCATTTGTTCAGCCAACTTTGCATAACGCTTACCAAGAATAATAATAGCATCACAGGCTATACCCATAGCCTCAAGTTGGTTCTTTTTATCGAGAGCTTCATCATCGTTTAAAAAATCCAGTTTGGATATAGAGTGATCTATTTCTTCTTTAAAAGCAATAAAACCTTTTTGATAAATTTTATTATCTGCTACAGTATGCCCTGGTCCTCTTTGCTCCATGAATTCAGTAAAGATCCCAGCTTCATAACACTTTTTCCACTCAGTTGACATACTATTCAATATAACATGCCGCATGGACCGCTTTTCCCAAAAAGGAATTATGACTTCTTTTTGGAGTTGTTTAACATCCTCTGTCACTTTAAAAGATATTTTTTCACGTTGATCCATGAGATCTAAATCCTCTAAAGTATGACAGCATAACTCAGGATAGGTAGGTGTGGCTGCAGGCATCTCACCTCTCTCTCCAACAATCAATTCACCATTGTTAATACAAAGTTCCTTTTGGGTCATTAATTCTTTTAGAACTAGAGCCCTCAATATAGGAGTAGCTACTGTTCCTTCATATTTTTTGTATACCTCATCAATAATTTTTGCTCTTTCCATTGATATGTATGGTTCTGCATTAAGGCTCTGCTCTCTTAGTTTCTTAACCCTTTCTGTCATCACGATTAATTAACCTCCTATTTCAGTTTTTATACCGGATTGGTCAAACATATTTATAATTTCTCTTAGTCTTTCATCTGAAGGTCTTTCCTTCCCAGATAAAAGATATTTCATCTCAAGTCTGCTGTACTTTTCCATTCCCATTTTATGATAAGGCAATAGGTTAACCTTAAGAATTTTTAAAGTTGACAGAAATTGAATACAATCAATAATATGTCCATTGTCATCATTAATTCCTGCAATAATGGGCATTCGGACTGCGATATCAGCTCCATATTCAGATAGCTTTCTTAAATTATCCAGTATGTTTTGATTTGATACACCTGTATATTTTATGTGCTTTTCATCATTCATTAACTTAAGATCATAAAGAAATAGATCCACTTCATCGATAATATGCTTTAAATGTTGCCAATCACCAAATCCACTTGTATCTATTGCTGTATGTATATTTTTTTCCTTACAAGCCATGAGCATTTCTTTTATAAATTCATGTTGAAGTAAAGGTTCTCCGCCTGAAAAAGTGACACCTCCACCAGATTCATCATAGAAAATTTCATCCTTTAGTATATCTTCCATTAGTTCTTCCACAGTCATTGCACGCCCGATATACTCTAGGGCATTTGATGGACAAAGATCAACACATTTCCCACAAAGCATACAATTAGTTTTATCCCTCTGAGGATAACCTTCATCTATTTTTATTGCATTAGTGGTACATCCCGATACACATCTCTCACAATGAGTACACCGTTCCATATAAAACATGATTGTGTTGCTCATGCATTGGCTTTCTGGATTATGACACCACCAACACCTTAAAGGACATCCCTTCAAAAATACAGTTGTTCTAATTCCAGGTCCATCATGGACAGAAAATTTTTGTATCGTCATAATATGTCCCAAGGACACATTAACCATCTCCTTATGCTGAAATTTTAAATTTGTTCTTTAAGACCTGTAGGTGTGTTGACTACTAGTAGTTTAACAGTCTTATTGGTATAATTAGCCCAGTTATGAGCTCTTGTGGAATCGTAATGTGCGCTATCTCCAGGATATAATTGATATTCTTGATCCTTCAAAATCAGTGTAACAATACCTTCTAATACATAAATGAATTCTTCGCCTTCATGCTGATAGGCTTTTACATTCTCTTCAGCTACTGAAGGAAGAATTTCAATCAGTCTTGGCAATAACTCTTTATTATCAAGATTATTGGTTAAATGATAATGAATGATATGTGAGTAATCTATTTGGAATACTTCTCTTTCATAGCTTCTGAGTACAATATTATTATTTTCATTTTGTGTTTTATCGAAAAAGTAAGTTAAGTCAACTTTAAGTACTTTAGCTATCTTATCCAGCGAATCAATTGCTATCGTTGTTAATCCTCTTTCAAATTGTGATAGAAAACCTATAGACAATCCTGTTTCTTCACTTACATCCTTCAATGTCAGATTAAGTTCTGTACGTAACTTTTTTATGTTTTGACCTATATTATCGATCATTAATACTCACCTCTGCTACATCTTATTTTTTTAGTGTAGGAAAATAATGCGTTTTGCTTGCAAGTAAACATACTTTCCTGTACATACTCGAAACGTGACGATAGTTACTTTTCTTATCCTAAACAAATAACTATTTATTATTAGTATTATAATATGTATTCTAGAAAATGTCTAATATTTTTCATGTTTATGAAACTTATTTCACGATATAAAAAAACTACTGTCACATTTCATATTTCTTCAATCATTATCTTGCATACTTGTTCAACTTTTTCCGGTGTACCAAAGGGCATCCATTCTAACACAAAGGGTTAAGTTCACATCAACACTTTATGTGAGCTTAACCCTAGTATCATGAGCAGTTTAATCAATCGGTATATCTAATAATTCATTGTAAACCGTGGTATATGTCATTCTTCGTATGTCTAATATAAGCTCCTCTCCATTACCTGGGAAATGTAACGTTCTCCTATGAAAGATTCCCTCTTTTGTTTTAACAAAATCACCTTCTAAGGTTTCTAACAACTCGATTACTTCATCATCTATAACTAAATAGACTTCTGTAAGAACCGTATTTTCTACTGTTTCAATTGTTACATAAGTATCTCCTTCTTTTTTATAAGCATCCAGAACTTCAATCCTTTGACCATGTATTTCAAAACTGGTCTTTTGCGTGCCTTTATCTAATACTATTTGTTCATTAACATCATGGTCAGCAGTAAAGCTTATCAATTCTAGCTGTAGCTCATCCAGAGGTGTTGGCAATGTATCAAATGAAAAATCAAATTGAATGCCTTTCATATCTGTACTTAGTCCCCTCCCTTGCCAATTCACTTCTTCTCCATTAGCATAGAGTTTGATATCTAAATCGTCTGGTCGAGTTCTTTCACCTTTAAGATGATCTGAAATCAGCTCCAGACTATTTTGGATGGACCCTTTAATGACTGTGCTTGTAGGTGAAACCGTAATAGACTCGAAATGGAATGTATTATCATCTTTAGTAATATCTAAATTGAGATTTTTCTTTAAGCTATGACCCATTGCTTTGTTTCTATCAAGATTAAAAGTAATGTTTCCATTTTCCCATTTGTTATCCTTATAGAATGTATAAGTAAAATCAAGCTTTTTTTCAAAAAAATAAGGCGTTTGAAATTCAGCTACATATTTGATTTCTGTTTTATCATCATTAATGATACCTTGGGAAGATTCAAATTGATGTTCAAAAACCCCTTTAATACATATACTATTTAAATGGTCCATAAACTCCTCTATACCTCTATCATCATGTACTGTGTAGAACACTAATAACTGATTAGCATCTAACATGACGCCATCTAAGGTTATCACAACACCATTATCAAAAGTATAACTCTCACCTATGATTTGTCCTTTCCCTAGGTCATTAAGTTCTCTTAAAGTACCATTCATGACTTGGTCGTAACCTATAAGCTTCTTCCCATAATGAGCTAGTGTATCAAAATTATATCCTATAACAAGCATACTAAGGAGGATAACCGCCAACTTAAGCTTCCATTTAGTGTCCCTGGAATTGGACTGCTGTCTACTTAATGCCTGTCGTAATCTAGTCTCCATTTCCTGAGGTGGATGTACTTGATCTATTTCTATCCCTTTTTGTCTAAGCATCTTCTCTAAATTATTCATGAAAACCACCTCCTAAACTTTCCTTCAACTTCTTGATACCTATGGACATTCGAGATTTTACTGTTCCCAATGGGATGTGAAGTAATTGACTTATTGTTTGGTAATCATAATCAAGGTAATAATGTAACCTAATTACTTCTTGGTGCTTTTTATTAAGCTTCGTAAGATGTTCTTCTATGAGCATCGTTTCTTCTTTCCCTTCTAGCCCACCTAAACAAGCACGTTCTTCTATAAAATCCATTGATACAATTTTTTTCTTATCTTTTAATAGCTTCTTACAACGATTAACCAAGATGGTTTTGCTCCAGCTATAAAAGCTTTTCTCTTTTTTTAGGCTCTGGATCTTCTCATAGATAATAACAATCATATCTTCCAAAGCATCTAAAGCATCATCCTCATTTCTCATGTATGTATAAGCTAATCTATAGTAATCCTGCTCTTGATCCATAATCAATTTCAGTAATGCCTCTTTATCTCCTTGCTTTGCTCTTTTAATCAGCAGCTCAGTTTCCAACACGTCACCCTCTTTTAGTTTACTTATCTTACACCTATAAGAGTATTTTAACATTAAAAAGGTTCATTTTTTTACAAAAAAAAGAATCAATCTTAACTGATTGATTCCAACCATATTCTATCCCCTTGTTGTATATCCTTTAACAACCCTTCTTTTGTTTCGACTACTGTACTGACACCCTTAACTGGCATAATGACCTTGCCAGGGGGTAACCCTTCAATTTTAGAGACAACTGTCATATCATCATCTAAAAATACAACATCAATATTACATCGCATAAAAAATGTATGTATACTGTTACACGGTTTCAGCATGAGTGCCTCATGATGCAATTCTTTTCTAAACATAAATCCACATAATCGCTTAATAAAAGTATCTGCAATGAGTAAATCCTTTGTTATAAACTTTTTATAACTAATCATGGTTTTAATTGTCATTATATCACCTCATCTAAAAAACCTCTGACATACGGATAATAATAGGGCCTAAAATAATAACAAAGATGGCTGGAAAGATGAAAATAACTAAAGGAAATAACATCTTTACAGGTGCTTTCATAGCTTTTTCTCTAGCTGCCTGTTTGATATTCTCTCTTAAGCCTGCTGCTTCGATTCGAAGCACTCTTCCTAAACTTACACCAAGCTCATCGGCTTGAATTAAGGATGTTATCAACATAGAAAGTTCTTTCAAATCACATCTTTGACTCATGTTTTTTAGGGCTATTTTTTTCTCGATTCCCATTCTCATCTCTTTCAGGGTTTTGGCAAACTCACTTGATAGCTCTCCTTCAATTGTATCAACAACTTTTGCTATTGCTCCATCGAAAGAAAGCCCGGCTTCTACACTAACTGTTATTAGATCTAATGTGTAAGGTAAGTCCCTCCTTATAGCATTCTTCTTAAGACTGATTCTTCTAGCTAAATAGAAGCGATAGAGCGTATTGATTAACATGACTACCATCAATGCAATAACTAAAGAAGTGAATATATTGGACTTTAAGTTATAAGTTAACAAACCAAACAATAATGAAAAAACGATGATGAGTAACGTTTTATTGAACATCCACCTCTCAGCAGTATTATTTCTAAGTACCCCAGCTCTCTCTAACTTTTTATTAAGAAGGTCAACTTTATAGCTGGGTGTCCATTTAAAATACACGTTACTTAATGAATTATAAAGGGGTTGGATAACCCTCTCTGAAAGAGATCTTTTCTCCAAATTGTCTATAGGACCTTTATTGATAAACTCAATTTGTTCTAATCTATCTTCTAGGATTAATTTGTCTTTATTTAAAATAGATAGCAGAACATAAAAAATGATAAGTGTAAGAATAAAAATGATAACAGCAGTTAGATATAGCACCAAATCACTCCTTTCTTCTTACATTTCAATAGTAACGATTTTTCTAATAATTACAAGCCCAATAAACTGGTTAACAACTGCCGTCACCAGCATGGTTATTCCCATAGTAGTAGTAAATAAAAGCATAATCAGTTCCCTGTTAAATAAGTATAGAATAACACCTAGAAAAACAGGTATAAGCATAATAATAAGCCCGGATAGCTTACCTTGAGCAGTAAGTGTTTTCAATTCCATTTGAATTTTTTGTCTTTCTCGTATGGTCTCTGCGATATTATCAAGAATTTCTGAAAGCTTTCCGCCAATATCTTTTTGTATTAATATTGCATTAACAATTAACTTCAAATCTTCTGAATCTATTCTCTTCAACATGTTATTAAAGGCATCTTCTGTTGAAGCTCCTAACCGCATTTCTTTTAGTAACCTCTTAAATTCTTTAGATAAGGGATCTTCAGTCTCTTCAACAACAACTGATAAAGCTTGTAAAAATGAATAACCAGCTTTTAATGAATTGGATATAATCATCACAGCTTCATTTATCTGTTCATTGAAGAGTAGTAAGCGTTTATTCTTTCTTCTATTAATGATTATTCTTGGGATCATCCAGATTATAATAAAAATAATCAAACTTAATATACTATCGTAAGTTATACTATACCCAGTAAAAGCTATCAAAAGAGAGATGATGAATCTTAACATTTGTAACTCTTCAACTTTGAGAGGTATATCTGCTTTTATTAGATCCAATTCTAGTTGGTTCCTTCTCCTTTTATTAATGGTTATACGAGGTATTAATTTCGAAAGACTTTTAAGTATCGTTATATTACTCTTATGACCATCCATTTTGTCTATGGCATCAAAATCCTTGTCATAGTACTTTAATGCATCCACTGGTCTTCCTTTCATAGCAATACTAAATAAGATCGCATAACTAAGAGTTAATATACATAGAAAAGTTAATAATAGGGCAATAAGAATCATTTTTATCACATCCATATTTAATGTACCTTAAGGTATATTAGTAAAATATATCTTGTGGTATAGTAACACCTTGTTCTCTTAGCTTTTCAATAAAACTGGGCATTACGCCTGTGAATACATACTCGCCTTTGACTTTATTATTGCTATCAAGACCTCTCTGTTCATATTTAAAAATATCTTGGAGAATGATGACATCGCCTTCCATTCCTTGTACCTCTGTTATATGGGTGATTTTTCGACTACCATCCATGAGTCTTGATTGTTGAATAATGAGATCAATGGCTGAACCAACCTGATCCCGTATAGCCCTTATGGGTAGATTCATTCCTGACATAAGAACCATTGTCTCTAACCTTGAAAGCATGTCTCTTGGTGAGTTAGCATGACCCGTTGTTAAAGATCCATCATGACCTGTATTCATAGCCTGCAACATGTCTAATGTCTCTCCAGATCGCACTTCTCCAACAATTATTCGATCTGGTCGCATTCTCAGGCTGTTTTTTACTAAATCCCTTATGGTGATTTCTCCTTTACCTTCTACATTTGCTGGTCTTGTTTCCAAGCGTATAACATGACTCTGTGAAAGTTGTAATTCCGCTGCATCTTCAATGGTAACTATTCTTTCTGAATCTGGTATAAAGGAAGATAATACATTGAGTGTTGTTGTTTTACCACTTCCTGTCCCTCCTGATACCACAATATTTAAATGACCTTCTACACAATATTTTAGTAACTGAGACATCTTTGAATTAATCGTACCAAAGTTGATTAAATCATCCACCTGAAAAGGATCTTCTGAAAATTTTCTGATGGTAATGGAAGGTCCATCGATGGCTAAAGGGGGGATTATTGCGTTAACTCTTGAACCGTTGGGGAGTCTTGCATCAACCATCGGTGAACTTTCATCAATTCTCCTTCCAATCGGTGCTACAATCTTTTTAATAACATGCATGACATGATTATTGTCTTTGAATTTTGCATCGGTTAACATCAGTTTACCGTTTTTTTCAATATAAATTTGATAAGGTCCATTGACCATAATTTCAGTCACTTGTTCATCTCTCAGTAAGCCTGTTATAGGTCCGAACCCAATAATTTCATTTAATAGCTCTTCATTGATTTTATTCTTTTGGTGATTAGTCATATTAAGAGATTCTTGTTCTATATGCTTTTGGATAATGTACTTTATATCCTCTTTTAATTCTTCATTATCTTCAGATATATCCTTAAAATCTATATCTAATTCACTAATGACTCTGTTTTGTATACTCATTTTTAAGTTCAAATAAGGATCGACTTCTTTTTCAACGAACTTCAAAGACTTCTTATCCGTATTCATCTCTTCCAATCTTTTTTTTAAAGACATCTGACCACCTCTTGACACATGGTTTGAATTGCTTTAACAATCTTTAAAGTTCTATTCTTATTATTATCACATAATGGAAGACCTCTATTTACAGATAATCTAACATTTTTTATATCTTCAGGTATCATTGAGAATAATTGCTCCGCAAAAACATCCTGTACATCTTTTTTACTCAATCCATACTTGCCTGTAACGCTATTAACGACAACTTTTACCTTATTACTGTCATAATTAAGAGTCTCCATAACGCTTAATCCAAGTTTTGTATCTCTTAAAGTTGTCATTTCCATATTAGCTATAAAAAGTACCAAATCCGATGTATCGAGAATATTAAGTGTAGAATCATTAAAGTTTATACCTGTATCTATAACAATAAACTCATAATGTTTTTTAAATATACTAACCATTTTTTCTATTGCATCTTTACTAATGTACTCTGCTTTTTCAGGGTTATATGGCGCAAATAGAATATCGAGTTTTTTATTATGTTCGTATAAATAAGGTCGAATACTAGAGTAAGAAGCCAACTGACCATCATCAATAATATCTAGTATAGTTTTATCATTATGTTGATTAGCTAGCATGGATATATCACCATACTGTAAGTCCAGATCCAATAGTAGGGTTTTCTTTTTAAAGGTTTTACTTAAAGTAATAGCACTATTGATGGAAAGCACGGATTTGCCAACGCCTCCTTTAGAACTATAGAAACTGATTACCTTCCCATTAGATCCTAGCTCTTCATAGGTTTTGCTATATATTGCTCTTTCCTTTTGCTTTTCATATGTAGCCGTTATAGTATCAATTAAATCGTTATAATTAAAGGGTTTTATAATATACTCCTTGGCACCGCAAAACATAGCTTTCTTCAGATACTCACTTTTTGCTTGAACAGACATGATAATAACGATAACAGATGGAAAGGCTTCAGTAATTTTTTCAGTGGCTTCAAGACCGTTCATAATAGGCATATTGATATCCATCAAGACGACATCAGGCTTATATTCAGGTATCAACTTTAAAACCTCTTCACCATTACTAGCTTCTCCTGTAATTTCAAAATTCTCTTTTTCCATGGATAGTATCTTCTTAATAACATTTCTTGTTTCTTCTATATCGTCAGCAATCATTACCTTGATCTTACTCATGATGTCACCTCTATTCACCCTCTAACACTGGGATTTTTATACCTGTTCCAGTAACTATTTCGTCTTCATCTTCAATACGATTAACTTGTTTGATCAGCTCATATTTTTCAGGATTACCGTAAAAATCTTCACTAATTGATCTTAATGTATCACCATACCGAATGGTATAGTAATAATACTTTTCGTATTGGTAATCTCCTTCATTGACTTCTGGACCTTGCACAGGTTTCACCTCATACTGCGGGAACATATCCTTCATCTTATAAAAGTCATCAAGGAGTAATTCTTCCCATATAATCCCTTCAGTACCATGGATAAAATCTCCTTCCAGCGGTCTTAATACTAGTTTAAGGTCTCCGATATCCTCTGCTAAAACTAACTTCTCTACTTCGTAGACAGGAATAGATAAAGTAATAAAATAGTCAGTAGGTATTTCAACTCGCTCCTCTGCATCTCTGAAAAGATTCTTATCTATAGACAGTACTTCTATATTTTGAAGAATCATTTTAGATATATCAGGTCTTATGATTCTCTCACTTTCTTTAATTTGAGGTAATGAAACAATTACATCTACAAAATCTCCGGGCTTAATTAGGTCTGAAACACCGGACTCACCATTTACATTGATAGATACGGCTCTATGATTACCACTAATCTTCAAAGTTAATTCCTCTTCGATATTATTGATAATTTTATCCTTATGAAATCTTTCATCTTTTGATATTGTTTCCTTTGAGTACTCACCAACTATCTTCGATAAGTCATTAATGAAGCTACCATATGCTGCTTCTTCAGGTATCTGTATTTCAGTAATCATTTCTCTTGTTATAATCGTTCTTGGTGGTATCTGTTGAGCTGCTATGAGAATGGTTACTTTCTCTTCTTCTACTACTACTGTATCCAGTGATTTCAAATATATAAATACCGCCCCAGAAGCTAATAAGGCTAAAATTAAGGCAATAAAAAATAATCTTCTAGCGACCTTATTATTCATCCTAATCAATCCTATCTATCTCAATATGTGTACTCTAATACAACTTATCTAGTTTTACTGCATACGTGCCTGTATCCATGGCATTCTTATCAACTTCACCATTAGCTACATATTGCATGAACCTTCCATCAATCTCCATTTTTCCAGATTTCTTCTTAATATCTTCTACAAACACTTGTGCAAATCCTATTACAGTAACTTCTTTCCTCCCATTAACATCAAGACTATCTACAATGGGTACAGTCCATATTCTTCTTGAATCCCTCTCAAAATTCTCAAAAGAATAAGGATCAGCATTGATATAGTTCTGTATGCTTTTTACTGCACCAGACATGTTTCCTGGTTCTGTATCAATTTCATCACCTATGGAAATTGTTCCTTCATAACCATAAAGTGAATTCTTTTTGAAAACACAGGCACCTCGCCCTCCAAGCGCCACTGCACCATAGTTTCCATGGTAGCCTCCTCCGGCGCCTTCCTTCAATGTGACCTCATCGCCATAACTGTATTCAAATAATTCAATGGCAAATGGCCTAATGCCACCGGTTACTGATTTAACAGGACCTACGATAGCCTTTGCTCTTAGGTTAATAGTACTATCTTCAATACCAAGTACAGGCGCAAAAAAATGTTCTACATCTCGTACCGTTGTTATTTCGATGCTCTGATCATCCTCACTGATTACAATGTTAGCTTCAGTAAGACTGACATTATTACTAACAAGATACTGCTCTGCAATATCCATAGCCTTTGCTCGATCTTTAGGTAACTCAAGTGCTGCGGCTAGCACAGCTGAATCAATGGCATTGGATAACTGCATTCTTTCCGAATAGACCATTCCTATATCCATAACATACGCCATAAATCCAAAAAGAACTGCAATAACTATACATAAAATAATGGCTACGTTTCCTTGTTCATCTGAAACTTTCATACAATCATCAACTCACTCTACACGCATTACAGTTTGTGCGGTCAGATCGACTAAGTTACTGATAATATCACCTAGTAAGGGGATTAAGACCTGATAATCATAGCTAGCAGTAACTGTAATGGAATCTCCTCTATCTCTAGCTCCTTCTGATGGAGTAATTGTAACGACTAGTTTGTCGGCATTTAATTGAGGGGTGATGCTTGAAATCAGGGACTCTATCTCCGAATCTGATCCCCCAACCGCCCCTAATCGAGCTCCCTCTCGTGATGCACTGGTAATTGTCAAGTAAGCATTAAACATTATTCCAAATTCAATAATCCCTAGTATAATTATAAGCACCAGGGGAAGGATGATTGCAAATTCTACTAGGGATTGACCTTTTTCATTTTTTAAGGGTGTTATTATTTTCATAGTTATCACCTTATAAAGCAAGCTAATGTATCAAGCTTATTCTTTTTAACATCCATTATTAATTCGATTAGCTTTAGTAAAAAACTCTAATCAGCAGAGCTGATTAGAGCATAATAAGTGATTAAGATGTAGGTATATTGAGTTTATCAATAATTGTTTGGAACTGAGCTGCTATATCCGTTCCTAATGCTGTAACAATTACTATAGATGCAATTGCTAATAATCCAATCAATAATGCATACTCAACCATACCTTGCCCCTCTTCATTATGTAAGAATGATGATAAGAAATTATAAATATTTAACATCGTATCTCCTCCTCTTTATTTATCTCTTGTTCTGTTAATATTATTATACGCTTTAGAGGATATTGATGCTAGATAACCGCAGTCCCTTCTTCTATAGCAAATGGTCATAAAAAAAAAGGGACCAAGGTCCCTATCTATTTTTTGTAATGCTTTTGGTAATAATCATCAATATTATGTTGAAGAGCCAATATTGTAGCATGTACACGATCGCTAACGCCTAGCTTTCTAAATAAATTTGTAGCATAATTTTTAACAGTCTTTTCCGATATAAATAACTTTTCACCTATTTCCTTATTACTTAAACCTCTTGAGATATAAAATAATACATCTACTTCTCGTTCTGTTAATTCATTCAAAATACTATTTTCCTTAGCACTTGGTCTTTGTATGCCTGAAAATAGCAGAGCAACAAGGGACTTATCTATATATTTATCGCCTCTATAAACACTATGAACGGCATCAACTATTTCTTCACCAGCAGAATCTTTTAATACATAGCCATCTGCACCTATATTGATAGCATCATGAATCGTCTTGCTATCGTTTTCCACTGTAAGTACAATCGTTTTCAAGGGACTGTTTTCTTCTTTTAATTTTCTTAACACCCCAAGCCCGTCCATGATTGGCATATTCATATCAAGCAATAAGACATCTGGACGATAGTCCTTTATCATTGAGATTGCCTTTTTACCGTTATTAGCTTCTCCTACTACTATGATATCCTCTTCAAAACTAATAATTCTCTTTAGACCCTCACGAATTAGATCATGATCATCTGTAATCAACACTTTAATTTCCCCATTTTTCATCTTTAATCACCTCTCGGTTTACTGGAAGTTTTACAATGTATTCTGTGCCTAAGCGATTGGATGATTTAATCTTAATCTCTCCTTGAAGCTGGTTAACTCGATCCAGTATTCCCAGCAGTCCGTAAGATTCCCCTCTGGTTTTAACTCTATTTAAAGTCTCATCAACATCAAAACCAATGCCATTATCTGTAACAACTAATCGCAAGTATTTTGAACCATAATCCAATTTTACCTCAACATAATTGGCCTGTGCATGTTTTTTAATATTATTTAATATTTCTTGTACTATCCTATAAACAGCAATTTGTATAATTGACTCAACCTCAGTTTGAATAGACCCTAGGCGAATATCAGTATCGATATAAGCTTCCCTGCTAAAGGTCTTGACATGCTCTTCTATAGTCTTATTCAATCCTAAATCATCTAAAGACATTGGTCGAAGGTCATAGATAATTCCTCTTACTTCTTTTAATGCCACTTTAACAGCACTCTTCAAATCAGCAAGCTCATTTAAACCTTCCTTTACATCATATTGAATCATCCTCTCGCAAATATCTGCTTTCATGATGATGTTTGCAATATGTTGTGCCGGACCATCGTGAATATCCCTAGAAATTCTTTTTCTCTCATTTTCCTGAGCTTCTAGAATCTTCACACCTATAAACATCTCTGAACTTTTATCCATATCATCTATGGCCGTCAAGACTTCTCCCTTCAGAAACCCAGATGCTATACCTATTTGATTAATGACATTTTCAGCACTTTTAATAGTATTTAGAGCTTTTTTTAAAGCAATCTCTAATTGAGTCCTTTTGGATCTTAGAGACTTTTCTTCATTCTGCTTGGTTAAATAAGCAACCTTAAGATCAGAGGCTTTATCATAAGCAGCTTTGATGTCCTCTTCAGTAAAAGTTTTGAAATTTTTAGATACATGGGCTAAACGCTGTCTCATTTTTTTATTCTTAATTTCTAAGACATCAACTTCATCTATAACTTGACTAATTTGCTCTCTGATCGTACTCAGTTCACTTTTTATGAATTCGTATTCAGCTCTAGCATTATCTACGATATTAAGGATTTGTGAGCGACTACTATCAATTTCCTTTATCGTTCTTTTAATAATCCCATTTATTTTATTAATATCTTTTAAATTACTATTGATCATACCATCACCTTTGTTCTAGTTACTAGCTATATTTTTTATCTTTTGTGATGAATTAAGGCTAAAACTTTCTGAATTATATAGAATAAAATATGAAGATTATAATACATGTTGTAGAAAGTTTTAGTTACTGATATGAATATTTATAGATGAAAATGTTTAATTACTTAATGTATATATCGTCCTATTGTAAAATTAGTATAATAGAATTTTGTAATATGACTAAATTAATACTTCAATAATCACCATCCCAAATATACCCCTCTATAAATACTATCGGTGTTTTTGTCACTTTCTGCAGATAAAAATTTAAATTTCTTTAAGTATAATATTCGTCATATTTAGTAAACTATATAGAGTGAACTTAATATTCTATGGAGGTATATGGAATGGAAATAGTATGCGCATGTTTTGATGTAAGTGAAGAAGAAATTCGTGAAGCAGTAAAAAAAGGGGCTACTACTGTAGAAGCAGTTGGTGAAGCTACTAATGCTGGAACAGGCTGTGGAGGTTGTCAATCTAGAATCCAAGAGCTTATTAATGAAGAATCTTAAAAAGGAATGTAGCTATGCTACGTCTTCTTTTTGAAGTTTGTTTCGTTAGGAAAGTAAAAGAGCGATAGGGATGCCCTACCGCTTTTTCTTATAACATTTTATCCCGTAATATTGCCAAGGTAATCTCTCTTGCTTTCGACCCACCTGCATCATTATTTCCCTCTATATTGGTAGCAAAGATATAAGTTGCATCATCCATTTCAACATAGCCGATAAACCAACCACAAGTTTCTTGGTTATTCATCATTAAAGTCCCTGTCTTACCTGACAAAGAGTAACCTTTTTGTTCGGATATTTTAAGTACTTCTTTGACTGCATCAATATTATGCTTCGTAAAGGGTATTTTGTAAGTGTAAAATTCTTTAAGTACCTCTACTTGTTCTAGTGGTGATATGGTTAAAGAAGAGTAATTCCAATAATCTCTAATACCACCAGAGATATCATTATTGCCATAATCAATTTTGTCCATATACAGCGTAATCTTTTCTTTTCCTACTCTTGAAGCTGCTTCTTCGAAATACCAATTAACTGAATAAGTCATAGCAGATGCTAACGTATGATCATTATTCCACTCATTAAAAGGATAAACTGTTCCATCCCACCCCAACAAGGTATCATTTTCTCTCAACACACCTGCTTCAAGACCCATTAAAGCAATTAGATATTTATAGGTGGAATAGGGTGAAATTCTCGTTACGCTCTTTTCTTCATTATAGATATGATACTGATCTTTACCTAGATTAAGCATGATGAAACTGCCATCATAGCCATCAAAATAGACTTCTAAATCTTCCTCGAATACTTCACCTGATAGGTCTGAAACCTTGAGTGCTTTCTTAGGTAGTTCCATTCCTCTGCAAGTTAATAAGGTAAAACAACCAAGTAAAATAAACAAAGAGCTTCTTATTAAGGTAGTTCTTACCTTCACCCTTTTAAAAGTCGCAATCATTATAATCCTTTTCTTCATTTCTTTTTTAGTATTTAAAAAGCTTGCCACACTTGAGAAGTAGTGTGTATTAGAAGTACTCTCCAATAGATTAATGATAGTTGCTCCATAGTCTTTATACTTTTCTGGTTTTAGGTAAGATAGGACCACAGCATCACAAGCGGTTTCTCTATCTAATCTCATCTGGCGGAAACCGTGCCATATAATTGGATTAAACCAATGCAATACCTGTAAACAACTGATGACCCAATTAACAATGAGATCTTTTCGCTTATAGTGTATGAGCTCATGAAGCAGGACATGCTGTAATTGTTCAGTAGATAGACTATTAAGGATATCCTTAGGAATTAATAAATATGGTTTGAATATCCCTACTAGTGCAGGACTGTGTACTTGAGATGTTGTCAAAAGAGATATATCTCTTTTAATATGTAGCCTATCTTGACAGTTTATCAATATCCTTATAATAGACGGATCATCAACGCGCTCTTTCTCCTTTAATAACCTCCAATTTTTAAGATTAAGGCATATAGCATGAAGTATAAATAAAATGGCACCTACTGCCCATAGAGCAAATAAGGGTTGGCTAATAAATTCCAAAGAATTCTCATCGATAGATAAAGCATAATCTCTTGGCATGGTTATTAGATCAAGTACCTCATTGCTTTTAACAAGCTGTTCAAAGGTTTTTTCTTGATATCCTGCACTAGGGAGTATTTGATTAAGCTTACTCTCTAGGCCTATAGGCAGCATCAGCCTTATTAGAAGTAGCATCCAAATGTAGTAATACCATTTAGCTCCCAGTCGATCATTTGATATAAAACGAATTAACAAGATAATTATTGTCAATACACTTCCCATCAGTGATGAATAAAATAACCAAGAAAAAAACTCTGGACTCCCCATACCCAACTACCTCCATCTCATTCTTCTTTACGATTAAGAATTTGCTTCAATTCTTCTAAATCTTTTTTTGATAGCTGCTGTTCTTCTAAGAAATTAGCAAACATTACATTAAATGCTCCACCATAAACCTTCTGTAAAAATGATTGGTTTTCTGCCTTTCTACAATCTTTCTCTGTAATTAACGGATAGTATAAATAACGTCTTCCATCCATTTTGAAATCTAAGGCTTCTTTCTTAACCAATCGACTTAGCAATGTTTTAATGGTTTTTGGTTTCCATGTGCTCTGAACACCTAATCTATCAATTATCTCACTAGCAGAAATAGGAGATTCGGTCCAAATAACTTTCATGACTTTCCATTCTGCTTCTGATATATGTGGAATTTCTTTCATGCAAACACCTCAACAATTTAAGTATGAAGATTACAAGTATAATCTTAATATCATCCTATCCTTAAACCTAACGTTTGTCAATATAACCCTTTATCTTTTAATATTTTTTCAGTTATCTTCTTTGCTTCGCTACTATATGCATCTTTTTCCGCTTCAATGTTACAAGCAAAGTAATAAACATTACTCTCTTCCTCCATATAACCAACAAACCATCCATTGACCACATTTCCATCAACCACACCTGTTCCAGTCTTTCCTGATAGGGTTCTACCATTTTCCTCTGATAAAATGAGGATATCTTTAACAATATTAATATTCTCCTTCTTTACAGGTAATTCGTAGTTATAAAATTGACTTAAGAGATTCACTTGTTCCATGGGTGATATTTTAAGAGATGACTGTAACCAAAATTCTGTTTGTCCCCCTGAAATGTCTTTATTACCATAATTAAACTCTTCCAGATAAGAAGCCATTCTATCCTCACCTATTTCAGTAGCTACCTGCTGAAAATACCATACAACCGAGTTAGCAACTGCTGTTTTCAGAGTATGATCTTGATTCCATGATTCTATAGGCTGCTCTGTACCATCCCACTGGAATACAGTATTTTGATCTTCAAGAACTCCTGTTTCTAAACCAATAAGGGAATGATAGATTTTAAATGTGGAGCATGGTGGAATTTGTTTTTGACTTTTCTCTTCATTATAGACCACATACTCATGACCACTGCTATCATATAATATAAAACAACCTTCGTACCCTTGAAAATATTGGCTTAAATCTTGTTCAATAACTTTAGTGGTATTCTCTTCAATATCGAATAAATTTATGGTATGGGTTATAAGTTCTCTGTTCCCCCACTGTCCATGACCTGGTATGACGACTCCCACATCTGAAAACTCTTCATTTACCTTTTTAACTGATTTTGGCCATTCTTTGATATTGGCATCAGCTGTATTGCCTAGTGTATAATCATCTAAACTTTTCATCATACATCCACCAAATAAGACTTTTTTATCTGGGAAGTATACCACAACAGCATCTAGAGAATGGGATTCACCAGGGTAAAAAATCTCCACTACCTCTTTATCAAAGGTTAATGTCATTCCATCTTGAATATTGAAAACTTCTGTGGGAACAATATATTCTAGTTCCTCATATTTCTTTTTATAGTCCTCATCTTTAGGATCTGAAAGCCAACTTAGCATAAGCTGTCGAGCGGCTTCCCCACGTTCTTCAATCATTTCCTTAATCATACTGGAACCATAAATAGGGATATCATTATTAATTAGTGCTTGATTACCACCTAAATTATCAAAATGAAAATGAGTATTGATAGCTATGGTACTTCTTTCACCAAATTCTTCTTCCATCCATTCTAGCAGCAATTGGGTGGCCTCCGGTGTATAAGGCGTATCTACTAAAACTAACTCTCCATTGTCCATTTCAACAATAAGTGAGTTGGCCGGCCATGGGAATTCATGATTAACCACATAAACTTGTTCTTGAACTTTTTCAATAGTAAGATCATCACTTATTCTATATGGTTCTGAAAAATCTGATATTGTAATAGAATCAGCTTCTTGATCTACATTGTCGCACGCTGATAAGCTAATCATTGTAATAAGTAGTGTGATAAATAGTAAGATAATTTTCTTCATTCATATTCCTCCAATATTTTTAAGTATAACTGTTATTATAAATACATAAGTTAACTGAGTACTCAACAAAGGACTACATGCGTAATCCTTATGTATAAGATTACACATGTAGTCCTTTGTTGTCAATACTTTTTTTCCAAATAATTAAAATCACCCACTGAACTGTAGGTGATTTTAATTATTTAAATCTTATCTTCCACTATCTCTGCTTTATTCAATAACTAGTTCAATAGGACAATGATCAGAACCCAATACTTCTGAGTGAATATGAGCACTTATTATTCTAGGCTTGAGTGACTCAGATACATTGAAGTAATCAAGACGCCACCCCACATTATTAGCTCTTGCGTTGAAACGATATGACCACCATGTATAACTCCCATCTTGATCTGGATAAAAATGACGATATGTATCAATAAATCCTGCTTCTATAAATTCTGTCATCTTTCCCCTTTCCTCATCAGTGAATCCTGCGTTTTTTCTATTGGCTTTTGGGTTTTTGATATCGATTTCTTGATGGGCTACATTAAGGTCACCACACATGATAACAGGCTTATTCTCTTCTAATCCTTTAATATAAGCTCTTAGGTCATCTTCCCACTTCATACGGTACTCTAAGCGCATTAGACCACGTTGTGAGTTAGGAGTATAAATTGTCATCACATAAAAATCCTCATACTCTAAGGTAATAACTCTACCTTCTTGATCATGTTCTTCGATGCCCATGCCATATACAGTACTAAGAGGTTCTTTCTTAGTAAAAATAGCCGTCCCAGAGTACCCCTTCTTCACTGCATAATTCCAGTATTGATGATAGCCTTCTAAGTCTAAATCAATCTGACCTTCTTGTAACTTGCTTTCTTGAATACAAAAGATATCTGCATCTATTTCTTTAAAAAAATCTAGAAAACCTTTTTTGACACATGCTCGAATACCATTAACATTCCACGAGATAAGTTTCATTTAGTTTTCCCCCATTTCATAATATCATTGCTTTTACACTTATTATAGATGCATACAAGAAAAAGGTCAAAAACTAATATTATGTGATGTGGGAGAGTCGCAATATTAAAATTTAAATGGTACTGTGTAATTTGGATTTGGAAGATCGAAACATGCTGTCATATGCTCTGCATACCTAAATTGGAATGGTTTCTCATCAATTTCAAGGTTCTTTAATATTCTTCCTCTTGGTGTATCGTATAGTTTCAACCATGATTCATTGGATGGTATATCTGATGATTTATTAACGTTGAATACTGCTTTAAAGTTTGTCTCTGCCTGTAAAAGTTTATTATCTAATACAGAATATAGGTTAGAGGTAACATCAAAGTCTGTTGGCTTTCCACACTTTGGTACCCTTAATTCAAAGTATTTAGATCCATCATCTTCCATTGCAACAGTAACACAGTTCTTATTATCATCATATATGTCAATATCCTCAACTACTTTTGGTAACCCCCAGATACCTAGTCCTCTTAACTGATTTTCATATGATGTAACAGGCATAGAAAAAACATAATACCCAAACTTCTTAAAAGCCCCATCCATAACCATCGGTAAAATCGGTACATTCACCTTAGGATCAACCATAATCGGTATGGTCATAGCGATTTCATTATAACCGGGTATACCCATAACATTTTTATATTCGTAACAAGAAAATATGACAAGTGCTTTACCTGGCATAAGAATAACCGGCTTCATTTTTGGATGTGGCATCATTTCTTTAGCCTTCTTACTTGAGCAAGTAAAAATACCAATAGCTGTAGTTACATCACCATAGAAAGTAGGAAATTGATAGGTTTTCGTAATATCATCATCCAATTGAAGGTCAAAGGGTCTTAGATTAAATCGAGAATAAAATGGATCTCTAAATAAATGTTCATTCTTTAGCATTTCAGCATCATATTGTCTGGTTGCCTTCATAATCCCAACTCCTTATTATAAATATTTTTGAACTCTTTCCCAGACCTTTTCTATAGGTATGGGGTTAAATACTGGCTTATTAAATTCTTCTCTGCATAACTCATATACAGCTTTATTATAGGGAATGTTCACACCTGCTTTATCCGCCATTTTGATAAGGTGCCCATTTAATGTTTCTAACTCTGTTTCGTGGCCCTTTCGCTGCAGTATATCCTGCCCCATACTACTTAGCACCATTTTTGATACATTCTTTTTAAAAATACCATTCGTCAAGAAGTTAGGTAGATGAGAAGCTGACCAAAGTGTCCCCCATGAAGGCATGCCTCCTAACTTACATTCCTTATACCCAGATGCTTTCACAATTTTCACACCTTCGTAGGTTAGATTGGTTAAAACTTTCTTGAATAACTTCATGGATGTTACTTCCTTATAGCCTAGACCAATTATTGTTGTCAATGAATTAGTAAGATTAATAACCATTTTAGAATAAACAGCATCCTTAAGATGATCAGTTATTACTGTTTCAACACCCTTACTGAAAATACCCTTTAACTCTTCCATCTCTTTTATCAAACTATTATCAGGTGTTCCTAAAATAATAGGTCCTTTCTTCTGATAACCAATGACGCCAGGTTCATCAAACCATGCATTATAACTAATAACACCATAAATGACCTTCCTAAAATATTTTGGTACTATCTGTTGATTATCGATTCCATTTTGAAGTGTAAGTATGATAGGCTCATTTTTAACATTTTCTTTAATAAATTGACATACAACATCTAAGCTATAGGTTTTTACACCAATAACAATGATATCAACAGGCTCACACTCACTAATGTTATCAACGACTTTAACAGATGCATTTACAACTTCATCCTTATGTCCTTGAAGGTATGTTGATATTCCTCTTTTTTTCATCGATTCAGCATTTTTACCTTTATCGAGAAAATAGATATTGTCATAATTTTCAGCTATCCACCCTCCAATAGATCCCCCAATAGCGCCTGCACCAAAAATTAAAACCCTCTTGTCTTGTTCACCCATAAAATCTCTCCTTTTATTATTTTATACAACCTCCACACCTATAACTGTGTACAGTAATTATTCTCTATACTGAACACAGAAAATTGGTGTTAAGTTAAGTATTTAAATTTGATTATCCCATGACCACCGGTCATTAGAGACCAATGACCTTCGGTCATGAGAAGCAAAAAAAAGATCTTCAATCCCAGTGACCACTGGTCATTCAATAACAAAAATTTTTAATTACAACCAAAAAATCTTTTAAATACATCACAAAGTATCTTTTTAGCTTCTTCTTTATCATCGCAACTTCCATCGATAATACCCTGATAACATATTTCCAATATCATAACAATTAAAGCTTGATTGTAGATATCAATATTTTTAACGGTGTATTCTTCATAAAATTTCAAATAATTTACGATAACTTTTGTAAATGCCTTTACTGTTTTTTCGATATAGTCATACTTTTTATAAGTACTCATATGCTTTCTTATTTCTATTAAAAACATTTGATTCTTATTAAAATATTCAATAAGAGAATCTGCAAAATAGGTTACTTTATGAATAGCTTTATTCTTATCGATGACTTCCTGAATAAAATTTTGCCTATACCGATCAAAAACCGATTCTACTAAATCGTCTTTATCCCTAAAGTAAAGATAAAATGTTCCTTTCGCTATACCGCACGTCTTAACTAACTCATTAATAGAAGTAGCATCAACACCCTTTTGATGAAATAATTCTACTGCATGACCTTGAATGACCTCTCTGCTAATGATTTTTTCTTCCACTTTGTACTCCCATTTCTATTCAACTCACTCAAATTCTATAGCTCAACTCTCTTAACTGCTATAATAACTTGAATATCCTAAAATGTAATTTAAAATTTTAATTACTTATTATCATTGTATAATATTATTCACTACTATACAAGGTAAATAGAAATTTTTTCTTGTAATATTTCGCCATCTATGGTATACTACATTTCCGCTCACTGGGAGCTATCTATCCCACAAATCGCATTTCAATCACATATTTATCATGGAGGTGATTGATATCTTACAAGGATTAGCACTTGCAAAAAAATCCTTTGAAAGAGACCAAGTCTATCTACTGAATCATATTGTTAACAACATTGGTAGTCTTGTTTTTGGTTACATCAATGTGAGAATTTGGCTGGCTGTATTAGGTAATACCGTTGAAGGCATGGAAGCAGTAACCTATCTTATGGTTAATCAAGCTGGACTATGGCTTGTCATGTTTTTACCTTATGGCTGTTACATACCCAAGAAAGTACATGATGGTTCTATTGCATACGAAATGCTACGACCATATAGCTTACTTTATGGTAGTTTCTTCGAAGTACTAGGACATATCGTCTACAACTTTCTATTTCGTTCAATGCCAATTTTTCTTTTTAGCGTTATTGCTATGGGGGTTGCACTTCCTAATATTCATCAGATTCTACCTTATTTGATTACTTTAACCAATGGTGTTATTATTGCTTTTTTGATTAACTACTTTATCGGTCTCTGGAGTATTAAATTTCTATCCATCAACGGTGTTCAAATGCTCTACTATTTTGCTGGCACATTGTTTAGTGGCGCCTTTATCCATCTTCAATATTACCCAAGTTATTTTAAAGAACTCGTTATGCACCTCCCCTTCGCATACACTTCTTACGTACCAACTGCGGTGTATCAAGGACAATTTGATTTCACACAGGCTTTTATAAGTCAGTGGGCTTGGATTAGCCTATTATTTATAATTGCTTATTTTCTATCTGGACGCCTAACAAAAAAGATGGCTATACAAGGAGGTTAAACGATGACACTATTTGTTACTCTCTTTAAAGCATCTTTAAAAAGCGATGCCCAATATAAGTTTGATTTTGTTATTAATATCATTGGTAACTTTTTAGGTCTTTTTGCTGACTTTTTAATTGTTGCCTTTATACTGTTAAGATTTCAAAGTATAGATGGATGGGAACTTCATGAAGTTGCATTAATGTACGCTATTGTTGAATTTGGTTTTGGTGTTTATCGCTTTATTGGTGATGGATTCAATAACTTTGAACAACTGATTCTCAGCGGTAAATTTGATACATTACTTATACGCCCGGCTCCGGCTTTGGTACAAGTTATGTTACAGAAAGTGGACTTTAAAAGACTTGGAATGATCTTACAAGCTTTAGCTGTTGGTATATGGGGGCTATCAAATGTGAACTTTATAAGTACCACCTATTATATATACCTTCCCATACTTTTAGTAGCTTCAGTAGCCATGAATTTAGCTATTAGTATTTTATTAGCCGCCATCGCTTTTTGGACAGGAAAGAATGAGGATATTATTATTTTAGGTCATTATTCTACTCGTAAAGCTGCTAGTTATCCGGCAACCATCTATCATTCCATTTTTACCCATGCACTTACTTTTATCATTCCTTTTTTCACCATAAGCTACTATCCATTATTGTATCTAACGGGTAAATCGAAGCAGATTTTATTTTTAATTGCGCCAATTATAGGTGTGTTAGTTATTAGCTTTCTGGCTTATATGGTCTGGAATACAGGTATAAAACGTTACTCAAGCACAGGTACATAATGTAACATAGAGAGGAGGATGATTATGTCATTTATAACTGTTGAAGGTTTAAGAAAAGATTATACAATCTATGAAAAGAAAAGTCTATTTACCAGACATAAAAGAAAGATTGAAGCTCTAAAAGATGTCAATTTCACTGTCAATAAAGGTGAATTCTTAGGGTATATCGGTCCCAATGGAGCTGGTAAATCAACAACCATAAAAATTTTAACTGGTATCATGACTCCGAGCGGTGGAAGCGCTAGGGTAGGTGACTACATTCCATACCAGGACCGAAAAAGGTATGTCAGAAATATCGGTGTTGTCTTTGGTCAAAAGACTCAAATGTGGTGGGACTTACCTGTCATTGATACTTACGAACTGCTTAAAGGTATCCATAAAGTTGATGATCAGACCTATAAAAAACAATTGGACTATCTGATAGATAACTTATTCCTCCAAGATATTCTGAAGCAACCAGTAAGACAGCTAAGCCTTGGACAACGAATGCGAGCTGAGTTAGGAGCGTGCATGATTCATGACCCGGACCTACTCTTCCTAGATGAGCCAACTATAGGATTAGATATAGTCTCTAAGCATAAAGTTATTGACTTTCTTCGTGAAATCAATGAAGGAGGAAAAACCATTTTCCTAACGACTCACGATATGAAGGATATTGAAGTTCTCTGTAATGAGATGCTGGTTCTAAATCATGGCGACATTGTCTATAAGGGTAAGGTAGAACAATTGAAATCTATTATGGACTTACCCATTAAAGTAGTAGCTCAATTGGGTTACCATGATAACAATCCTCTACTCGATTATCTACTTCACCAATTCAACGGCGTCTACGATTCAGATAAAACAGAATTAACCCTTTCATTAAATACTAAAGAAAAAACTTCGGATATTGCAAAAACACTGTTTAATAATTTTAATGTAGAGGATTTTAAGGTGGAGGAACCTAGTATAGAAGAAATAATCAAACTTGTTTATACCCAATAATATCTTTAAGGTTATGGAAAAAGGTGGTCCTCTAAGACCACCTTATATACTTTCAAGAAGTTGCTTTATACGATCTTTTTCCATTTGCATGGCTTGTGCCATGACAGCTTGTGCTGCTTGAATAAGTATTTGATTCTTAGTAAATTCCACTATTGCCTTTGCCATATCCACATCTCTAATACGACTCTCTGCAGCGATCAGATTTTCTTCATAATTGGATAGATTACTTATTGTATGCTCTAAACGGTTCTGCATAGCACCTAATCGTCCTCTTTCTGTTGAAGTGGTTTGAATGGCACCTTTAACCTTCTCCATGGCTTCTTTAGCTCCGTCTTCTGTAGAGATATCTAATCCATCTATATCTAAGGCTGCTTTTGATAAATTACCGATCTTCACCTCGATACTGTTTCCTGAATTAGGACCTACTTGTAAGTGAATGCCATTGGTTTCATGAGATCCATCTATCAGCGTCTTCGTATTAAATTCTGTATCTGATGCTATCTGGTCAATGGCTTCCTTTAATTGCTGAAATTCTTCATTCAATTTTTGTCTATCCTCATCAGTGTTTGTACCATTAGCTGCTTGTACTGATAATTCGTTCATTCTTTGAAGTATACTATGAATTTCATTCATACCACCTTCAGCAGTCTGAATCATAGAAATACCATCTTGGGCGTTTCTCTGAGCCTGTTGTAATCCACGAATCTGAGCTCTCATTCGTTCTGAAATAGCTAATCCAGCCGGATCATCTGCTGCACAATTGATTCTTTTTCCAGTACTTAACTGGAGACTTAATTTGGACTGACGAAGAAATAAATGATTCATGTTATTGACCATCTTAAGAAAAGGGAATTGAATCATAGTTTAACACCTTCTTACATTAATACTATTATTTATATCGTCTTTATTCCTCGGTCAGTTTACTTTTATTTTACTTTTTAACTTTTATTATTCGTTTTATTTCTGTTGATCTTTATATTAAGTAAGTAGACACTCAATACGTTTGTACAAATAATGATAACAAGACTAAGGGCAAAAATTAAAATAGCTTGATACCCCATACCAGACTCTGTTGTTGTATATAACAATCCATAGATGAGATCATAAATTAATAAGGGCAAACTAATATATGTTGGAATGAACTGTATCACCTTTGAGGTTTTTTTTAGCCCTTTAAGGAGTAAAGTGAGTGAAAATGAAATAACTATGGCTACAATGATATAAATGATAACCCAATTAACTAGTTCCAATATATTTGCCTCCTTTTAGCTAACCATAATTAGGATTATCATTATTCTTCCTCTAGGTTCAATTCCTATTCGCTAATGACTTCTTCTTTGTTTTTCATGTAGAAAGATTTTTTTGATCACGTATAAATCTTTTCTCAGATCGTCCAGTATGTAATTGCCATGTGTACCAAAACACATATAGAATAGCGAAAATACCATTTAGAACACCCCAGTAGTTTAACACCCCAGCACTGTACCAGCTTGATGAATTCATTAATATTGGGAATATTCCACCAAAGCAAGCTCTTATGAGAAGGTGAGTAGCTAATGTATAAACCCTTGCCATGATATACAATTCCGGTTGTTTCTTAATAACAGGATACAATTCTGCAGCTAGTAAAATGCATACAGAAGACGCAAAATATATAGGACTCTCTCCAAAAACAAAACACGCATTCCAAGTAGTATATAGTAAATTCCATCCAATTGTTGTATAGACTATTAGATCACCAGGTTTTTCTTTAGACATTTTCCAATAACGATTGGGGAATGGTATAGTCACACATAATAGAAGTCCAGCTAGAGCATTAAGGTTATTACCCATTTGAAAATCTTTAAGCGTTGCTTCCATAATATTTAAAAATAAAACACCGTATAATACCCAAAGAACCCAATCTTTTTGAAGTGACTTCCATGCCTTACCCTTCCTTTGCTCATAGTTCGAGATCCTAGCAAAACCAACAAATATGGTTGGTATAAAGACACTTAAATTTTTAGCCCACCGAAACCATCCTTCTACATTCCCCATTAACCATAATGGAAATGTGAATAAAGCTGCTATCCATAGTACATTTGCAAAGCGATAATGCTTTCTCATAAAAGATACAATTGAAATTAGTGCAGTAAAATAGCTTCCCATTGTTAATAGGTACTGCCAAATGGGTATGTCCATATTCATCCCTCCATTAAAATTGAAATATATGGTTATACTCAATTCTACTGTACTAATGGAATATTTTCAAGTTATATACATTAAGTCATAATTTCAGAATATACAACTACTCACTAGGTCTTTTATGATTCAACCTTATGATGACGTTGTCTATTGATTTTCTCCCATTCATGTTTTCTTTTTCTATACTGAAACAAAGCTGATAAACGGTATAAAGATGATATTTGTCTGTATCCTAGGCTTTCTATCAAACTATAAAAAATGAGTTTTAAGATAACCCTCCAATTTAATATATCCTTAAACACATAGCTTTCCAGTATAATAGCAGCCGCTGAAATAACAAAGCTGTAGCCGATATAAACAACAAAAAATGTAACGAAAAACTGAATATTTATAAATCCCGTATAGTAGGCCAGTATTATGAATGTGACACCTACAATATCTAGTACACAAGATAACATTTCATATATCAGATAATAAAGAAAAGAAAAGGTACCAATCAAACCATAGGTTGTATTTAGAAAAATATATTTATGCTCAAATAAGCTTTGCATTAGGCCTATATGCCAACGACGTCTCTGTTTTTTAAAGTCCGATATTCTTTCCGGCACTTGGGACCAACAGATAGCGTTTGGGGCATATTGAATCCGATAGGATAATTTATTTTTTCGATAGAATGAGTGCATCTTAACAACCAGTGACATATCTTCTCCAATGTGCTGTGTATCGTATCCGCCTACATTGATCACTGCATCCTTTTTAAATAGGCCAAAGGCACCAGATATGATAAGATTTCCATTAAATTGATTGAACCAAACCCGTGTTGTCAAAAATACACGATAGTACTCAATCATCTGCATGATAATCAGCCATTTCTTTGGTGTCAATACTTTTGCAACTTCTCCATTTTGTAAAACTATTTGATTGGAAACCTTTATATTGCCTCCAACTGCAATGGTTCTATCATCTTCCATAAAAGGTATAACTATATTACTTAAAGAATCTTTCTGCAAAATAGAGTCTGCGTCTAAGGATACGAAAAAGGGATATCTTGAGGCATTGATTCCTAAATTTAGTGCGTCTGCTTTCCCCCCATTTTCTTTATTAATCAAAGTGATTTTTATCCGATCTCCGCCTTCATATATACTTCTGTCATTTTTACTATTTACCAATCGTCTAATAGGTCTCATCACTTTATGTAAGTTGAATTCTTCGATAAGTACTTCTTCTGTATTATCTGAGGAACCATCATTAATAATGACTATCTCATATTCAGGGTAATTAAGACTTAATATGGAGCTGATACATTCAACTACAGTTTTCTCTTCATTATAGGCAGGAACTAAAATGGATATAGGGACATAGTTAGCATCATTTTTAACCCTTAAGTTATTCCTGTATTTTTTTCTCTCCATGGACTGGTATAAATTGTTAATAGCGTATATTGTGGAGATAAAAAATATAACGGCGTATACAAAGATATAATACATAAAAAATTGGTTAATATAATCAATTATGTTTTCTACCACATCACCACCGCCTCCTACCATTTGTTTTTTCCATATACTCATCATAAGTTATTTTATTCTTAACAAACATAGCATAAAATAATATATCTCTAGAGTACTTGTCCTTCTTATGTAAAACATCATATATCAACATATTCCCTAAATCGAAATCCAATAATGTCATGGCTGAATTTAAGCGTACATACCAATTGCTATCCATTATACTTATTAGCAGTTTATCAATGGTATCATAGGAGTAATAATTGGATAGTGCTTTTGCAACAAGAGCTCTACATTCCCAGTACGGTGAATCCAAACGTTGTATTAATGCTTCCTTTGCAGGTGGATAATTGATCTGATTAAAATATTTTATAATACTTGTCTCAATCTCTTTATCAACATCTGATCCCTGTAATTTATTGAATAACTCCTCTGCTACTGTATTGTTCTTTTTATTCTGCCAGTGTTCAATGATGATGCATTGGATGTCAATACTTAAATCATCAAGGCACTTCAGTAACTCAATATTAAGTACCTCTAAATTCCCACCAAAATGATCCAGTATATCTATAAAAACCTTTTCATTAATATAACCTTGTGTCTCTGTCAGGTATCTTAATGCTTCGATAAAACAATCTACATTTCCGATCTGCCCAATTGAGTTAAGTGCATTAAATCTTAAATGAAGGGAAGTTGTCTTTAATGACTCCATTAAATACTTATTAATATAATCTTGATCAACTTTAAACTGCCCTAGTAGAAAAACGGTGTATACGTTTTTTATACTGCCTTCATTTCTACCTTTAATCAATTTTTTTATATAGTCATCAAAAAGAGTCATATAATCGGCTACAAGAGCATGGTTCTGTGGCTCTTCATTCAACAAAATAATAGTATTATTAAAGACTCTTTGGTAAGCCTTAAACTTTAATTTTTGTCTCACAGAATTAATGGCATAAAAAGATACTCTCTTATTATGACTTATGGTTAATAATTGGTTATAGATTTCTTCGCTAAATGTTTCAGTGAGCTTTCCCACTTTTTTATTAAATCTCTTCTCCCTTAGGTCTTGTAAGATCATATATATCAAAGAACACGAAATAATATATACAAAGTATATAAGTATTAGATAAATGAATATAATTGACTTCATTCCTTTATTCCCCTCCTACCTAGTGGCTATCTTTAGATAGTTCCTCCTTCATAAGATTGTAGGATAACTTCAATCTTTCATGATAGGTAGGTAGCGTCCACTGCTTCCATTGATAAGGTTTTGCATCCAATCGTAAAATCTTATGATTTTCTTCCTTTACAGTTACACCAGCAAATAAACTATCAATTTTAATAGGTTGTATTTGGAAGGTTTCATAGTAATCATCATGTATTTGCATTGTCGACGGATCCATAAAGTTTAAGAGACTCCATGGAATTCTCACTTCAATATAATCCTTCCCTATATAAAAATCTGAAATAGAGCTATAGGCATCACTATATGGGTTGGAATTACCATGTACAAGCCTTCCTGTTTCAATTGCTTCTCTCTCAAATATCTGGCCTAGTGACTCCACATAGGTTCGTGGTCGTATATACAGCATGATAGGAGAAAATCTATCCATATCAGGTGTATGAACAATCATGTCTGGGCGTATTCGTAAGCTCTTCTCTTGTTCCAAAAAACTATAGGTATTATAGTATTCGTGAACCAATACTTTTGAATTATCTTTATTATTAATTTGTATAATAAAATCTGCTGGCCTATCAAAGATTAGATTATACTCTGTACTGGATGTCCTTCCCGATTGAGGTGTTACATCTAAATCGATGAACACCTCTTGTATGGCAGGATCAAATCCATCTTGTAAACAAATCATGAAATAAAGATATTTTGCATCGGACCTCATGGATAAAGATAGATCTTCACTTTGATTCATTATGTCTTCTTTTGTCCATTCATCATTATTATCATCTGGATAAACAATATTCTCCCCGCTATTCGGTTCAAAAGCCATTAATCCAAATGATTGACTATAGGTTTGGACATCATACCAATAGGCTGATTTATCCAGTATAATTCGATCTTTTGTATTCCATGCTGATCGATGCCAGCTATCACTCCATTCAAAGAGTATGCTTCCAGCACATCCAGCCTCATTAATAGCACGATAGGTAGTGACTAATGCATAAGCCTGCTCTTTTTCACTTATGTACCCTTTATCTGTATTCGTTACAAAGTCTCCCGTAGATCTTGCAGAAGGTATACCGTATTCTGAGATCACAACTGGTATGCTATGATAGTTATTAACCTTACTAAAATACATTCCTTCATTCTCTTCATACTCTACTAATTGACTAAAGGTAGGGTATATATTATATGAGACAAATATGCCTGAATTTAAACGATTTGTCGTTTTTATGTTTTCTACATCAATATACCCCTTTGCAATTGTATCGCTCTCTTTGTCAAGGAGTACTGTTTTTGAGCCATTGGTATACATATTACCATTATTAAGGTGGTATGAAGGTGAGCCAATAATACTTACCAGTCTTTGTTCACCATAGGTAGTTGTTTCATAGTCAACTAGAAAATCAGCTGATTCTGCTAAGTATGATTCAAAGGATGTGGCTTCTTCATTGGTATAGAAGTATTCACCTTTATAGGGTACATCATCATTCATCATCTCTGAATAAATAATGTCTTGCGTGGCCCAATGAATACCTATGGTATAACCTATAACATACTTGGATATATCCGTTGTATATGTTTCAAACAAGTTAATGTTTACATAATTATTGGTGTTTCCGTGTATTATGTTAACGGCTGATTTGATTGTATCTTTAAAGATCTTATTCATAGGTCTTGATTGTGGATCATAGCCGTCCTTTAAATATACTTCATCAAAATAGATCCCTTGTAATAGATATAATGGTTCTTCTCTATTTCTATTGAACTCTTCTAGTGCTTCATAAAATTCTTCTGGCATGATATTCTGAACACGTACACAATTCATGGACATGTCCTTAATATATGAGAACCATCTCAAATATTCTTCTTCTGTCACCAAACTATCTCCAGGAAAAGCTCCTGGTTTTCCTGGATTCATATTAATCCCTGTTAGTTTTATTGTTTGCCAAGAATTGTCCTTATAAATGAATAGTTCTTTACCTTCTGTTTTAGTAAAATAAGTAATCTTATCGTATGTTCCTGGTTTACTTACTAAGCCAGCACTGTATCCAAGCATAAGAAAAAACATCAATGTACTCAATAGTAAAAATCTTTTCATGTACTTTTCCCTCTAATCTGTCCACTTGTATAAACTATCAATATTCTCATCCATCCACTTAATTCTATTGATGATGAATTCTTTCAACAACTCTATTTCTTCTTCATAAGAGCTTGCTTTTCCATCTGTTGGATACAACAAATGGGGATTAGCCTGTAAATAATCTTCCAATAATTTAATATCGTGCTCATAAGGTTGAAAATCATTATAGGGATTTCTAAACATTTCTGGCTGATTACATATATAAAATGGCCAAACATTAAAATTACGCTGTGGTGCTTCATCAAGTGACTCAACTGTTTCATCTATTAAGTTTAATAAAAATTCCTCACTGAAATAAGTCTTTCTTAATTCTTTATAGCGCTTAATAACTTTGCTAACAAATTTTTTATCCCCCATTAACCTTTCAAACCAAGTAGTATTATGCATATAAAAACCTGTATAATCATAGTATTCGTTCAATATATTACTATTACCTAAGGACGCATTGAAATCCCATACAGGTCCTGCGTGTATTTTTTCACCATAATCCTTATAAATATATGTACTTACATAACCTGCATCTGTGTTATTAAAAAATTCATTTATTAAATAATAATCAACAAATGAATCTACTTCTATATATTCATTGTATCCTTCTGATGGAATATCATATTTGTCTGAATATAATACCCTCTCAAATTCACTGATTGTCTTACCTATATAGTTGATCTGGTCATTTGTTATTTCTCTTTTTGGATAAACAGCAATAATATTGTGATCATAAAGGTATATTTCATTACCATAAGTTGGAATAATAATATCTTCATCTTTTTGCTTGTCTTTTGCGACTATAAAACTTGTTTCACCTTGGTCATCTTGTGTTGGGAATATATCTACTTTTTCTTCTCCTCTTTTAATCTTTTCTATCATGAGGTATAGACCCATAAAATGTTCATCTTTTATTTCGTTACTACCATCATCTATAAGGTATACTTCACAAAACCTGGACTTAGGAGCATAAGTCATTATTTCTCCTGCAATTGTATACGCAACATAATTTCTAATAAGTGATTTATCCTCAAATGGTGCATTAAGTACCCAGTCCGAATCTTTAGCCATTCCTAGAATACTTTCATCTTGTTCATTTCCATTTAAGTCTTGTAGTTCTATACTATATTGTTTTTTAGGCATTTTACGGGTAGTATTACCCCTAATTTTTATACCTATTTGTGATATAAAATTATATTCGGTATGATTATATACATCTATACCACCTTCAAATATCTTCATTACCCCAGTTATCTTGTCAGTTTCATTGACACTCTTACCCTTCGTATCAATAATGATTATGGGTAAGTCGCTATCCAACTTATCTTCAATAGTAATCTTTTTGTCGCCGCATGCAACCAATATGAAAGTATTTAAAAGTATTATTACCATAAGTTTTGAAATACTTTTTTTCATACTACACCTACCCTATTGTTTCCCCATTTTGAGCCACTAAATTAACTACAGTAACACCTTCAATATGATAAAGTTCCTTAATGATATTCTTATCCTTATTCTTTTTTAGTTTAATTTGATAAACTAACTCAATATGATCTTGGGTTGAATTTTTAGCTCGTAATTGACTATTCTTAAAAGCATTAAAGACGCATCTCATCATCTCTTCTTCTTTAACCCTATTTCCTCTTATAATAAGAACATACCGATCTTCTTTTCCAAAGCCGCCAATATTGAAAACCATTAAAACGATAAATAAAAATAAGGACCCCATAACAGCTATGGCATAGTTGGTTGTACCTACACATAACCCAACTGCTATTGCCCAAAATATATAAGATGTATCTCTTGGATCTTTAATAGCTGTACGAAAACGTACAATGGATAATGCACCCACCATCCCTAGAGATAAAGCTATATTACTACCAATCACAATCATCACTATGGTCGTCACTATGGTGATCATGACCAAAGAGATATTGAATTTTCTATTATACATCACACCACTGTATGTAAATCTATAGGTAATAAAGATGAGTATGCTTAATGCTAAAGCAACAACTAAAATTTCAATGGATTTGATAATGCTAATGTTACTGCTATTTGATATGAGGTAATCATACAGTATTTCTTTCATATTGTCCTCCTAAATTTAAGTCACATATATGTTATTAAGATATGTAATTATCATAGAATTTTCTTGATGAGCAGTACTTACTAAAGGATTGGTTAACACTTTCTCGATTGCCAAGGATCTGTGATATCCAGCCAAATAATTCTCCGTTATATTTTACTTCTAAGAGAGCATGGTAATGATTAAACATGGGGATTAAGCAAACACTATCTGAAAATAGCTGAAAATTAGTCTCGCTCGTTCTAATATCACTATCTAAAGTTATTCTTATATTATTCTCTGTATGGATATAAGCTCTTCTATCATACTCTACTAATACCACTGGTTGATATTGTCCCAATGACATTATATTATAGGCTGTAGAGGCTACATGATCATCATAACTTAACAATACCTGATAATCTTTTTTGATTAGACGCTTGGCATCATCTTTACTAATTTCAACAGTCTCTTTTATCTGATTAAAATTAATCTTTCGTTTGATTTCCAGTTTAGCTTTTAGGCAGTCTGTATCATATATTCTTAGTCTTATTTTTTTTCTGTCTTCTTCTCCACGAATTTTACTATAATAATCAATATTATTGAGAGAATCGAAATATAGACTTCTAACCTTGTAACCAAATTCTCCATTGTTAGGATCCTGTATTAATAACTTCTTTAATACATTACTTAAGCTATAATAATCGCTGTCACTGATGACATACTTAAGCTCTTTCCTATTAATAAGCACTCTTTTAATCCCCCTCTATACTTATGGTATCTATTTATATAATAATAATCATCAGCATAACTTTTATAATCGTATTATATCATCAATAAAGTTCAATGTCGAACTGTGTCCACCCCAATTTCAGCATATAAAGTAGAAGTTTAAAAATCCCACTATCATATGACAGTGAGACTCTTTTTAAAGCCCTTTCTTTATTAATTAGTAAGGTAAACTTTTTTACTTTATATTAATTACATATGGTATGATATTGGCACTACTTGACCTTCCTAAATCACCTTTACCCCTATTAGATAGTTAGATTATATAAAAGGTTTCAAAAAAATAAGAATTATTAAGATTATAACACCTTATGCACCCAAAAAAGGACTAAATAACTCCTTAAAGTCATTTAGTCCTTCTACTAATTTATTAAAACAGATCTATCTATAAGTAACTTCTTCAGTATGTCCAAACTGTACCGTATTATCTGTTAAATATACTTTTTCAAGCTCAACTCTTACACCAACAAAATCAGACTGCTCACCTGGTAAATCTTTTAAATATGGAAATTTTTCAATGATATGACCAAATGCTTTTTGGATCTTTTCAGGTGTATCGCCAACATAAGCTTTCCCTGCAGCTTTAATGTATCTCAACTCATTTAGTTCTTCCATGGATGTGCAATCATGATCGATGACAACGTATACGTTATGATTATCCTTAATTTCTTGCACTTTAGCAGTCATCTTATGAGTGATAAAGTATAATACTGATTCATCTTCACCCATAGCATAATCCACACCTCTGGATTTTGGCATACCATTTGCATCAACAGTACTGATGTTCATCAAGTTATGGTTCTTAACTACCTCAAAGATTTTTTCCTTATTCGTCATAAAAATATCCTCCTAAAATTTATTAAAAATTAAATCTAATCTCATATCAAGATTTTTCATTTTATATTAGACTGGTCGTCTAGTTAAATATATCATTTTTATATAATGAAGTCAAGACTTATTTTTTATAACTAAAAATCCACTTAAATCTTCTTGAATATCAAGAATTCATCAAATAGATGTGGAGGTTTGGTACTTTCTTAATATTAATTCTTCTTTGGTAATGGGGTAACTATGTTAAAATCTTTATCAACAATATCTTGTGACCACAAAAATAACTCCCATTTCCGCTTATCACCTTCTATTGCTATGGAAGCATTAGTCGGAGGTTTATTGGTCGTTGCTAATTGATACAATGTATCTTTCGCCATTATAATAGTAACAGATGCATCAGGATCTATTTGATCTGATAAATAGCGTAGTATGCCTCTTTTGATTTCAACTACTGCTTCTTCTTTTCTATCAGGTATAATAAAATTCATTCTATAATTAAAATTACCTGCTTTTAATCCATCAATTCTTATACTGAAAAAATAGAGTACTTTATCTAAAGGTAACGCATTCAAAACCTCATCTGTTAATGTAGTACCCGGCATCGGTGTATTGCCAAAACGAAGTTCAAAAGCACCTACTAAATACTCATTTCTCCATGGTCCAGATTCTGCTATATAACCTAACTGTTCTAACGCATCTGCACATAGTAGTCTTGCATCTCTATTTCCTGGGTTAGCATAAATAATATGTTTTGTTACTTCTGCAACCCATTGGTATTCTCCTTGTTCAAAAGACTTCTTAGCTTTTTCTAAAATATTCTCTTCTCCACCCATATATTCTACATATTTTTCTGCTGAGTCTTGAGGTAAAAGCTTATTGAGATCTACGGGGTTTCCATTGTACCACCCCATATATTTTTGATAGACAGCTTTTACATTGTGATTGACTGTACCATAAAAAGGACTGTTGTACCATTCTTTACTGATGCTCTCTGGAAATTTAATCATCCTTCCAACTTCATCGATGGTGTATCCTTGATTAATCAATCGCAACGTTTGATCATTCATGTATTGATACATATCTCTTTGTTTTTCCATATAGTCAATGCAATATTTATTACCTCGCCTTGGCCAATTGTGAACTTCAAATACTGTGGTCAAGTCATCTCCGAATAAATCGATAGCTTGCTGAATATACTTTGCCCAAGCCACCGGATCTCTAACTTCTGCCCCTCTTAATGTATATAAGTTATGAAGTGTTGCTGTACAATTTTCTGCTATACAAAGAGCCTTTTCACTAGGTATGAAAATATTCATCTCCGCTTTGGCTTCCGTATTAGGCGTTAGCTGAAACTGCATAGTTACACCATCAATTACTTTTTCATGGTAGCCTTTATGAGGGTCTTCTTTTATCTCGTTAATATTCTTAACAAGGGATTGGGTACCTCCCGAAACATATTTTCCAATTCCATTATCAACCTGCCCCTTTTTATCCCTTAGCAATAATTCGCCGTACATGAACATACCTCGGCGTGCCATTGCTATACCAGCATAAACATTTTCTTCGATGACAGCTTTTGTAAAGCCTTTTGGGGCATATACTTTGATATCATCCACTGTACCACTTTTGATTACGCCCAATACACCACCATAGTGATCTGCATGGGAGTGGGTGATGATAACAGCACTGATAGGAATGTCTTCATATTGTTTAGCCAGTTGAATTGCAGCTTCCGCCGTTTCCATAGAGGACAAGCAACCAATAATGATCCACCCCGATTGGCCTCTAATAAGAGTCATATTAGCAAGATCAAAACCCCTTATCTGATAAATCTTATCTGTTACTCTGAATAAGCCTCCATTCAAATTCAATTTCCCCTGTTCCCAAAGCTTTGGATGAACCGTATCTGGTATATTTTCTTCCAATAAGAATTCATACATTTTAAGATCCCATATTGGTAAAAATGAATCTTGCCTTTTAATGACTAATGATGGTGTTGCCATGATACAATGTTCTTTAGCTAATTTTTTTTCTATATCTAATCTTTTCCAATCAATATTATTATAGGCTTCAATATTTTTTCTTTTTGTTTGAGGAGTAGCTTTTTTTCTAAAAACATTAAGAATCGGTTTATACCACCTTGTTATTCCTGAATACACTTTTATTCCCCCACTCCATATATTTCGAGCTAGCACTGATACTTTTGTAAAGTAATCCTATATATTCACTTGGACTCTAAATATAAATTATTCCACTATAAATTATTCCCTTCTTCCACATCTTGTGCTTTTACTTAATTAAAGCTCTTTAAGAAATTTCATTCCAAAAGAGCTTAACTACCTTTATTCATGTCTTAATGATTCTATAGGGTCCAGTTTTGCTGCTTTACTTGCTGGACTAAGACCAGCTATGATGCTCACCAAGGTACTTACTAATAGACCAAAGGCCATATAATCTATGCGTACATCAATTAACATGATATCAAATTGTTGCTCCAAGATTCTATTACCCAGATTAGCAAATATTAGAGCACAGATAACGCCAATTAATCCTCCTACTATACCCACTATGGCTGCTTCCGAAAAGAAAATCCTTTTGATATCCTTTCTTCTTGCACCAATAGCTTTGAGTACACCAATTTCTCTTGTCCGTTCAATAACGCTGATATATAATACTACTAATATCATAATCCCTGATACAATTAATGATATCCCAGCTATGCCAGAAAGAATAGCTGTAGCAATACTTAAATATGTCATTAATTGTTCAAGTATAGCCTCTTCCCGAGATCCTTCATAACCCATTTCTATTAGCTGATTTTTTATGTCTTCAACATACTCTTCACTGGATGCATACGCGTACAAAGTCTTAGGACCAAAATCCAATTCATTTTCAATATATAAGTCTTCTAAATCTTCATAATGTATATAGCCAAGTGTGAAATCTCCCATCATCCCTTGACTACCTGTATCTATTAGTCCACTAACTATAAGTTCTCGTTCAATTTGTTGAGGTTGTCTATCTTTTTGCTCGATTATAATAAGTTTCACCACTTGGTTAATCAGTGTTTCTGCTTCTCCCCCTTCTCCAAGTATGTTTTCTGCAATATTCTGCGAAAGAATAATTTGTCCTTCCACTGCCATTTGCCCATGTATAATATCTGCCTCATCAAATGTTTCAGATATGGTTTCCAACATCAATAGATCAACATCTTCTTCAAGATACTCAATCTTTGATTGCATGGAGATGGTTAAACTTTTTTCTATTCTCTCTACATGGTTTATATCTTTAATCTCATTAATCTCATTATCATTAAAAGGTGGTCCTTCTGTTATGGGACCTCTCATTTCTCCTTCACTTGGTTTACTGATTTCAATCATTAGAGGATCAACATTACCTTGTATTTCTCCTTGTATATACGCTTTTACCCCACTACCTAAAGATAGCATAATGATAACACTGGTAATACCTATAGAAGCTCCAAAAGCTATTAAGATATTACGCCATGCATTCAGTTTCATATTATTAACGGCCAACTTGATAGCTGAAATGAAGTTTAAGTTTTGTTCTTGGTTCTTCACAACACTCTTTTCTTCTTCAAAGCTAATTTTATCTTTTATGGATTGGTCTTGAGTAATCACTCCATCAGCAATTGTTACAATCCGAGTCCCAAAGTTAGCAACCTTTGAGGAGTGAGTCACAGCAATAATCAGCTTACCTTTATTTGCTATACTCTGCAGCAATTGGAGTACTTGCCCTGAAGTTTTAGAATCTAAAGCACCGGTTGGTTCATCTGCCAAAATGATGTCAGGATCATTAGCTAACGCTCTTGCAATAGCTACACGTTGTTTTTGACCTCCTGATAATTGATTAGGTCTTTTATTCATATGTTCCTCTATACCAACCTCTTCTAATAATGCTTTAGCTCGTTTGATCCGTTGCTTTTTTGTAGCATTGGATAATGTCATGGCAATGGTTACATTATCTAATACTGATAGATGGGGTATTAAATTAAAGCTTTGAAAGATGAAACCTATATTATTCTTTCTATAGGCATCTAGTTCCTTCTCTTTAAACAGAGTGATGGCTTTACCATTAACAGATATTTCTCCTGTAAAATCAGAATCTAAACCTCCAATTAGATTCATTAGTGTGGATTTTCCACTGCCAGATTCACCTATAATAGATATAAACTCCCCCTTGCTAAAGGTTAAGTTAATATTTTTTAGAACTTGAAAGTTGTTTTTTCCAATCTTATAGTACTTATCTACATTCTTAATACTCAATGTTGACATTCAATCACCTTATACCTTTTTAGGATAGCTTACCTCATTATGTTTTACCTGAAACATTAACTTTATACGATAGTTTGCCAAGTAGTCACCTCCATTATTTTGTCACATATATTATTACTAGGTTAATAAAATAAGGGGAAATCTATCTAACCTTTTAATAATTTTAAGGAGTGTTAATTATGAATTTACCTGATTACTCCATATCACAACGGAGTTTACATCCACATGTAGCACGTAAGTTATCGCACACCACAAAATCTATTCCAATGATGGAAAGTATCACACCTAGATGGCTTCTCAATTTCATGCCATGGGTAGCAGTAGAAGCTGGCGTTTACAGTGTCAATAAGATAAAAAAACATCCTGGTGAAAATGAGGCTAATGATTTTATAGAAAAAGCTATTGAGCTTTGTTCCGACCATTGGGAAGAATATGATCTTCCACAGACATATCCTGATTACGAGGAACGTCCAAGTGAATATATCCTAAGCCTTATTCAAACTATCTTAAAGGTCAATAGTAATGTTACAGATATCTTTAATTCACCCATTAACCAATTACAAGAACAAATGCGACTAACCATTGAATCAATGAAAGAAAGACAAGAATGGGAACTTATTAATAACAAGGACTTTGGTCTCATTAATCAAGTCGCACCTTCTATGAAAGTTCGCCCACGAAAAGGAGCACCTACTCCCGATGATTTGGATGAATTGCTAGCAAAGGTATGGAAAAAACCTGCATACTTTTTGGCACATCCTAAGGCTATCGCAGCTTTTGGCAGAGAGTGCACAAGAAGAGGCGTTCCACCTGCAACTGTTAATCTCTATGGTTCTCCTTTCATCACTTGGAGAGGTGTACCTTTAATTCCTTGTGATAAATTATTAGTGGATGGTAGAAACAACCCTACTAGTAATATTTTATTAATGCGTGTGGGTGAGAAGGAACAAGGTGTTATAGGCTTACATCAGCCCGGTATTCCTGATGAAACGGATATACCTAGTCTATCTGTTAAATTTGGTGGTATAGATAACATGGGAATAACTTCTTATATTATGAGTCTTTATTTCTCCATTGCTGTCTTATCAGATGATGCTCTAGGTATGCTTGAAAACGTTGAGGTAGGAAGTTACTATGACTATGTTTAATTCAGATACCAAGTTATATACACCCTCTCGGCATAAAGATGTTCTAAAAAATCCCTCTTCACAATTGGCTCATATAGATGATGATATGATCAGTCGACTTGCCAATGAAGTTTATAGAGAAGATCTACCTGTTACCATGGATAGATCTTACCATGATGATCCAACTACCATTGATGAACCTCGGCCTGAAGAATTTTTAACAATTGATCAACCTCGGCCTGAGGTATTTCTAACAAACGATCGGCCTCGACCTGACAATCCACATGTAAATGATCCTGAACCATCCCACGTTACAACTGATCCTTATCAACAACATGCAGAAAGTAGTTATTATTTTTTATCCCACCTTCATCCTACAGTTACTCCGATACAACCTATTAATTATCATACTAACCATTTAGATTCTTACTCTTTAAGAAAAGATTTTCCTATATTAAGGAAGAGAGTTAATGGAAGACCATTAGTTTGGCTTGATAATTCTGCAACAACTCAAAAACCTCGAGCCGTTATAGATTCTCTTGATACTTATTATAGTGAAACCAACTCTAATGTACATCGTGGAGCTCACACTTTAGCAAGGCAGGCAACAGATGCCTATGAAGACGCAAGAAAAAAGGTACAGATGTTTATTGGTGCCTCCTCACCAGAAGAAATCATTTTTGTTCGTGGTGCTACAGAAGCTATCAATCTTGTATCTCAAACATACGGCAATGCTAACATAAAGGAAGATGATGAAATATTATTAACCATGATGGAACACCACTCCAATATTGTTCCTTGGCAAAAATTAAGGCAATCCAATGGAGCTATCATAAAACCCATTCCTATCAATGATCATGGTGAAGTTATACTAGAAGAATATGAAAAGCTTTTTACACCTCGTACAAAAATGGTAGCAATCACCCATGTTTCTAACGTGCTTGGGACAGTTAATCCAGTTAGGACTATGATCGAGATAGCACATAAACATGGTGCTATAGTTCTTGTTGATGGTGCTCAGTCAGTACCTCATTTAGGTGTTAACGTCAATCAAATTGACGCGGATTTTTATGTTTTTTCAGGTCATAAGATATATGGTCCTACAGGTATTGGTGTCCTATACGGAAAGAGAATCTTACTTGAAGCAATGCCCCCTTGGCAAAGAGGTGGTGGCATGATTAAAGATGTTAGCTTTGATAAAACAACCTATAATGGTCTACCTAATAAATTTGAGGCAGGAACAGGTAACATTGCAGATGCGGTAGCTCTAGGTACCGCTATTGACTATATACAAAACATCGGAATAGATAGAATTGAAGAACATGAAAGGACACTCACCAAATATGCTATGCACGCACTTAGTGAAATTCCTGGCATTCGTCTTATTGGTACATCACCAAGTAAAACAAGTGTGATCGCCTTTGTGATAGACGGTATCTCATCAGATTCAGTAGCAAGATATCTTAACGGAGAAGGTATTGCTGTTCGCTCAGGACATCATTGTGCACAGCCTGCTTTACGGCGATTCGGATTAGATAGCGCTGTAAGAGCATCTTTGGGTATGTATAATACTAAGGAAGAAATTGATTGTTTAGTTAACGCTGTTCGGAAAATATCCAGATCTTAACAAAAAACATAGAAGAGACCATGAAATCTAAATCATGATCTCTTCTATTCATTGACTAAACTTGCAATACTAGTTTAAAGCTTGATATGCTTCAGTTAATCTCTGCTCTAAATCATCCATACCTAAATTAATTGCTGTTTCAATCATACTATTATAATTAGCAGTTAATTCTTCTTCAGTTTCTGACATGATGATCTTCGCTTCTTCATCTTCAAATAATTTTACTAACTTATCATAAATTATTTTTTCATCTGTATCTGCCTTAGGTTTTATTAAACTTAATCTAGGATTGATATCCACTATTTCTTTGTAATAATTAGAAGACTCCTTAACCATCTCATTAACTTCTGTTGGCTTACTATCAGCTAAAATTCCAAAAGCAACGTTCTCTTCTAAGTGCTTCCCAAAGTAAAAGCCTTTATTCCACTCAGCTTCCCATTTATTAGGATTGTTTAGACGAATATCAATAATTTCATCGCTAAAAACGATGTTACCATTTTCATCTCTATTCCAATCTTCTCCTTCAATACCAAAGCATGTTAACTCCCTACCTTCTTGACTATATATAAAGTCAACAAGACGAGCTGCTGCTTCAGGGTCTTTACAGTTTTTACTTATAAAAACCCCAGCCCAACCAATTTGGTTATTCACTAAAATTGGATCATTCTTTGTTTCAAGACCAGTAATAAGACCTGCTTTACCTTCTGGGAAGTTCTGCTTCAGTTTTGAATCTGTTCCAACTACAGCACCATCGGTCCAAGTCATGGCAAATGCTCTACCACCATTAAACTCACCTATAACGTCAGACTCATTTTTAACTGCGAAATTATCTGCAGTCATTAAGCCTTTCTTGTATAATGTATTGGCATACTTTAAAAAGTCTAAATAATTCTCACTTCGTACACCAAACTCGATTCCTCCATTGTTATCAGAGTAATAAGTATATCTACCATCAGCTTGAACACCATATGCTACTTTGAAAGGTGTAAATTGCCATATTGGATTGAACATGAATGGTCGCATCTCTGGATATTTTTCTTGAACCATTTCTAAAAGAGTAATAAAATCTTCGGTAGTTTTTAACTCCGGACTTCCTAATTCTTCATAAATATCTTGTCTAAAAATAAGACCAGGACCTCCTAATAATGCTGAGGGGCTATTATCCCAATCCTCTTTTGTTCCATAGGCACTTAAAATGGTATAGAAATTATCATCTGAAGAAAAAGATTTTGCATTCATAATACGTTCTTCTCCTTGGTCAAAAAGAGGCATATAGCCTTTGTCAATAAGTTCATTATAAGAGTAGGAAACATCAGGATTAGATAACCTTGATAATTCTTTACTTGTAAATATAATGTCAGGCAACTCCTCTGAAGCAATCATCAAACCTAATTGCTTTTCATCCGCTGCTTTTGTTACATTCAAAGTGACACCTGTTTTTTCAGTGATTTTTTCAGGTATTTTTCCTTTAAATTCTTCATTTGAATACCATGTAAAGTTGATAAATGCATCTAACTCAACTGGTCCTTCTTCATTTGTTTCAGCTGTTGATTTTCTTTCACTCTCTGTTTCCCCACAACCTGCTAGAGTAAAGATAAGAACAACTAGCAAGAAAATTATTGATTTTCTTCCCCATTTTTTCATTTTATAAAACCTCCTTATTTAAATAGGTATCTTACGATACCTGAATTACTTATTTAACCTTTAACCGCCCCGATTGTAACACCTTGAACAAAGTGTTTTTGAACAAAGGGATATAGAATAGCTATTGGAAATACGGCGATTACCATTGCTGTTATTTGTAAGGTAAAGGGTGGTATATTATTGGCCATTGCCATTGCAGACTGAGCTGATACTTGCATAGGTGTTTGACTACTATTAATAAGATCTATCATCATATAGGATAAAGTCTTTAGATCTTTGTCTTGCACAAAGAAAACAACGTCCATCCAGTTATTCCATTGGCCAACTGCTATAAAAAGTCCAAGTGTAGCAAGTAATGGTTTAGAGATTGGTAAAATAATCTTAATGAATATTTTTAAATCCTTTGCTCCATCAATTTTAGCTGATTCGTATAGTGAGAATGGTAAGTCACTAAAAAAGGAAATGGCTATCAGAACAAAAAAACTATTCATTAATGCTGGTATGATATATACCCAGAAGGAATTAATCAGCCCTAATTGCTTAAGGGTAAAAAAGTAAGGAATTAATCCCCCTGAAAAATACATGCTTATGATGATGAGTATCATATAAACTTTCTTAAACATGAGATGCTTAAAGGATAGCGCGTAGGCAACTGCTGCAGTAAACATGACCCCAGTAACCGTTCCTACTACTGTTCTCGCTACAGATATCCATATAGAATTAAGTAATCCCCCATCCTTAAAAAAGTAAATATAATTATCTAGTGTAAAAGCTCTGGGGAAGAAATAAACTCCACCTTTCATTGTGTCCACACTTTCATTAAAAGATAGCACAATGGAATAAAAAAATGGATAAAATGTCATTACTAATACTAATGTTAATGATATATAGATAATCGCCATTAATAATCTATCACCAAAGCTTTCACTATTAAAAGAGCGTTTCTTCTTCATGTCTACCTCCTTAGATAACTTTAGAATATTCCCGTACCAGTTACTCTCTTAGCAATAAGGTTACTTAAAAATACCAGCGTAACAGATATTAAGGATTGTATTAAACCTACTGCTGTCGCATAAGCATAGCGCCCTTGGGATAAACCCATTTCAAAAACATAGGTTTGAATAACCTCTGAAGTATCAATATTGGAAGGATTACCAAGTAAATAGCATTGTTCAAATGTTGATCCTCCAGTTCCTGTACCAATCATTCCTCCTAAAGAAAGGATAAGTACAACAATGATGGTTGGCTTAATACTAGGTAATGTAATATGCCAGATCTTTTGTAACCGATTTGCACCATCTACTTGCGCTGCTTCGTATTGTGCAACATCCACACCTGCAATAGCCGCTAAGAAGATAATAGTCCACCATCCCGTTTCTTTCCAGATGGATAAAAACACAATCAATGGCCAAAATGTCTTGGATGATGCTAAAATATTAACGGGTTCTTCTACAAGTCCATTTTTCATTAATACATCATTAACAAGACCTGTTTGTTCAGAGAAAAAGGTCATGCAGAGTACTGCTACAACTGCCCAAGAAATAAAATAGGGTAAATAACTTGCAGTCTGAACAACTTTTTTGAAAGTTTTATGTCCAACTTCATTTAACATCACCGCTAAAAGAATTGGTACAGGGAAAGTAAAAACTAGCTTCAATATACTAAGAGCAAAGGTATTTCTCATAATTCTGACGAAATTATAGTCAGTAAAAAATTCTATAAAATACTTTGCCCCTACCCAATCACTTGTAAAAATACCTGCAATACCCATAGAAATTTTATAATCTTTAAAACCCATGATTAGCCCAAACATCGGTATGTAAGAAAAAATAAATAAGAACAACATGCCTGCTAAAGCAAAAGCTTGTAAGGTGCATTGCTCTTTAAATCGGACCCAGCTTTTTTTATTACTTATTGCCTCCATATCAAGTTCCCCCTTTTTGTTAAGCTTTTTTGAATAGATAAGTCTGGTCAACTTGACTGTTTTATTCAAAACTACCAATTACTCAAGATGTAATATATTGTGTATTGTATATTTTTAATTATACAGAGCATGAATTTTCTTTTCTACTGGGTATTTTTAAAAAACATGTGTCATTTTCTAAGATTATTTCTAAATTAATGGTTAATATATATAAAAAAAAGTCCCTATAAGGACTTTTTTATCTAGTTTGGCTCTATATTTTATTTAGTAATTTAATAACAATAGTCAGCCCACTACTTTCAGTATTATTTTTCAGATAGATTCCCGAGCCATCTCCGAAAAACATTTTAATTCTATCATTGACATTATCTAAACCTATACTATTACTGGTTTTAAGAACATCGCCAATATTTCCTGACCCTAGATGTTCATTAATCACGTTGATTTTTTCTACTGAGATACCCTCACCATTATCTTTGACCCTAATCAAGACACCCTCATCCACTTCTTCCACTGCCAGAGAAATATGATATCCTCCTACTTTGTTCTTGAAACCATGCATGATGGAGTTCTCAATAATTGGCTGTATAATATGTTTGGGACAAGGTATAGTTGAATCTTTCAAGTTATTATTAATACTATAGTTGAATTCGTTTTTCATTCTATTTTTATATAGACTAAGGTATTCAGAAGCATAGACTAACTCATCTTTTAAAATTGTATCTTCGTCACCTCTGAGGGTGTAACGTAGTATATGGCCTAGTGAATATAAGGAATCCGCCACATTAAAATCACAATTTTCTTCAGCCATCATTCGAATACATTCAAGTGTATTGTACAGGAAATGAGGCTTAATTTGTGCTTCCAATGCGTAGTACATACTTTCTTTTCTTTTAATTTCTTTCTTATAAACCTCGTTGATGAGACCATTAATCCTTTCAGTCATTTGATTAAAAGACATCATAGTATAGCCGATTTCATCCATATCACCAATGTTTTGAATTGGAATTAAGTTATCATTTTCAATAACTGTTAGATGTCTTTTTAAACGATTAATACGTTTAATAAATGTCCTATAAATGATTAAGTAGAAAAATGCTAAAACAATTAGGAGCATAGCAATAAAAACGATCGCTTCAATCAACTCGGTCTTAGGATAAGTTTTTTTAATATGAGATACCATCTCAAAATGATAGTCACCAACTACTAATGTGGATTTGCTTAGGATGTAATCTTCTTGCTGACTATCCATTTGTTCCAAAGCTTTGCCCTTAATTGGACTTATCGAATCACCATCAAATATAATTGTATTCTCTTCTCCATCACTTATTATAATATACGAATAGAGTTCCTTATTAAGTGTTTTTAAGAGCTTTTCTATACTAACATCAATTTTCATAATACCTAGCTCTTGGGAATAATTTGAAGTGTATAATTTACTGTAATAAGTCATCTGTCTACCTGCAGATCTAAGATCCATCTTCCATATCCCCTCCATGACTTTAAGGGATTTCAACTCATTATATGCCGATAATTCATCAGCATTATATATAAAGGGCTCGATGGTAATTAGATTATCATTATTACTATAGACACTAATGTGTTCTACCACATCATTGGTTAAGAGTGATGTATTAAATATTCCATAGATATCTTTGTTATAGGCATAAACTTGATCTGCAGCAGTGATATGATAGCCTTCAAGATAGTTTAGAAAAGTATTATATAATTGAAAAGTTTCATTTATTCTTTGGATATTATCGATGTTCACATTGAGATTATAAAAGCCATCTTCCAAGATAGCATTCTGCTTATTAATATATTCTGTATACAATGAATTATTTACTGTAACAAGGAAATTCCCAGAAAGTCCAACCGTAGGTAAAAAAACCAAAAACACAAAGGTAATCATGTATTTTTTCAATAGTGACATAGCGCCATACCTTGTTTTTATTTTTTTAACTATCCCCATTGTTTATCATTCCTTCTTATGACCGTATTTTCCCCTAAATTGGGTTGGTGTATAGTTAATCTTCTTCTTAAAAACTTTGAAGAACTCTCTAGGATTTTGATACCCTACCTTATGAGCGATATATTTAATAGATGTATTTGGCTCATTAATCAAGCGGTGCATGGCTTGCTTTAATCGAACATATTGAAGATATTTTATAAAACTCGTATTGGTTTCTTTGGAGAATAGGTTAGAGATATAATTTGGATGTTTATTCATCATCTCAGCAATATAAGTAAGTGATATATCTTCTTTGTAACGACTATCAATGTAGTCAATTATATCGTTTATTACTATAGACTGCCCCGTATTCTGAAGTGTAAAACGTAAGAACTCGATATCTTCATAACATTCTTCATCTGGATGAATCTCTTCTTCACCACTTTTCTTAGCTATCTGTTCTACTGCTTCAATCAAATATTTCTTATTCACAGGCTTGAGCATATAGTCTTTCACATGACTTCTGATGGCTTTTTGAGCATATTCAAACTCATTAAATCCTGTCAGAATAAAGCAATTAGAGCACAGATTCCAGCGATAGGCTTGTTCTGCTAACTCTAAGCCTGTCATCCGAGGCATATGAATATCCAAGATAGCAATATCTGGTTTATGTAACTTCATTTTTTCTAAAGCATCTAATCCATCAAAGGCAGTAATTGTATCTATGGCATACCAATTAATGCCTTCAATAATGGCAACTATTCCATCAACGATGGCTCTTTCATCATCTGCTATTAATATACGCATAACCTATCGCCTCCACGTTGTTCATTCTTTTTTAATATAGCACACAACGTTATTTCGGTCAAAAAAAGCCCCCCATATTTCATATTGGGAGACTTCTAGCAATCATTTCATTTTCTCTTTATTAATTAACATTTCAATTGTTTTCTCTAATCTTGTTAGTTTTGTTTCCTCTTTCTTAGCAGATGTAATATGTTTAATGAACTTATTCTTTTGACTATCTGTTAATGTGTTAAAAAAATCCTTTGCTACTGGATTATCATCCAAGGCTTTTTCTAATAGTTCTGGAATTACTTCTAATCTACTTGCGTTGTCTTTTTGAATAGTAACTTCTATTTGATCTCCTGGCTCCTTGCCTATCTTAGCTCTTATAGCCTTTGAAATACCAATAATATGACAATCAGTTCCCATCTTAGCCAGCGCTCCTGTGTATTGATGACCATCAAAGGTAGCAGCTACTTTTATGATTCCATTACTTCCAAAAGCCTCTTTCACATCATATGGAAATTCAACATAGGCTCCATTTACTTTTTCAGTGCCAATAATTTTAGCTTTGAATTCATAGACTTTATCCATACAATCAACTCCTAAGTTCTTTCACATTGTGCATATCTTGATTATATATCTTTTAATCATGCATGTCTATTTTAATGATAACTAGTATACCCTCCACCTTTGAGAAGACATGGATAGAGTCAACCATAATTCAGATCTATCTTCTTTAGGTTCTGTTGATTGCGAACCGTAAAATACAAAAATTGCATTATCCTTACCTTCATTATTCTTCATTCTGTTTTTATTTTTCTCTGCTATCCTTTGTAAATATTTCATTCTTAATGTCCCCCATCCTGTCATTCATTATGTCTTAAGTATGACTTATGCTTTAAGTATACTCACTTCACTAGTGAAATAATATGGATAGAACAATTAAGACTTATTTTGTACACAAAAAAAGCCCTCTTTTTCTGAGGACTTTTTTGAAGACTGAAATAATATAGTTAAAGGTCTCCTTATCCAAAGTATAATGAAAATTGACACGTACCCATCCTGGTTTCATGGCATCGATATTTGCATTTAAAGCTTCTTTAAATCGTTCAACTCGTTTATCGTCAATAGCTAGAAGCTTAATGCCATAGGGTCCAGCACATACGCAGCCTGCTCGAGACTGTATGCCAGATAAATCGTTTAGTAATGTGCTTACAAACCTATGGTGCATGTATCCATCTTTATATCGAATATTAAAAGATAGGAATACTTAATATGTACGTGCATTCAATATTTTATATATGATCCTATTTCATTACGTTTATTAGAACATTATAAGCCAGAAATTATTATTATTTCTCTAATACTATACCTAAAAGAATAATATGTCAAATAACCTAAAATATCACACCTTCATGTTGAGAATTTCTAGTATTCTTGTATTAATATAAAGGGAACTAATTTCTTTTTTCCACGTCTAATAGATTGAATGGCATAAAGGAGGAGATTGAATATGTTAAAAACAAATAAAATAATAATCCTATTACTATTATGTATTAGTATGATCTTTACCATGGCTGGCTGTGGGGTTGATGCGTCTGCTAACGAGGAAGATAAGGATCAAACAGTTAATGTTCCTGATTGTGGCACTGATGAACTGGATTACGAAACAGTTGGAGAAATTATTGCATTTGAAGATAATGGTGTTCATATATTGACTGGAGATATTGCAGAAATATTTAAAATAGACCAAGACAGTATAAAAGACTTCTTTATAGGAGAGACAGTAGGCGTCAAACGCATCGATAACAATGAGTTTGAATTAAAGAAGTATTCTGTTGATGATTTCAGTATGCGTTATACCAGTATGGGTGAACTTATTACATCGGTTGTAGGTACTGTAAAAGAAATTAATTCAAATCAACTTATATTAAGTACAGATAAAGGCGAAATTATATTTGAACTTTATGAAAAACTAGAAGTAGAAAATGGAACTCAGTTGACTATTGATTATATTGTTAGAGATCATTCGAATTATTTATTAAGCTATTATCTTGAGGGATCAAAAATTGATTTAGTTATCAAAGGAATTAGTAGAGCAGAAAATACCGGTATTATGGTATTAGATACAGAAGATGAAAATGGATTATTGTATGAAGTCTATCTATTAGGTGGAACTACCTTAAACTTTAATCATTCTGATTTAAAAGTAAATGATAGTATATCTGTTTATCCTCAAGTTATTAGAGAAAGCTATCCAGCACAAATAGATGCTAAAATGATTACTAAATAAGTACAAAAGTTCTAATACCACGTTAAAACAAAAAAAATAATTAATGAGTCACTAAAATCTCTTTAGTATTGTCTGCCAAAGAGATTTTTTTATTTTGTCCTACATTTTATTTAATTACTTTCATAAATATGACATTTTATGATAAACTGATAGTAAGGATATCATTAGCTTTACCTTAGGGGGACTATCATGAAAGAAATAGCCATTGGTATATTACAAAGTGTTATAGCGATAATGCTATTAGTGATGTTGGCAATATCCTGGAAAAGGAATATTAATATCAAAAATTTAAAAAATATTTATCTATGTTTAGTACTATGTTTAGTTTATTGGTTATTCGCAAATGCCATGCGCAGTTTTAGTGAGATGAGAAATTCTGTTCTGTTTTGGTATGAAGCCAAGTACATAGGGATACTACCATTACCATCATTAATTTTAGCATTCTCACTGATATACACCAAAAAGGATAGTTGGTTAAGTAACAAGAAAGTTAAATACGCCTTAATAATTATCCCTGTAATCTTTCTAATGACCATCGTAACAGACCCTTATTTACACTTATTTAGAGAAAAATTAGTTGTTGTCTATGTTCGACAAATGACAAAAGTTATTCCCCATAACAATTTATTTTTTTGGTTAAATACCTTTTATACCTATTTGATGATTATTATATCCATCATCCTTCTGACTTCTCATTGTTATAAACTACCTAAATACTATAGATTCCAGCCTATTGTCTTAATTATTGCACTCTTACCACCTTTTCTCCTTAATATTACTTATGTTTTCTCTATACTGGACGAGGTATATGATCAAACAACATTAGCCTTTGTTGTCACAGGATTGATATTTCATTGGGCACTTTTCTATTTTAGTACACCTGAAATCATTCCTGTCGCCAGACAATTAATTATTGAGAACATGCAACACTTATTAATCGTGACAGATATAAATGGAAAGGTAGTTGATTTAAATTTAGCTACAAAAGAAATATTAAAGAGCTTTAATATTAATATTATGAATGCCTCCTTTGAGGAAAGTTTTCAAAAGTTTATAGAAAGCACTGACGGGTCTGTTTCATTTTCTCCTAATGGGAAAGAAATGACCTTACATTTTGATGGCGATACACATTTTTATTCTTATAATGAATCACCTATACTAGAAAAAGGAGAGACAATTGGCTACTTAAACATGTTCAATGATATCACAGAAGTAAAGACCATGATGCATCAACTAGAAAATATAGCTACAGTTGACCCTCTTACCAATCTCCGTAATCGTATTTATCTGGATAACAATATGCATACTCTTGATGATAAATCAAAACTACCCATAACAGTTTTTAAAGGTGGTCTTAATGGGCTTAAAATGATTAATGACTCTTTAGGCAATGAAATTGGCGATCAGTTAATTATACGTACAGCAGATATTTTGAGAGAAGTTTTCTCTGACCAGGGCTTAATAGCTAGGGTTAGCGGTGACGAATTCGTGATTATATTACCTCAAACTAATGCCACGGATGCAAAACAATATACTGATAGAATCTTAGAGCTTTGCAACGCAACTCTAATTAATCATGCAAAGTTAAGCTTATGCCTTTCCCATAGCACAATGACAAATAGCGATGAACTTTTAGCTGATCATATGAGACTTGCTAATAATAATATGTATAGAAAAAAATTAACGGAAAGTCAAAGTACAAGAAGTTCAATTATTGAATCTCTAAAAACTGCTTTAGAACAAAGTGATTATGAAACACAGGCTCATGCAGAAAGAACTCAAAAACTTGCATTAGAAGTTGGTCGGAATATAGGACTTAGCGATAGTCAGTTAAATGATCTATCCATGTTATCTGTTTTACATGATATTGGCAAATTATCAATTCCTGATCATATCTTACTAAAGCCAAGTAAACTGACCAAAGAGGAATTTGAGATAATAAAGACCCATACGGAAAAAGGTTATGCTATAGCCATTGCTTCACCTGAATTAGTAAGTATAGCAAAGGGCATCCTCCATCATCACGAGCGCTGGGATGGAAACGGTTACCCAAGTGGTATAGCTAGGGATCAAATTCCCATCGAAGCGAGGGTTATAACCATCGTAGATGCATATGATGTGATGACTAATGATCGCCCCTACCATAAGGCTATATCAAAGGAAGAGGCAATAGAAGAACTTAAAAGGTGTAAAGGCACTCAATTTGATCCTGATTTAGTGGAAGTGTTACTAGAAATACTCAATAATCACTAAATAAGGAGCACTTTTAATATTTAAGAGTTTCAAAGTGATTACTGCCAGTTACAAAAATTTTCTTTAGCATATTGAAAAGGAGATGGATCACCATCTCCTTTTCTACACAAAACCTATGAACCATGAAATCAGTGTTTCAATTTATTATTGATAAGAAATTTCTACTCCATTGCTATTAAAATAGAGTAACTCCCCGTCTTGGTAATGCCAGATTGCTTGTAATTTAGTTGGTGTATTAATACCATTAATCTCTTTATAATCTGTCACAACTGTTGTCCATCTTTCATAGGAATCAGTATCATAAGAATAACGTTTTGCTTCAAACCCTGTTAACTCATTTTTTTCATTAAAATAGAAGATACCGTTAACTTCCAAACCTTGATCAACAATAGTTGCTTTAACACTGTATTCATCTATTGGCTCGTATGATATATTCTCTTGAAGCGCTAAACTAGGATGCATTAAGCATTCTGATAAGTAGGTCACCAATGCTCCTTGGTCCATATCAGTACCCTTCACATCGAATAATGTGATATGTTTAGCAATAATACCTTTCATCGATCCTTTTGCATCTTGATAACTGTCTAACCCTTGAAATGGAATACCATACATTTTCGTATCAATTAAAGCAAATCGAGCAGGTTCATCAACAAAATTATACTCTAGATAATCAATCTTTAACTGAGGTTTATCGACTCCCATAGCAAGATCAGCACCTTTAAAGTCTAGTATGACTACTGATGCACTGTTAATTCCAAGGTACCCATTGCGAGTGAAATACTTCTGTATGACCTCTGGTAAATCCTTTAAGTCATCCTCGTCTATTTGTTTGCCTGATTCCGTAAACTTCTCACTAACTTCATTAACCTTCATCCAAAACTCACTCTTAACAGGTGAATAAGGTAATTTAAAATAAATAATGCAGACTGCAATAATTATTATGAGACTACACACAAACATCTTAGTCTTCCTACTCCCTTTCATCCCATTCTCCTTTACCTTCTAAGTTCAATAGATTCTTTTCAAGCTTCTTCATACCTAAAAACATATGAGCCATTTCCTCATCAGTTATTCCTTCATAGAGCTTTTCCATGAACTCTTCTTCTTTGTCAAGTCTGTTTTCAAAATATGCATAACACTTCTCAGTAATAACTAACCGTAAAACTCGACTATCTTTTAAATCCTTCTGAAACTGAATAAATCCTTTTCCTTCTAAGAGTAGGGCTAACTTTTTAACATTTTGTCTCGTATACCCCATCATGTTTGCTACATCTGTTAGGGTAGGGTTATGTATCCCGCTTTGAATAATCGCTATCAATAGAAGCCATTGTTTCATTGTTATTTCTTTGAACAATCGATTACCTAAGTTTTGTAATTTATTTGAGAATAAAAATATATTACCAAATATATAAGCTTTATGGTGTTCTCTTTGCTCATCCATCTTCTCAACCTCCAAATAGGTAACTAGTTACCTATTATACTAAACAGTTTTTACTACTTTGTCAAGAAGGAGATTAAAGATGTTTAATAAACCACGTAATAGCGGCTTCCAACATACCTATCGTTATACGATGATCGATCTTTGAATACTCTATGAGTTGAATTTTTTCAGGACTCATATAATATTGTGGTAATATTCGATTATAAAATAACCTTTGAGTTTCTATAGATAATGATGTATCATCAATGCCATGTAAAATTGATATAGCTCTGTCAATAAGTTGATTCATATTATTCATGGGATCAAAGTATTCTATTGATTTTTGATGTACAGAACTCATGGGTAAATGATTTCTTTTTATAGCCTCTTGCCAAGCAAAGGTTCCATTAAGACCTATAAGACATTTTACTATCTTGTTTTTCACCAAAACACCTGAAGCCGTAATGGCTCCCATCGAACTACCTATAACGCCAATTCTTGTTGGGTCAGCTCCATGAATCTCAATAATCTCAGAAATAAACTTCTCCGATTCATTTATACTTTGAAAGATTATATCCCATACATATTTTTCAAGATTTTTAGGATTATCATGATCTATAGGATCTCGTTCACCATGATATAAAGCATCAGGGATGATTACTTGATACCCGAAACTTACCATAGACATGGCTTGAAATTTTTCGAACTCTTTACTGGAATGCCACCCATGATAATAGATAATTGTTGGCAGTATACCACTTGAATTCTTAGCCCTAACTTTAAGACAAGGTACACTGTTAATCACTTCCCTTGTAGTTGTTGTAAAATTATTTTCATATTCAAAAATAGCCCATTCCATTGTATTTCCTCCCTCAATTAACTGAATCTATAAACATAGCTCATCTTTAAGAAACCGAATTGTTTCCATTACTCTGTCTTTGTTTAATTGATAAAAGACTTTATTGTCCTGCTTATAAATTTCCACTAAGTTTAATAAAAGTAGATTATTCATATGATATGAAACACTAGCGTTGGAGATATTAAACTTCAATGCGATCTCTTGCCCATAGCGCTTATCATGGAGTATATATTTCATAATGCCAAATCTAGTAGGATCAGATAGATTTTTAAGTACTTTCAGCTGGGATTCTGTCTTATTATTTTGACCTATAACTTCATGATAAAAAGCTCCTACCACTAGATAGCAGTCTTCTGTATTATTCATTAATGTAAAATAGATGAGATAACTATCAAAGTAAGAATTGGTTATATAGACGTTTTTGAATTCATCTAAATTAATAAGGTTATTTGTATAGGCTTTGATGAATTTCATTCCATGTAAGTTAACCTTCTCATGTACTTCCGCATTAACTTCGTTTATGGATTTACTATTCTTTTTTAGAAGCTTTTTATAATGAGGTATATAATCTTTAATGATATTTATAAACTCTAGTCTATATTTCTCCATTTGATCTATAAAACAAAAAACATCCCATTTAGCTCCCTTACTAATATCTAATTCATTAATAAAAGATAGTGTATCTACTTTATTGCGTGATAGCTGCTCTATTCGCTCATTATCATTTTTTAGTTTATCGTCAATCAATGTTTTGACGATTCCTTTTCTTAGATCAGCATGACTTAATTTATCAATGAAAACTATATAGTCATTAATAGATTGACTTTCCCAAATTTTATCGAGTACTAAAAAGGCTTTAAATATCTTAGATTCATGATGAAAGAAGAAATCCATTTTTTCTGCTTTTTTATGATGTGATTTTCTAATCCAGTAATAATCTTCTCTAAGTTCTTCTTTCAGATTGATCCCGAATTTTTCAATATGGCTTTCAAGTAAATCTATATTCCAGCTTACATATAGGCTGGTAAATAAACCATAAATTTCGCCCGCTTTGGGACTAAAAATGATATCCATCGTAAAATCACCCTTTTTTCTCATTGTAGTTTAAGTACAGTTTAAAATACTATTCAAAATTTCATCTAATATACATTGTAATCTATACTCCCTTTCTTGTCAACGTTGAAATAGTTATCAACATTTCAGTAATTATTCATCTAAACAGACTATGTTAGCCATAAAAATCACCCCCTTAAAGTGTTCTATAAGGGGGTGATGATTTCTATAGGATTTTCAGATTATTGTCCAACAGCATTGATAATTGAATCATATGCCCAATGATTATCTGATAAATCGCTAAAAGGATTATTAATAACATGAGTTGTGTCGGTTGTTTTCTTAAATGCATTATTAATCATGGTTACAGCTTCAGCTCTTGTTACTACTTCATTTGGTTTGAAGCTGCCATCATTATAACCATTGACTATACCTGCATCACGTAAAGCTAGAATATATTGTTCTGCCCAATGATCCTTTGTATCTGTAAAACTGGCTTCCTCTATCACAAGGGTAAGCCCTAAGGTTTTTGATAAAATAACCGCAAGTTCTGCTCTCGTTATTTCATGATTTGGTCTAAATGTTCCATCTGAATAGCCATTGATGATTTTAAGATTGGTGAGCTTAGTTATTCCTTCTTCTGCCCACATATCTGCATCAGATAACTGAATAGTTTCTCGTTGGCTATCGCTCACGACAAATTGGCTAAGCATAGCAGCTGCTTCAGCTCTTGTTAAAGATTGATCAGGACGGAAAGTCCCATCGCTATAACCATTTATATAAGCTAAGTTCTTATAGTCATCCATCAACATTGGTTTATTACTAATTGTATAAATGGAACAGTGAGTGATGTTAAATTCTGCTTGACCTTCTTGGTTCACTGAAGTCTCAATAAGCTCTAATTTTTCTGATGTTTCATTATAATAGTAAAGATACACAGATTGATTTTCAACAAAATCATATACATTAAACTTAAGTTTAGCCTTCATTGGCAACTTACCTTCATAGGTAGTTTGGATGATAAAGCCATCATCTTCACTCAAATCTATACCAATGCTATCTGGTTCAATCATTTCTATTACAGGTGTAAAGTCTGTATTCACTTCATTACCATCTGCTGTTTGACCATCAAATTCCCATTGGTACCAATCGCCATTAATGATAAGTTTGGTCCCTTTCTCTTGTAGAGTATCAAATACATTTTCTGAAATCACTTGACTTCCAGCTACAGCAACTTCAACAAAACCATCATCCTCTTGGCTTTCTAGTTGCTCTATTATAAGATCTTCTGTACTCTTATCATCACTGTTGTTGTCATTACTGCCACTCTTGCTACTATTGTTACTATTATTATTACCATTGTTATTTGACTCAGCTCTTGTTACAGTTATAATTGTCTCAGCTTTAGATATACCATCCTCTGCTGTAACAACTATATTTATTTCATTTATTCCTACGCTTAAAGGTACCTGAACTGCTTCTCCATTGGTTACTTGATTTCCTTCTACTGTTACCATTGCACCTGTACTATGGTTAACTGTAGGGGTGATCTCAATACTGTTTGTATTATAGGTTACGCTGACGGAGTAGTTAGTTATTGCGCTATCGAAAACAGGATTTAATGTACCAGGACTTATAGCTAAATCATTTAATATAGCATCACTATTTGCGGCTCTCGTTACCATAAGTATGGTCTGTGTAGTTGTCATTCCATCCTCTGCAGTAACAACTATATTAATCTCGTTTGCTCCTACACTTAATGGTACTTCAGTTGTATTTCCACTTGCTAGCTCAATTCCTTCTACTGTTATAATGGCACCTGTGCTATGGCTGGCTTTTGGGCTAATATTAATACTACTTATGCTATTGTCAACATTAGCAAAATAACTTGTGGTATTACTATCAAAAACAGGATTCAAAGTACCAGGATTTATAACTAAATCACTTAATCCAGCGTCACTACTTCCCGCTCTTGTCACAATTAAAATGGTCTCTAATGTGGAACTACGATCCTCAGAAGTGACTACAATATTAATCACAGTTGTTCCTACACTTAAAGGTACTTCCGTAACCTCTTCATTTGTTACTTCATTGCCTTCCACTGTTACAGTCGCATTAAGATCGCTTGTTGTAGGGGTTATTTCTATACTACTTGTCTCATAAGTTACATCTACAGTATACTCCATTTTATCACTAGAAAAAACAGGACTGAGAGTTCCTGCGCTTAATTCTATACTAGCTAATGTAGCATCATAACTACCTGTTCTAGTTATTATTATCTTGGTTTCAATAGTCGTGCTTCCATCCTCTGCTGTAACAACAATAATAAGCTCATTTACACCTACACTAAGTGGTAACTCTACAGCTTCCCCGCTTATAACTTCATTTCCTTCTACTGCTACTGTTGCATTAGGATTATTTGCCGTCGGGGTTATTTTTATAGCACTTATAGCATAGTTGACTTCTACAGAATAATCTGTTTTAGTACTATCAAATACTGGACTTAATGACCCCGAATTAAGGGCTAGGTTACTAAGAGTAGCATCATTGCTTATTTCATAAATCGCAAATCCATACCATTCATCGTCTGTTCCATCACTGTCACTTGTATCAGCTTTATACTCAGCTCCACTTCCCATCGGTACATAGACAGTAGGTGAGTTTGTACTGATATTATCAAAGGCATCTGATTCTACGGTCGGCACTGTTTCTCCCAGAGTAATGCTATTAAGAGAGGTGCAATCAGCAAAAGCATCATCACCTATGGAGGTTACTTTAGGTAACTCAATATTAATAAGCGAATTATTTTTATAAAATGCCCTATCATTAATTGTTACGACCATAGGTAAATCTACATTCATTAGATTTGTACATTCATTAAAAGTATTACTTTCGATAACTGTAACCTTTGGAGCACTTATACTTATTAGTGATGTGCAAAATTTAAATGCCGACTCTCCAATAGTGATTACCTCTGGTAAATCTACACTCACAAGGTTGGTTTTTTCAAACGCTCCATGTCCAATAGTTGTAGCCATAGGTAAGTAGATATATTGAAGTCCTGAGTCGTAAAATGCGCTGTCTCCTATAGTGATGACAGCTGGTAAATTAACCTCTTCAAGTCCTGTGCATTCGTAAAATGCACTATCTCCAATAGTTGCGACAGCTGGTAAATTAACCTCTTCAAGTCCTGAGCATCCGTAAAATGCACTGTCGCCAACACTTTCTAATAGAGGTATATTTATACTACTAAGCGATGTACATTCATAAAACCCCTCAGACTCAATGCTAGTTACTGCTAATAATTCAACGTACTCTAAATTAGTACAGCCTTGAAATGCACCAGCACCTATTGCAGTAGCTATAGGAATTTTTACTTGTTTAAGATTACTCATTTCATATAAATATTTTACTTTATTATCAGGTGTATCATTATCTTCATCATAGTCCTCTATATAATCACTATGTACTTTAGCTTCACCGCTTATCTCTAATATTTCAAGATATTCCAAATTCTCTTGAATAAATTCAAAGTCATCAGCCATAACCACTCCACCAGTGATTAATAACGAAGTAATATTACTGTAATCATCTGGCAATGCCTCCTCTAAGCGACCGGAATCAAAACTATCAATAATTACTGATTCCCCTTCTGACCTAGTTACCGTAATAGTGAATTCTTTAGTGGTGCTGCCATCCTCTGCAGTTACGATGATGTCAATAATAGTATTTCCTATGGCAAGATCTATATATACTGAATCGCCGCTGTCGACTGCATTCCCTTCGACAGTTACAGATGCCTTGCCGTGGTTCGTTGTAGGAGTAATTCTTATTACTTCTTCACTATAAGAAACAGTGGCTGTATAGTTGATTTCATCATTGCTAAAGGTCTGATTTAAAGTAATCCATCCTGTCGATAAACCTGCTAATGTAGCATCATCACTTATTTCATATACTATCCAACCATACCATAGCCCAGTGCCTGAATCATAACCAGAATCATTTTCATAATCCTCTCTACATCCTAATGGTATTTTTATTGTACGTGTATCGGCGCAACCTGTGAAGGCATTAGAATCAATCGATGGTGGGTTTTCTCCTATTGTTAGACTTTCAAGTCTTCCACAATTGAAAAATGCATAGGATTCAATTGTTTCCACCATAGGTATTACTATGCTCTGGAGATTTTCACAATCACTAAATGCACCATTACTTGGTAATCCTCCACTAATTGTAATGACATTTGGCATATCTACATTAGTAAGACTTGAACAATCATTAAATGTACTTTCATTAATATCCGTTATATTTGGAGCACTTATACTGACAAGTGATCTATTTCTATTAAAAGCTCCCGATCCAAGGACTATAACATTAGGCAAGTCAACGTTGATTAATCCAGCATGGCTGAAAGCATAACTGTCTATAGTTGTGGCCATTGGCATATCAATTGATTGGAGATTACTACAGCTATCAAATGCTGCACTTTTTATCCATTCTACAGCTGGTAATTCTACTTCTTCAAGTCCATCACAGCTATAAAATGCTTCTTCACCAATAATTTCTACTAAAGGTATATTTATTTGACTTAGGACATAACATTCATAAAATGCTTCATCTCCGATGGTTATTGCACTTGATAGTTCCACACTCTCTAAATTACCACAGTCGTAAAAAGCACTTTCACCTATCGTCACTGCAGATGAAATTGTGACTTCTCGAAGAGTTTCCATTCCAGATAAAGCATCGTCTGGCACCATATTATCATCCATAAAAGAGTCAGTTCCACTATCCACTTTTGCATCACCAATTATTTCTAGTGTTTCAAGATAAGAAAGATTTGTCTCAATCCATTCAAAGTCATTAGCATTAACGACCCCTCCCGTTATAGTTAATGATATAACATCATCCGGAAAACCATGCACATTCGATACTGCACTACCTAAGTCACCTGACGTAAAGCTATCTATCGTTATAGCCTGCTTTTCTGATCTGGTTACATTTATAATTGTTTCGCTGGTATGAATCGTATCACTAGCTGTAACAATAATATTGATTTCATTTGTCCCTACATATAAATCAAGCGTAACGGAATCTTCACTAGCTACTGAATTTCCTTCTACCGTTACTGTTGCATTATTATGGTTGACTGTTGGTGTAATTGTAATGTTCTCTGTAAGATTAGATACAATTACATCATAAGTTGTAGTTGTACTTATAAAATTGGGTACTAAATCTCCAGTACTTATTTCTAAGTTCTGTAATGATGCATCATCACTAATTTCATATATATTCCATCCATACCATAGCTCATCACCTGAATTGCCATCCTCTATGGCTTTAAAGCTTGATCTGCTATTTTGTGGCACATATACAGTTCGACTATTAGGGCAACCTGAAAATGCATCGGTCCCCACTATTGGAGCCTCACTACCTAAATAGAGGGTAGCTATTATACTGCTCTTAAAAGCATCTTCTCCGATACCTTCAACTTTTGGTAAGTTTATACTTTCCAAAGAATAACTGTTAAAAAAAGCACCTTTACCTATACTAGTAGCTACTGGCAATTCGATATCAGTAAGTGCGGTACATTCACTAAATGCATAGTTATCAATTGTCGTTGCACTTGGTAACGATATTTTCTCAAGATTATTACAACTATTGAAAGCACTGCTACTAATTGTCGTTGCAGTAGTAATTGTTACTTCTTTAAGTGTATTCATGTTAAATAAAGCTTGACTAGGTACAGTATTATCATCCATGAATGAGTTTGTACCACTATCGACTTTTGCATTACCCCTTATCTCCAAAATTTCCAGGTCAGTAAGATTATTTTTAATCCATTCAAAATCCGTAGCGTTAACTATACCGTTAGTAATCGTTAATGTTTCGACAGTTTCTACACCAAAGATGGTTGTAGCAGCTATTGCGGTCCCTAAATCGCCTGATGTAAAACTATCAATGGTTACATTTCGAAATGTACTATCGGCACTATTGGCCAGTGTCCTTTGATGAAAAGTTACAATTATAAGGACCAATAATATTAATGATCCTAAAACTCGATTTATCTTCATACAGAACCTCCTATTCTTATTTGACTAAATCAATTATGCTTAACTTTTGTGATGATTTTATGAAGAAATGGGTAATGCTATAAAAGAATAAGGTTAAGAAATTATTAGAGAATTTATACACAGTCTTCCATTTAGATAATCTTTGAAATCATTTTAACAAGATGCTCCATTTTATCTGCTTCCTCTATTAAAACGTCATAGTATTGCTTCTTTTTTTCTTCACTATTTACAATATTGTGCTTAAGACTTTCTGTATAGCCTCTTATGATACCAAGTGAACTTTTTAACTCATAGGGTATATTGATAAGGAAGTCCTGCATTTTTTCATCCTCTTCTATTTTTTCACCTTCTTTCCGTAAAACTTTATATATTTTTCCTATGCAATCACCAACTTTATGAGTTATTTCTTTGTTAACGGCCTTAACTAAAGGTTTCTCTATTCTTTTCAGAAAGAATATAATACTAATAATTCCAAGTACAGTAGCTGCTTGACTTATAAATAGAAATGACTTTTTAGTACCTTTCATCATTAATCACCTCTTTGTTTTCTCCATTACTAAGCCTTCATAATCTATCTTCCTCCTTAATTGGAAGGTATAGAACTCTCCCCTTCTTCATCTGCAGTCCATTATGGGGTAGTATTGTGATGGTTATGTGAAGAAATAAAAATAACCTTCTTAGAATTCTACATCTAAGAAGGTACGTTATTATTCTTTCTCACTGACTATATTCAATTCAAACCAAAACTCTACACCATCATCTCTGTTAATTACGCCATACATTTCCTGATGATGCTCCATTATTGATTTCACTATGGAAAGGCCTAACCCCGTCCCTCCATATTCTCTGGAACGTGCTTTATCAACTTTATAAAAACTTTCCCAAATGCTGTCTAAGTCTTCTAAAGGAATATTATTTCCTGAATTAGTAACAGAGATTCTAACTTTTTCTTTTGTCAATTGAGTTTTTATTTCAATGTATCTATGTTCATCCACATGATTAATAGCATTAGTCAAATAATTGCTTATAACTTGTTCAATCTTTGGATAATCCCCCTTAACAAAATAGTCTTCATCAACAATCTTTTCAATTGTTATATCTTTGTCTTGAATAATAGGATCAAATTTTTCAACAACCTCTTCGATGAGTACAGTTATATTGAATATTGTTTGGTCTAACTCAAATATATCAGACTCTAAAGTAGATAAACTCAACAGTTGTTTAACCATTTTATCCATTTTGTCCGCCTCATCAATTAATATATCATAATAACGTTTCTTTTTTTCCTCATCATTAGCAATATTGTATTTAAGTCCTTCAGCATATCCTCTTGTTATACCAATAGGACTTTTTAGTTCATGAGAAACACTTGAAATAAAATTTTTTCTCATTTCATCTATCTGTTTTTTTCGTTCAACATCTTCCTTTAATTCTGCATTTGCTTCAATCAAGTCATCTAAAGCCTTATGAAGTTCTTCAGATATTAAATTAATACTATCACCGAGCAAACCTATCTCATCCTTGGTTTTAACTTCATATTTCTTAGAAAAATCAAGGTTGGAAATGCCTTTTGCAATCTTACTTAACTCTACTATAGGCTGTGATATCCTTTTTGACAAAAAGAAGATAATAATACTTCCCAGCAATATGATTATTGCGCTGACAAACACCATAAATTCGTTTATTATTTTTGAGTTATCAGTAATTACATGAAGGGGTTTTCTTAAAACTAATAAATCGCCTGTATCTAATTTCTTAATAAAGATAAGTTCTCTTGCATCATCTTTTGGTACCGAGTTTTCATTCATGATACTCTCTACCTGTGTAACCTGTCTAGGATCTTTAACTAACTCATTAGGTGGAGGTAAATATATAGTTTCATAGATGTAACCTGTTCTCAAGTCAATTACTGAATTATGAACTAAATCTTTAATTAAAACTAAAATATGATTGATAGTCTCTGGAGCTTCTGTACTATATTTAATTGACATGGTCTCACTATCCAAAATCACAATTTTTAAATTATATGCTGCCCCCACTGTTCTCGGTAACTGTTCTAGATATTTTGACTCATCTGAATATGTACTATTGATGTATTCAAAAGCACTAATAGAGTCATTCTCCACTCTTAAAGAAAAGTATGCTTCAAAAAAATGAACATTCATAACGATGGATAGAGATACAAAAAAAATAAGGAAAATGATAAAATATAGAAACAATTTCATTCTTACGGTTTTAATCATTTGTTCACCTTCAATCCATACCCCAAACCTCTAACAGTTCCTATTAAATTACCATACTCACCAAGCTTAGACCGTAAACTCTTAATATGGGTATCAACAGTACGTGCATCTCCAAAAAAATCATATCCCCATACTGTATTAAGTATTTGGTCTCTACTTAGAGCTCTTTTTATATTGTTTATAAGGTATAGAAGTAATTTATATTCTTTTGGACTTAGATCAACTGCCTTATCATTGATTGTAACCAATTGTTTGGCTTGATCTATTATAATGCCATCTATCTGAATACTTTCGTTTTTTTCTTTAACTACCCTTCTGAGTAAGACATTGACTCTGGCTATAAAAATTTCATAACTGAAAGGCTTCGAAATATACTCATCTGCTCCTAAACTGAGTCCATGAACTTCATTCCTTTCATCGCCTAATGCTGTCAACATTAAAATCGGAACATCGGATTGTTTCCTTACTTCTTTACACACTTCCCAACCATCATATTTAGGCATCATCACATCGAGTATAACCAGATTGATATCTGTTGTAGAGAAGTATAAGTCGATAGCTTCATTTCCATCTTTAGCCACAATCACTTCATAACCTTGATTGGTTAGAAAATCTGACAGCATGTCCCTATATTTAACTTCATCATCTGCTATAAGTATTTTTATTTCCATGATTCCCCCTCCTTAAATCCAAGGAAATTTTCTATTTGAATAGATAATCATGATCTGAATAAAACATAACATGGATCATAATAAATTTTTTATAAAGCATATGTAGTTTTTCCTTTAAATTATATAATAGTTTAGCGATTACATCAATACTAGACACCTTAAGACATTTAACTATAGTATAGTTTTTTAATTCTTCACCTTGCACAAAAATCATGTTTTAAGTTATAATATTGTGTCGACAAAAATATTAGGTTTGAGAGGAGATTTATAATGATTAACTGGCTCGAATGGTTAGGCTATTTAGCTTCACTTATTGTTCTCATTTCATTGTTAATGAGCTCAATCATAAAGTTAAGATGGATCAACTTAGTTGGTTCTGGTTTGTTTGCTCTTTATGGCTTTTTAATTGGGGCTTTACCAGTAGGATTTATGAACCTAGGTATCGCTGCAATTAATATTTATTATCTCATCAAGATATATCAATCAAAAGAATACTTTAAGCTTCTGCCTATTGATAAAGATTCTAAGTATTTTAATTATTTCTTGGATTTCTATAAGAAGGATCTTGAAAAATACGCAGATCAACCCAAGGTAGATATTGAGAATTCTGATGTGAGTTTTTATATTCTACGTAATATGGTTCCTGCAGGGATTTTCTTAGGTTCACGTCATAATGAAGATACCCTTAATGTGGAGTTAGATTTCGTTATACCGGAATACAGAGATTTTAAAATTGCAACATTTGTGTTTGAAAATAATAAGCAATATTTCTTAGACAAAGGCTATTCTAACTTCATTAGTTTTTCAACAAAAGAAGATCATATCAAATATTTGAAGAGAATGGGCTTTAAAGAAAGCGAAGTCAACAATCGTCAATGTTTTGTAAAGTCTATTAATAAGTGATACAAAAAAGAGGCTAATAAAAATTAGCTTCTTTTTTTATTTTCATAAATAAGTTTAATTATAAATTTTCAAGTTTAATTTATAACTGTTTTTTATCTACTCCATATTTTGAAGATGTATTAATATTAAAGTAGCACCTACATATTGAAAATGTGAAAACTCAGTAAAATGTAAGTATTTAAGAGGGGGATTGGTATGCCATTAAATGAATTAGTAAACCATAAAGACATTCAGGAAGTAAGAGAAGTTTTAAAGAAATTCCAGGAGGGATATACAAATAGAAATACTGATACTCTAGATAGCTATATGGATGACATATTTGTTAATGATGACAGTATGATAACTGTTGGAACTTCTCGTAGTGAATGGTGTTTTGGAGTTCACGATTTAAAAAATTTAGTAGAAAGTGATTGGAAATACTGGGGGGATCTCGTTGTAAATTTCGAAAAAGCTAAAATTAATTCTAAAGGTTCTGTTTCTTGGTTTTTAGCTGATTGCACGATTAATTGGGAGGATGATGATTATAATGAGTGGTGTAACGACTTAGTTGCAGATTACTTTGAAGACAACGGACGTTTCATCAACTATAAACCCAAATCCAAGTTAGCAATGTTGAATTTGCAAATGGCTTTTATCCAACAATCAAAAGAACACCTTGGTTGCAACATGCCTATAAGACTATCAGGTGGACTTATAAAGAGAGAAAATCAATGGCTTATACATAAATTACACTTCTCAGCACCTATGCCCAGTTACCCCGAGTGGCGAATAGCAGACGATAATGTTGATTCATTGAAATATTATAACCAAGTTAAAGAAAAAATGAAGGCATTTAATGATAAATTCAAAAAAGACTCTTTGGAAAGTATAACTGAACTCCTTAATCAATTACAATCAAATTATCTAGATAAAGCAACTGCTGTAGAAGATACTATAAATCATCTATTCTTGACAAACGATGATACTTATATTGTAGACCCAAATGAAAATCCAGCTGCTTTTGGTCGTACTAATATGGAGAACATGATACTCGATCAAAGAGAGAAATGGGATGAAATGATTCTTAATGTCCACGAGGCCATCTTAAATGCCGAGGACGATACCGTAGCAATAACTGCTAATGGACTTTTTAAAAAAGCTTATAGAACTGATGAATTAGTAGATAAAGAATGGAATAATATTAAGACTATTTTACAAAGAGAGGGTACAGTTGAGGATAGACTCTTAGAGGCGCAGAAGCAGATTGCTTATACATTTAAAGAAGTATCCTTTGGTGAAGAGTCTTTATGGGAATTTAGATTTGAAGCTATTGCTATTAAAGAATGTAATCAATGGAGATTTCATAACATACAATTTACTTTTCCTTCCTTGTATGTCTACGAAGGAAATTATAAAATGACACCTTTACTTTAGTAGCATAATAAAAATCACCATAGACCAATAGCCCATCACAATAGATCGATTGTGGTGGGCTTTCATTCACTTACAAAACTTGTTTAAGAAACTTACCTGTCACCGATCCCTTAACATCCCTCACCTGTTCTGGTGTTCCTTGGGCAACTACATAGCCTCCATTTTTTCCACCTTCAGGTCCGAGGTCGATGATATGGTCTGCTGTTTTGAGCACCTCTAGATTATGTTCTATAACAAGTAGTGAATGTCCTTTTTCTATGAGCATATTCAAACAGCTTAAAAGCTTCTTGATGTCCGAGATGTGTAATCCAGTTGTAGGCTCATCTAATATATAAAGGTTATTGCTACCTCTCTTGATCTTTCCTAATTCAGAAGCAAGCTTAATTCTTTGTGCTTCCCCTCCTGATAAAGTTGTCGAAGACTGACCTAACTTAATATAACCTAATCCTAATTGATTCATAATGTTAAGTTTGTGATATATATTCTTCTTATCTTTAAAGAATTCCACTGCCTCTTCAACACTCATATCCAGTATTTCATAGATATTTTTGCTCTTATACTTAACATCCAATATCTCTTTTTTATAGCGCTGTCCCTTACATATAGGGCAAACGATCTCTACATCCGGCATAAACTGCAACTTTGTTACGATACGCCCATCACCTTTACAATGCTCACACCTTCCGCTATTCTTACTGTTAAAGCTAAAGTTGGATATAGTATACTCCTTCTCTTTAGCCTCTTTAGTCGTTAAGAATAATCTTCTTATGCTATCAAATAGACCAATGTAGGTGGCAGGATTAGATCTACTGTTCTTCCCGATGGGAGATTGATCGATATTAATAATATTATTGATGTATTCGTTTCCTCTGAACCCCTTATGTTCACCGGGAATTATCCTTGGGTCAGCTATGCTTCTCACCTTTTTATAAATGATCTCATTAACCAATGTACTCTTACCAGATCCAGAAACCCCTGTTATACATACAAGAATACCTAGTGGAATCTCTAAATTAATATTTTTTAAGTTATTTTCCCTAGCTCCTTGTACTGTCAACTTATGTCCATTACTTTGTCGTCTTGTTATTGGAACTGGTATCGTATCTTTACCCGAAAGGTATCTGCCAGTAATAGAGTGCTTAGCCCTCTTAATCTTTTCAAGATTACCTGTTTCAACTATCATACCACCATGACTACCGGGTCCGGGTCCAACCTCCACAATGTTATCTGCACTTTCAATTGTCTCTATATCGTGCTCAACAACAATGACTGTATTACCTAAATCTCTAAGTTGGTTTAATATATTAATCACTTTCTTGCTATCCCTTGCATGAAGTCCTATACTTGGCTCGTCAAGGACATAAATCATGCCCATGAGTCCAGAACTAATTTGTGAAGCTAGACGAATTCTCTGTGCTTCTCCACCTGAAATAGTATCGGCTCTTCTTCCTAAAGAAAGATAATCCAAACCAATGTCAACTAACAACCTAAGTCTCTTTATGATTTCCTGAACAATAGGTTCTGCTATATACTTTTTCTCTATAGGAAATTCTAGTTGCTCCATAAAATCAAGTAACTCCGTTAGCTGCATCCAACATAATTCATGTATGTCCTTATGATGGATATGGATATTGAAGCGTTGTTCTTTAAGCTTTTTTCCTCCACAGTCCGGGCAAGTATACTCTATCATCTTCTTCCTGAACCATTCAAGTACAGCTTCATTGACTTTATCACTCCTGGTGCTTTCTCTATACCAATGTTCTGTTTGATTAACATACCCACTGAATTGTATTTTCCTGCCGATAATCCAATTCCTCTTGTTGAGGTCCGGCGGTGCCTCTATAGTTATTTTTTCACCTTTAGTTCCATAAAACAATATATCTTTAATATCATCGGATAATTGATTGAAGGGTGCATCTAAACTGAATTTATAGTGCCGTGATAGGTTATACATGATGATATGTTTGTATGTTACTTCCCCTCTGCAGTTATAGACACTTGGATCAAATGCTCCTTCGTTAATGCTCCTCTCATGATTGACAATCATCAGTCTGGGATCTGCCTTCTTGGAAGTTCCAATACCCCCACATGTTCTACATGAACTGTTTATATTGTTAAAAGCAAAGTAGTGAGATTCAATGTTGGCCATAGTTATATGATGTTCCTTGCACCCAAAGCTGCTATAGAAATTATCTTTTACCTCTTCCGATACATCCTCTGATATGAACTCTGCAATCAGTACATGCTCGCCAATGACCTCTAATGCCGTTTCTAGCGAATTGGTTAAACTCTTCTCGATATTGCTCTTTACCTCAAATCGATCAATAACAATTTTGATATCATGATCACTGTATTCGTCGATATCAATTTCTTCACTTATATCCACCCTATCACCATCAATGATCAGATTACTATAGCCTTTCTGCCTTATCTCGTCAAAGAGATAGGAATAGGTTTCTCCATACAGCTTCTTTACAGGTGTTAAGAATTCAATCTTCGTTCCCTGTGGTAATGACAACACTGCTTCAACTATTTGACCAGATGTCTTAATATCAAATCGCTCCTGGCAATAGGGGCATTTTGCTACGCCCACTGTAGCAAAGAGTAGACGCATATAATCATAGATATCCGTCATGGTTCCTACTGTAGACCTGGGATTAACAAGTCCTCTTTTTTGTTCGATGGCGATTACCGGTGATAGTCCGAAAACGAAATCTACCTCTGGTTTCTTTAGTTGGGCAATTCTACTTCTAGAGAATGTAGGCAACGAATCAAGAAATCGACGTTGCCCCTCACCATAGATAATATCAAACGCTAGGGACGACTTGCCTGAACCGCTTACACCTGTTATGACAGTAATCTTATCCCGTGGAATATTCACATCTATATTCTTAAGATTATTCTGCCTTGCACCTTTTATCACGATTTCCTTCTGTCCTAACACTTAACCCCTCCTCATTCTTAACTAAAAAGTCAATCAAATGAATATATCCATATCACAATCACTCTTGATATAAGCTGGTTCATAGACAACGTTATTGCTCTTATTGGTTATATGTATTTCTGAGATATCTTTTACCAAAACCCCTTCTTCACATAGCCATTCGCATACTTCACAAATTGTATTGGTACGAAATGTCTTATTAAAATCCTTGACTATGGTTGTTAGAGCTTTCATTTCAGTAGCCTTATCAAAATAGTCTAATATAGGTTTGCAAATAGTGTCCATATGTTGTCTTAAATAATCATAGATCATATCAATAGACTTAGATATATTGATACTGTTTTTTCGCTCATCCATTAACCCAATATACAATTTTTCTATTATTGGATTCTTGTACTTGAGTGCTTGCAATATAACCTCTCTTGATGGGATATTATTATTTAGCAATACTTCAATTGCTGCTATATGTTTTAAAGTTTCAGTGATCCAAAGGTAGGAGTACCTAACATCACTCTTGACTTTCAGCCATTTCTCAGCCTTATAAAGTCTTCCAAGAACCCACTCCGTTCTCTCCAACAAAGCAAATGATTTATCTCTCTTTCCTATATCATCAGTATCACAAATATTCTCAAAGAGTTCCTTCAATGATTCATCTTTACAATAGATCATTGTCCCTAATGAATAATAGGAATGTGTAAATGACGCTTTTAAGCTCTTGCCAATAAGTTTTCTATATTCCGATCTCGTCATTACGTGTCCATTAACGTAAATATCATCTTCTAACAGACATAGTTCTGAATTAAGTTTACAGTTATCGTTGACGATGATGGTCATATCTATATCCGACTTTTCCCATACCTGATCATAAGAAAGGCTCCCCATAATGATGACTGCAAGAACATTCATATCATTTTTCAGTCGATCACATAACGTTTCCACTGCACGCATATATCTTTTCTGTAAATCACTATGGCTAAAACTAACTTTCCAGAAATCCATGGGTATAGCGTGAGTTCCTAACTTTCGATATGCATTCGGTGTAATATCAAAGATACGCTTGAAGGCTCTGGAAAATGTCTCATGTGAGTTAAACCCATAATCCAATGCAATATCTACTATATTTTTATTTGAGTCTATAATCTCCCCAGCTGCAACAGATAGTTTTCTCTTCCGTACATAGTCAGTAACAGGAATACCGACTATGGATTGAAATACCCTATGGAAATGATGAGCAGAATAAAAGCATAAGGCAGACAATTCCTCAAGTGTAATATCCTCTTTTATATGTTTCTCTATATAATCCAAAGCTTTTTGAACCTTATTATAATAATCAGACATTCTTCATCACCAACCTTTAAGAACAGTATAGCATATAATAGTTACCTTTTCTTGATAATGCTTGATATTTTGTTAACCCCTATAATTACTAGGGTTCATAAGCTTACAGCTTGATTCATGATGTACATCACATAACTATCACAATAGGGTATTATTATTACTTCATACAACTAAAATACATTCTAAATATTAGGAGGAGACATATATGAATATATTAATGACAGGTTCGACTGGTATTGTTGGTTTGCCATGTTTGAAATTATTTTTAGAAGAAGGTCATAACGTTTATTGTATTGTAAGAGAAAAAAATGGTGAACTACCATCCAAACGTTTAAAAAAAGCATTAAAACTTAATAATCTACCAAAAAATTTGAACATAATGACAGGTGATATAAAAAAACCCCTCTTTGAATTATCTAGTGAAGATTTATCCATGCTTAATAAGGCATCCATTGATATCTTTTTCCACTGTGCAGCACTTACTAAGATGGAGGATCGCTATCACAAAGAATCCATATTAACCAATATAGAAGGCACAAAACATGCTATTAGTTTAGGAAAAGCACTAAATATTCCCCATTTCCACTATATCTCAACTGCCTATGTCGCTAATGGCGGCTCCAATATATATGAACTTAATAAAGAAAAATCAGAGCAAATTATACAGTCTTCTAATATCCCATACACTATTTCAAGGTTAGCTATTGTAATAGGCGATACAGCAACAGGTCAAATAAGTGATTTTACTGGGATGTACGGTTATTTCTTAGCGGCATACCGCATAGTAAAGAAATCAAACTATAAAACAATGCTTGAAGCAGAAGCAAGTGAAGGAGCAACCCTTAATCTAATTCCAGCAGATTGGACAGCCAAGACTCTATCACTTATTAATGAAAAGGGACCTTCCAATACTATTCTCAATATTGTTGATGAGAATCCTCTGCTTGTAGAAACAGTTTATGATTATGGTTTTAAATCCTTAGGCATTGATCAGAATACTATTACTGTCAGGAGTCTTGATACGACATCAAGCACAGCAACCAGATATCAGAAGATGTTTAATTTTATAATTAATATCTTTAGACCTTATACCAGTAAGCAATTTATTGCATCAACGAAGACTTTGAGAGAACATCTACAAGAAGATTATGTTAAAGCGCCTTCTATGACGTATGATTTAATTGATAAATGTCTCCAATATGCGTTAATCACCATTAACGATTAAAAAAGTCAAGACTGAATTGGAATACTCTTCAGTCTTGACTTCTTTTATCTTATATCATTCTTTTACTGCTCCTGCTACAATACCTTTAAAGGAAGAGGAAATATAAATAGTCAAGCTCTTCATGTAATATACATGAGACTTGACTACTTTATATTTTCTTACATTGTGTATGCAATTGTACATTTATTTTTTATTTCTTTATTAATTGAATTCTATTCTCTTTGCAGAAGCGTTCTAGTTCATTTTTATACTCATCAAAGAACTTTTTCTCCTTCATGCGTGTATAGACTAAAGGTTCCCACCCCTTTGTAAAATGAATAGTTATTTTCTCTGAGGCCTTTTTAAGAAATAGAAATTGTCTCTCTTCAAATGATGAGAATTCTATTTGACGTATATCACTAAAAACAGCATTTCTCGTGATATATTTCTTCTTCTGAGGTACCATCATAATCATCTCAGTTTTATCCACTAGCAAATGTCGAACTGCCATATGCATTCCTCCTTACATAAATGCCCTATAATTATTTTAGCCTACTCTCTTACTTGCATATTAAAGGAGAATTCACCCTCTGTTATAGAATTTTTAGTCTTAATCTGTAGACGATAAAGTCTTTCTCCCCATACTTGTAAAAGTGTTTCATCTTTGATTTCTATGGTTTCATAAGAAGCCTCAAGCTGAAGGTTATCAAATTCTAAGGATATTTCATCTTCTTCTGTTGTTCTTAAGACTACTGTATTATCTCTTATACAAGGTTCTTTACAAAGCATAAAGTTAAACGTAATTTCTTTCGCCACGTTTAAACTTAAAGTATCCATTATTGTAACACTTGATGTCTCTCTACTTAGTGTTGCAGTACGTATGTATTTTTCTATACCAGCATCTTCTTCATAGGCTTCATGCAGATTAAGATGACAAGATGTGCCATCTTCAAAATCCTTTACTTTAAAATCCTTAGCTTCATATCTAGCCCCATAGCACTGCTGTATTTCGCCGATAATAGGAACATTATGATACTGTCCTTGCATGTTCCAAATTTTATAGCGATTTGGTCCAAAGGTATCCTTAACATAGGTACCACACCCTATATCAATAATACAAGGTCTTCCATTGTAATAAACAATAAAGTTTCCTAAATCGTTATGGTTATGACTTTCATCATTGAAGCCACCTTTTATCGCCAGATAGAAGCCCTTTTGTTTATCCTGACTTTCTCTGGTTGTTAATACTTGAATTCCATCAAAAACATTACTCAACTTAATATTTAAATCTATATTTTTTAGATTCCTAAATTCTTTTATCATAAAGAGATAGGGTAAACCACGTAATACACCTAGCTGAGCAGGGTCACCTAAACCAAGCTCCTTATACATGGTTTGAGCTAAATACTTCATCTCATCACTGTTTACATCTTTACCAAAGCGATATAAAAGTGAGAAATTTGTTTTTAAGTAAGGATGACTATCTGCGAAGTTGGTAAAACAGTTTTTAGCTATATGTACCTTTGCAGGAAACTCACCTACATGCTTGATAATCGTCTCGTCAAAGTAATTCACTTTACCTTCAGTAACTTTGTTTATGATCCAAAGGCAATCATATAAGGAGCCTGCTGCTCGATTCCAATAAGCGGGACCTTCATCACAGCCACCATCTTCACTGTAAATACCGATAAATTTATCGATAATTTCTATTGTTTTGAAGACGCCTAAGCGTCTTAATTCCACATCTTCTTCAACAAGTAGCATGGTCATAAGGCAGTTAGAGGAACACCATGGTGCCCAATTATTCAGCTTCCTACCGCTGTAGCCCATCCACCACCACTGACGATTGTACAGGAAGGGGTCTATTATTCTATCTTTTAATTCATGCTTAATACGTTGAGCTAAGATAGGGGAAATTTCGTCTAATTTATCTTTTAAGAGATAATAAGTAAATGCCAGTAAAACAGCTGTTTCACTACACCCTAAATCAATTGCCCTTTGATCGTGAGGAGGAAACATGGTTGGCTCAGGAGTACGGAATAGGTAATAATGATAGTTGGATACCCATGTTGACTCTTCGCATATACACCAAAAGGCATTAATTATATCATCCATGTAGCTTCCATCATTGACAATACATTCTGCCATTATTAGATGCGCCAAAGCATCTTTGCGAATACTGGCTGCATCACCATATGGTTTTCGAGTGCCTTCTCTTAAAAAGCTCATTAAGTCCGTGGCATGAATGACGGGAAATCTATATCCTTTATAAGCTGCTGCTTTTTCTATCACTAACTCTTTGATATCCTCAGGAATTTCATTCCACTTATCTCTTTCGTCAATTTGGGGACAAGGTCTAAAATCATCTATTTTTTGAATTATGCCTTTCAGCTGTTGGTAGGTCGTATCGTCTACAAACATTATTAACCTCCTAGGGTTCATTAATTATATAGTTCTTATTTCACTATACCAGCATTGTTATAAAAAGAGTACCTACAAAAATTTGTTCTATAGGTTATCAAATTATTGATATGCTTGAAGGGGCAATTAGCCCCTTTTTCTGCAAAATATTGATATTATTCATTAATATTGCATCTTGGACGACTTGGGTTAAATTTGGAAAATTGACGTTCTGTTTTAAGAACCTTTGAATGTTGCCAAATGGGATTTTCTTCTTTATAAGGCAAACCGCAAAAAATAGAGTAGTTATTTTCCAATAACACCTTTGCTAAGTGTTTCTCTGATCGTATTTTTTCATTGGTATATATACCACATTTATCAGCACCAAAATTGTGATTATCAGAACATGCAATAACAGGGATCTTATGCTTTAGAGCATAATTACAAGCCAATGCATTTACTTCTTCAGGTTGTCCACCATTAATCATTTCAATACCATGTACATATCGATTATCAATGAGCTCTCCTCCAGCCCGAAAAGGGTGTGCTTGGAATATTGCCATATCATTCTTATTAGCTAATAGATGAAAGAGTTTATTTGGAGAAAGATTTTGAATACCTTCATTCTTCTTAAGAAACTCTACGTCTAAACCGTATATAAGAACTTCTACCTTAGGCTTGACTGGTACTCGTAGTTCAATACCAAGAAATACATCAACTCCTAGCTTTTCACCTATTTCCTTAGCTCGATAATATCCTGCTAACTGACAGTCTATCCTTTCCTTCCAAGGGATATCGCCATAGCTATCTAAGTATCCCACCGAAAAATGATCCGTAATAACAACTCCTGTAAATCCTAATTCTGCATAGTCATACATGATTTCTTCGCTAGTTCTTTTAGCACAGCGGCTGATATCTGATGTATGTACGTGTAAATCATACTTATACAAAATTTACCTCCTCATTTATTGCAATATTAAGTGCTTAACTAATCCTCACTAAGTAATCTTCTTTTTGTCATGATATATCGTTCATCTACTCTTATTGGATTATCCTGTCCATAAGGTAACCCGCAGAAAATTTTATAATCTTCTGTCCGTAAGATCTGTAGTAAATCTTTGCTAGACTTGATCCTTGATTCAGTCATAATACCGCACTTATCTGCACCATTACGATGATTATCAGACCCTGCAATACATCTAAGTTGTTTCTCTTTTGCAAAAGTATATGCCTTTTGATTGACCTCCTCTGGTTGTCCTCCATTGATGACTTCAATACCTGACATATATTGATAGGGTGCCAATTCCACCCCATTTCTAAAAGGATGAGCTTGGTACATCAATAAATCATGTTGTGTTACAAGCTTATACAATTCTTTAGGTGACAATAGTTGTAGGTTCTCATGATCCATTAAAAATGATTTATCTAATCCATAGATGATAAATTCAATTTTAGGTACTAAACGTAGTTCAACTCCTAGGAAAACATCTAACCCCACTTCATCACCTGCTCTTTTCGCTTTTTGATACCCCTCTAGAAAAATATCCACTTTGTCTTGCCATGGAATATTGCCGTAGCTATTTAAATAGGAAGGGTCACCAAAATGATCTGTAATAACTATTCCTGTAAAATCAAGTTTTTTGTATGCTTTAACTAAATCCTCTGCCTTAGTATGTGCACATCGACTTACTTCAGAAGTATGGACATGTAGGTCATATTTTTTCATTAATTTTCTCCTTGTATATATGTTTAAAGCAACTATAACAGGATTAGAAAGTATTGAATACACCTATAATAATGTTGTATATTGCTCCAAGAAAATGATATCCTTTCTATATTTCTTTATTTTTAAAGGTATATGCTACCTACTTAAACAAAAAAATGATAGTCGAGAATCTATTAGACTCGTGACTACCATTTTTAATTATTCTTCTGCTTGGAGTTCTATTTCTTGATACTTCTTAGGTGTCATACCATAGTGTTTTTTAAATACTTGAATAAAATAATGTGTTGAATTATATCCTAACAACGAAGCGATATCTTTTACTGTATATTTATTTTGAGCCAGTAATTCAACAGACTTATCTAGCTTGATCTTTTTAATGTACTTACTATAAGTACATCCCATAATGGACTGAAAGTTTCTACTTAATGTATCATAACGCATCTCCACTGAATCAGCTATGAATTGAAGTGAAATATCATTAAAAAGATTATCATGTATAATCTTCTCAATGGTCAGTCTCAGCTCATTACCTGAGTTATAAGTTGTCTTCATTTCATTTGAAATAGTAATTAATGAATTATAGATAATATTCTTAAGTTTGATTTCCAATTCATTAATATTTTTAATGGTATAGATACTATCTCTTAAGTCATATTGGAGATGTTGATCTAAACCATACCCTAATTGCCCACAAGCTCTTCTAATGGTTGAACACACTTCATAACAAGTGTTGGTACAATAATGGATGTGATATTTACCATAGTGCAAAGCATGAAAAATCCTAGCTAATTCCAGTTCACATGCATCATAATCACAAAGCAACAAGGATTTTTCTAGATTATTGATGATAAAATCTCGACTTCCTGTCGTCTTATAATCATCATATTTTTCTTTCTCAGCATCAAAATAGGTCATTTCTGGCATGATAAATGCATATTTTAAGGCATTCTTTGCAGCACTATAAGAATCAATAACACTATCTGATTTAAAATCAAAACTCTTGCCAATACCTACATAGACTAAATCCTCAATATTTAAATGAAGCAACGTTCTTTTGACTGTATTAGCAGGTACCACATATTTATCTAAGACGCAGAAAAGGGCGTAGATGATATCACCATCAAGTGCCGAATAGCAAGCATAGCTATTAAAGTCTTGATTGAGTGTATCACGTATAGCATTCAGTAGTTGCCTGCTTTGCTCTTGAGAGTGAGTATCCCTTAACTGTATAGCCGTACAAAACCCCGTTTCATAATTAAAATCAATGTAACCTGTATCTAAAATATCTTGGTAGGTGTATTTACCCCTCATAAATCCCTTAAGATGATAGCCACTAATAATTTGCTTATTCATCTTCACATCTGTTTCCAATTGATCATAGGTGTTCACCAGTTTAGTCAACTTAGATTTAATGATGTCCGTATCCAAAGCTGCTTGTTCTTCTGGCATTTCTATAGGTATCCTATCTACTAATGAGAATATTTGCTTGATCGGTCCATAGATGATAAGATTAATAAAAGTCGTAGTGATCGCAGTTAGTGTAATAAATAATATGCCCATCACACCATTGCCAACGACAAAGCTTTTTAAATTATAAACTTCATCTCTAGGCAAATCATAAACATAAACCCAATTGTTCACTTGACTTTCTCTAATAAAGGTAATTCGCTTTTCTTCTGCTTGGTATTCAAAATAGTGTTCATCATTTTCCAAAGCTTCTATTATGAGTTCATTATCTTTAGCTTCTCCTGTTATATTTTGACCAAATGTATTAATGATTCTTACTTGACCAATGCCATCTATAAAGTTCTCAGCATAATTCTGGAGCTCATCCATATCTAAGTGAAGCGCTATCTTGCCTTTAAGAGTTGATGGTAAGAAAGGAATATTGACTACACAACTAGCTACCTCTTGTTCCATAGGCTCATAATATCTTGTAGCGATCCAGTTTCGCTCTTGGTTAAAATCCTGTACGTTATAAATCCAATCAATATAGGGCTTGGAATTATAGTTTTCAATCTTCTTATACGAACCTGATAAGAAAGCAATATCATCTTGATGATAATAAATATCTAATCCCGTTATATATTTACTCTCAGTTAGGAAATTAGTAATAATATCCTTCATACGAAAAATTCTAACACTGGTCCACTGATAATCATTGTAGACACTTTCTCTTACTTCCGTATTATTTAATAGACGATTAGGTACTTGTTCAACTTGATAAGCTAATTGATGGTCTACACCTTCTTTAAGTTGGTCCATCATCTTTATGTAATCTCGAATCCTAGCTTCCTTATATACGCCAAAGGAGTAAAAACCTTGTATCACGATAAATACAATGAAAACAGCTAGAACAACAATGATATTATAGATGATTAGTTTTCTTTTAAAGTCCTTCATACCTATCCCCCCATGATATGAATAATTATACCGTTTGTAAGAACATTAAGACAAGATAAACCAGAAATTTACTCAATATAGGTCTTTACTTTGACATTTGTATAATGGTAGGTCATACCTAATGCTATAAAATATTTTGACGGCAAGAAAAGCACCTTAAATAAGATGCTCTTCACAAACATGATTAATTACCTAAGGCACCAGCATAAGCAGCTTGCATTTGGTCAATTGTTTCTTGTCCGCCATTCTCTAGATAGTTCTCAACAAACTCATCGAAGTATTCGATTGGTTTTTCACCAGTTACGATTGTAATAAATGCTTCTGCAGCCATTCTACGTAAATCTGGTGCATATTGAGAATAAGCTTCTGTTGATGGTACTTTAGGTTGAGACATACCTTCAGTACGCCCCGCAGTTAAGTAAAGAAAATCATCTGTCTTAGCTTTATAGAATTCACGCTCATCTGCAGGATTTGTTGCTGTTGAGAGTACACCTATACCAAGAGTTTTAGGATGAATACCTTCTGGCAAAATTTGATATGCCTTCTGGTAGCCATTTTTATCTCTATACTCAAAATGCTCACCTTCATAGCCATTGCTTAATGTAATGGCATGATCAAAATCCAGTATAGTTTCATTAGCCATTTCCAAAATCTTTTGTACTTTATTTGGATCAGCTGTTGCTTTTGAAGTAAACATGTACATACTACCAATAGCTCCATCATTGTTGGTACCACTTAATCCAGTAGGACCTACTGGTGGTAAAGCAAAAAGTACTCTTCCATCCGGGTTATTGGCTTGTAACTGCTCAACCTTTTCTCTTTGATCATATTCATCTAGTTCCCAATGACCAGGATTAGCTCTTCCAGTTAAGCCAATACGTCCATTTAAGAAAGCTTGAGATGTAGCCCAATGACCAGATGTATGTTCACTGGTAATAAACTCTGGGTCAATGATACCTTTTGCATACCAATCAGCTAATTTAGCTAATGCTTCTTTCGTTTCCGGTTGAATACATGCAAAAGTTGGCTTACCATCTATCATCACTCGATTGGTACCAAACCAACTCATTGAACTTAATTGACCCATACCATATGCTCCAAATACCATATTGAATGCAAAGTCAGACATACCATAGGTATCATCTTTACCATTGCCATCAGGATCGTCATGAGCAAATCGATAAAGTACTTCTTCAAACTCATCTATTGTTGTAGGTGCCTCATCATAACCTAAATTATTAAGCCAATCTTCTCTCCAGATAACAAGACTTGGAAATTCACCAAAAGTATTGAATCCAGAATAACCATAGTTTTTACCTTCATACATAGAACGTACCCAAATTTCTCCACCTGGATAATATTCTTCATAGAGAGCAAATAAATCGGGAGCATACTCTTTGATTGTTTCTCTAGGTACTTCCCCTGCTACACCTTGCTTTACATAATTACCTAGACTACCACTCTTAGGCTTAAAGATATCTGGCATTTCGCCACCAGCTATCTTGATATTAAGAGCTTCATGTAAATTTTCTCTTGCCATGAACCATACTTCTAAATCTACATTAAACTTCTCTTCTACATACTTGATAACAGGCGCATCTTCCTCTGGCTCTGCATCAGGATTATAAGCTAACCACTCGATTACAACAGGCTCTTCTTTCTCTTCTTGCTTTTCAGCTGCTTCTTTATTGTCTTTCGTCTCCACTTTAGTTTCTTCGTTTCCAGTTTCTCTACTCTCACCACATCCTGCTAAAAGAGACATAGTTAAACTTAATACTAATAATAATGAAACGACTTTTTTCATTGTTTCCCCTCCTAATTCGAGTATCTTTATTATACCTTCAAATAAAATTTAAATCAAAGCCTCCTCTCCTATTTAGTCAATTTATTTGAATAAGCAAAGCTTATCCTTATCCCTTCAATGAGCCAACCATGACACCCTTTACAAAGTATTTTTGAACAAATGGGTATACACATAAAATAGGTATTGTAGCTATAAGCAGAGCTGCATTTTTCATGGTCTCTGTATTGACGATGACTTCACGTACATCCTCTACTAAGCTTTCTTCTTTCAAAGTACCTTCAAATAAAATCTGTCTCAGAACATACTGAAGTAGATGTTTTTCTGAGTCAGGAACATAAATTAAACTAGCTCGCCACTCATTCCAATGGGCTACACCATACCATAGGGAAATGGTGGCTATAATTGGTTTTGATAGAGGCAATATAATCACAAAGAAAATTCTTAGTAGCCCTGCACCATCAACTCTAGCAGACTCTTCTAAACTATTAGGCAAGGACATAAAAAAGTTTCTGGTAATAATCATGTTATAACTACTAATAATTCCAGGCAAAATATAGACTGCCATATTATCGACTAAGTGGAGCTGTCTCATCATAAGATATGTGGGAATTGTTCCCCCACCAAAATACATGGTAAAAACGATAAAGGCAGTCAAATAGTTTCTACCTGGTAAATCTTTTTTAGATAAGGCATATGCGCCTATACAAGTAATCAATACATTAAAAAATGTACCAACGACTGTAACAAAAATTGTATTTTTATAACCTATCCATAATTGATTGTTTTTAAAAATATTAATATAGCCATCAAAAACAATTTCCTTAGGAAATAGCTTTAACCCAAAACTATTGACATATTTAATTGGGCTCAGCGATATCGTAATAATCTGCAAAAAAGGAATGATGATGGTTATGCATAAAATAATTAAGAACGTATAACAAAATATATCTACTATATAATCATCTATGGTTTTTTTTACTTTCATGTCAGTCCCCCTTACCAAATTCCATATTCTGATACCCGTTTAGCAATAGCATTGGCCCCAAATACCATACTAAAGGATACGATGTTTTTAAAGAGACCTACAGCAGTTGAGTAACTGTATTGCATTTGTACTAAACCTTGTTCATAGGTATAGGTTGAAATAACATCACCAACGGACATAACTTTTAAGTTTAATAAGTTATATACTTGAGAAAAGTTGTCGTCAATCAGCTTACCACAAGCAAAAATTAACATTATGGTGACAACTGGTGCAAGGGAAGGTAACGTTATAAAGCGAATACGTTGTATTCTAGTGGCACCATCGATGGCCGCTGCTTCATAGAGTTGTGGATCGATATTACTAATAGCTGCCAAATAAATGATAGATCCCCACCCTATACCTTGCCAAATACCTGATCCGACTAATACAGAACGAAAGTACTTAGGGTCGGCAACAAAGAATATAGGGTCAAATCCCAACAGTTGAATGAAGTAGTTAACAAGACCTCTACTGGGCGATAACATTTCTATCACTAGTCCTGATACGATAACCCATGATAGAAAGTGGGGTAAGTAAGAGATTGTCTGTGAAATTTTTTTAAAATGTTTATGACGTATTTCATTAAATATAAGTGCTAGAATGATTGGAGCTGGAAATCCAAATATTAACTTATAGAAACTGATAAGAATGGTATTTCTCAATACAGGTAGGAAATACAAACCTGTAAACATGGTTTTGAAGTGTTTGAACCCTACCCACTCGCTCCCCGAAATACCTTTTAATGGGTAAAAATCTTGAAATGCTATAACGATGCCATACATAGGTCCATATCGAAAGATGATATACCATAAGATAATAGGTAACAACATCAGATAATAGCCACTATACTCTTTCATTTTTAATGCTCTTCTTGATTGTACTTTAGGAAGAGTGTTTAGTTGCCTTTTAATCAATACATTTCACCTCTTCTTCATTTTGTGTTACGTTTGCTATAACAAACATTTTCTAAATCGTATCATGTTGCCTTTAAATTGAATATCCGTAACTAAATGATGAAATCTTACTGAAGAAAAGGAAGTCCTTTATTTATAAGGATTTCAATATATGTTTACTGAAAAAATGATATGTCTGAGCAAAAAAATGATATTTAATCTAATGTTATAAATTACAATTTTTAATATACAGTAACTTATTACTATGCCTAGTACAAAGTGGCTAACGTCACATTAAAACTAGAATAGGAAAGCATGTTTCCTTGCGAGCAAAATGCGATTTTTCCTAACACTAAAAAAAGCAACGACATAATAGTCGTTACTTTTTTCTCTTAATTAGATTCTATATAATTACAAACGTGTTGTTCAAGTATATCTAAAGGCATTGCTCCATTCTCCAATATTACTCTATGGAACTCTTTAATATCAAAATCATTTCCTAATTCTGTTTTTGCTTTCTCTCTAAGCTCAAGTATTTTTAACTCTCCTATCTTATAAGAACATGCTTGACCTGGATATATAAGATATCTATCAATCTCTCTGGAAGTGTCCCATCCAGTTAGTCCATTAAGATAATCTATTGCCTCATCTCTAGACCATCTTTTATAATGTAAACCTGTATCTACTACTAATCTACCTGCTCTTAAAAGCTCTGATTGTAAATACCCAAGCCGTTGAACTGGTGTTTCATAAAGCCCATACTCATCTGCTAGTTTCTCTGCATATAATGCCCAACCTTCTGTATATGCTGTTGGGTACCATACTTTTCTGATTACAGGTATATCTTCATTTTCCACTTGTATCGTTAATTGAAAATGGTGACCAGGTAGCCCTTCATGATAAGCAAGAGGCAACATAGAATTTTCCCAATGATCATAGCCTAAATTGACATAATATGTTCCAGGTGTTGACAAATCTATTGCTGGTATTGAGTAATAATTGCTTATAGAATCTTGTCTATATGCGGGAACTGGTTTGATTACTATCTCATCTTCTGGGAATATATCGAACATCTCTGGTAATCGTTCATCCATCTCTCTAATAAGTTGTTCATATTTAGCTAATGCCTCATCTCCAGAATAAACCTCAGAAGGTATATCAAAGCATTCTGGAATCTTAAGATCTTTATACTCAGTTTCTTGGAGTACCTTTTCAATCTCTAATTTTATCCTTTCAACTTCACTTAAGCCTAAATTATGTATTTCCTCTGGTGTTAAATCTGTTGTTGTATGAGTGCGTAAAAGATATTGATAGTACTCGTCATCATTAGGTAGGTCCCAGACACCTGAGGGTTTATTACTAGCTTTTAAAGATAATTCTTCTGTATAATCAATTAATCTCTGATATGCTGGAAAAACATGTTCTTTAATTCCTTCTTCTACAAGAGTATATAATTCTTCTTTCTCTTCTTCACTAATAGAGTCAAGCACCTCAACTTTCTTAACATAGGAAGTGTAGATCTCATTATTGATTGCCCTGCCTAAGGCAAACTCACGACACTGCCTTTTGACACTGTTGACCGTATATTTGGATGGAATTATTCCTTTTTCTTCACGTACTTGAGAATCTTCAATCAATTGATCAAAAACCCTGCCGCTTTGCTCTAATAAACTGATGTATAACTCTGCATCTTCTTTATTATTAATTTGAAACTGATTAGTTAAATAATCAGGAAGTTTTACTTGTATACCCCATAGCTGATTAATTTTGTGTTTATTATACATAAATTCTTCACTATCAATTTGATTTTGTAAAAACCACTTAATGGCATCGTTATTAAGAGTAGCCACTGTATTTAGTTCTTCATTATCATATTCACTTAAGAGTATTAGATTTTTCTTATAAGAATCAATTTGCTTCAGTTTTTGTTCATCCGATACATAGGGTATATCATAGTTTTCAGCTTCTATTCCTAAGGATTGAAGATCACCTGTGTATGACGTTTCTCCTGGATAGTTTAGTATATGATCTTCAGCTACCTGATTAAAGGTTTCTTTTATACTCTCTGATCTGTCATTGCCACATCCACTTATACATAACGTTACAATTACCATAATTAATGATAATGCCGTTAATTTAAATCTTTTCATTATCTTGATCCCCTCTTATAAAGTTTGAATATTTTTATTACTTATTATAAGTATAGTGTAATATTTTTTACATTTCAATAAAATTATACTAATTCTTTATATATGTTTGATGAAATACATCAGACTATCTCAATGAATAATAAAAACAACAAGTTCCGTATCTCTTGACTTGTTGTTTAATAATTAAAAGTAGTTAATTTAAGTTTACCTTTGCTTGTTCATTGAAGTAATCGCATACGATATGCTTGAATAGCAGTTTTACTAAGCTTTTCGATAAGTTTTGCATTTACATAAGCTCCTACAACAGCACCTATGCCAGGTATCATCTGAAGAAGTTTGGCTAAATCAATATAATCTCTATATTCCTGTTGAAAAGTTCTCCAATCAAAAGAATTAATATCATTGGGTAGTGTGTTATAAAATAAGTTAAAATCTTCAATCTGGTTAAATACCTTATTGACATTACTTTTACTTGAGAAGGCAAGCTGAAATATATAGAGAATATATATTCTTTCTTTATAATCGTTTACATCTATCCCATAAATACTTGCAATATCATAGAGAAATTTAATTTTAATGCTTAAGAGTAAGGGGAGATCAGCAAGACCTAACATGATTCCTCCAGCTCCAGTTCCTGCTCCCTCTATCATAGCTGTGGTTTTATAGACCTTAGTTTTTTCTGCAACCAATACTTCTCTTTCTTTTAAAGATAAATCTATTATAGGTTCTTTGGTTACATACTTTGAGCCCAGTAAAACAGCTTTTATCATATTTTTTATGGCTGAAGTTACTATTTCATGATATTTTTCTGGTAATATTCCATTCAGTTTGTTTTGTACACCTTTTGATGCTTTAGATGCTATAGAAGGCTTCTTCTTCATCTTTTTCTTCCATCTATTTAGTTCTTTTAGAGCTATATCATTATAGTTATCCATCCCATGCACCTTCCTTATCTTCTCCTCATTTTAAGTAAAAGGATTATCTGATCTCTTATTAAAAACTAATGCCACATTATTTTATTTAAGCCTATTATCCTAATAGACTGTAAATATTAGTCCTGAAAGCTCATATGGTTTTTACATCATCGATTATTCTGAATAAGTCCTGCTTTTGCAATTCTTGGTCTTATTTCGCTATAACATTTAATATCGGAACCATCATTGATATTATTAGAGAAAGGTTAGCATACCATCGTAACTTATGCTAAGTACCTTTGGATTAATTTCTAAATACCCACTTTCTGAATTGAGTTCTTCCTTATCACCTAGTTTATCATTACTTTCATACATACCTCCTGTTGAAAATACTGTTATTAAACATTCATCAAAATGATATCTAAACCCATCTGCTGCACTTTCATGCCCTCTTATAAGAATATCAAATCCAAATCGTTCTTTAAACTCATTAAAATGTTCCTTGGTAAATTGAAATCTTCCTGATTGTTCTCTTAAATCTTTATCACCTTTATGAGGATCACTCCACATAATGTTTTGACATATATTTATCCCCATATGATCAACTATTGATTGATCGGTTAAGTCTGATAACACATTTAAGTGCTTATAGAATTTAGAGTTCTCATACTTTGGTCTTGGAATCCCTCCGTGGACGGCAAGAACAATTTGACTTCCATTTTTAATTGCAGCAATATATGATAGTGAATTGAAGAGATTAAGATATCGCTCAAGTAAAGTCGACTTAAATGACTTGTTTTTTAAGCCTAGTGTTTTTAAATAATGTGGAAAGTACATTTCTTTAGTATCTTCTTCTGGTATTCTGTATGGGAGTATCAATGATCCATTCCCTTCTAGAATGCCTCCATCATGATTCCCTCTTAATAAAAAAATATATTCAGGAAACAAGTATTTCAATAGTAATACACGTTCCATAAGCTTTAAATGCACATGCCCTCTATCTACATAATCTCCAGTGAATACAAGTCTAATTTTCTGATTACTAACCACTTTTTCATAGAACTCTATTGATTGTAGGGCTCTTTTTAATGATTGATCATCTGAGTGTAAATCACCTATAAAAACATACTCGTAAGATTCATTAAACGTATATATTTTATATGCACTTTTAGCATCATTAATTTCCTCTAAACTGATGTTAAAGCATGTACCTTTTTTCAATATTTCTGCATTTTCATTACTAATTTCACCTTCATGAATAGCGATAACCTTTTTTATTAAATAGTCATGAAAAATACTAAAATCTTTTAAATCTATATGATAAAGGTCTTCATTTTTTAGCATTCCATCTTTGTACCAAAAAGAATCTACTATCTCATCTAGGTCTTTTTTCAAGATTACTCCTGAATCATACGTCTTATTAATTATGTTTTCTTTTACATGCTCCATTAACTCTAATCTATTTGATATCTGCATATTGCCTCCTGGATACTTCATTTTATTTATATGTAAATGAATATTTTATTTTTAATGTACATCTTGTTGGAATACAATTCTACTAATTTGCATTCAACTGCATTTTATTAAATAGATATAAGTAATACTTCTGCGTTTATTGTAGCAAAAGCGCTACCATTTGTCGATGCTATTTCAGTTTTGTCATTTGTTTCTATATGCTGCTATTTTATATTATTTTTCTCTATGGAATCTTTAACATCTTCAGATTTTCTATCATAGACATGTGACTTGAGTTCTTCTATATATTGAATTCACATTTTAATCTACTCCTTCTTGCATGTATAGACAGATATATCTAAGTCTTCTTATGAAATGATACACGGAAAAGCGTCAATTGAAGATTTCAGGTTCATATGTACCAATACTGTTTCTGTTTCTGAGTCAATTGTTCTCTATATAACCATACTAATTTAGGAAAATTTATCAAGCTTTTATATTCACCCTCGTCTAGACCTCATGAAGATTCTGTCAAAGTCAAGTGAATCATAAAGAAATTATTACTAGCAAAATACAATTACGTACACACCATTAATTAACAACATATAATATTAGTAAGTATAAGTGAATTTTGTAAAAATAAAAACTATAAAAATAGGAGAATATATCATGTTTTTTCAAAACTTAATAAAAAACAATAACTTTGAAGACGGTACACTAGACCCATGGATTGGCTCTAATGCTTACATTGACTCTATATTATCTCCTGAGGGTTCCGGAAAATATAGTGCAGTTTTGGCGGGTAGAGAAGTTGATGCAAGCATTCACCAAATTATAAATGTAGTACCCGGTGAGAGTTATAATCTAGTTATGACTTTAGCAACCAAAGATGAAGAAATTTCACCACCTATAACTGTTACATTAGAATTTTTAGATTTATCTGGACACCCCATAAAAGAAGGTATTAATTATCGTTTGTTAAAAGGTCAATTATCGAATTACTTCAGCACAACACATAAAACCATTCATGAAACTAGCTTGCGAGTGCCTGCCAATTCATATTTTGCTAAGTTAACCATTATGAAAATGGCCTTTCCCTTTACATCAAGTGTGGTAATTGATAATGTTTCTCTAATAAGAGTAAAAGAGGAATCCGATATACCTACTGCATATGTTGGAAACTCGGATACCAATATAGTATCTGTGGTTGGATCTAATCTTGATGCAATTGTTGTTGGACAAGGACCTGTAGCAATGGCAAAAGCAAGTGTAAATGGTAATCAGTATATTTACGTTGCAAATGAAGATGGAACAGTTTCTGTTATTCAAGTATCTGATAATACGGTTATAGCGACCATTAATTTACCTGGAGAACCTTCTTTTCAGTATAACCGAAATATTCTGGTTAACTCCAATGAGTCCACTATCTATGTAGCAAATTATGACTCATCTGAAAATACGGGTTACGTTTCAGTTATTGATACTTCAACAAATACTTTAACTACTTCTATTATGGTACAAAGTAATCCAACTATTATGGTACTTACCAATCATGGACAACCCAATTCTGGCTTATTATATGTAATTAATTTTGGAAGCCACTCTATTTCTGTCATTGATACTTCTAATAATACGATCGCTGACAACTTTGAAATAAAAGACGCTGCACCTAATTCTTTAGTCATTACCCTTGATAATCAATATTTTATAGTAGGCTATCATGACGGTCATCATTTTCATATTGGGGAAGTATCAACTAATACAATAATTAAAAGTGTAAAGTATGTTAGTAGGAAACATTTAAAAAGCCTTACACTCTCTTTAGATGGTACTATGGTTTATGCTGGATATAAAGTAGGTGGCCAAAAGGATGAAGATGGAGCAGCCTTTAAACCTTATAAAGTTTATGATAATTTTTCACATGGCTCAAATACTGAACTCGGTGATTATAATAAGCCATCAAAACCAGAAATGGTGGCAGAAAGTGATTTATCAGATGACTATACTGTGATATATGTATCAGTAGTTGATCATGGCAACTATCTTTATGAGATTATAAGACAAACAAGTACAAACGCTTATTCTGTAATGACTCGTTTAGACATTAGCAGCTTTACAGGATTCTTTGCACTTTCTTCCGATAATAATTATATTGTAACTGTTAACTCTAATGGTAGTGTAACCTATATCGATGCTGCAACATTTAGTATTTTGGAAACATTTGTTGTTGCAAATAGTCCAAAAGTGCTTTTACTCTTGGATAGTAATTAAAGCTAATAGGCTAATAATGCAATTGATTAGATAGCTGATAGATTAATCCAACACTTTCAATTCAATAATAAGCTTGTTTTACACTTAAAAATTTCTCTAAGATTACTAGTATAACCTTTTTGCTTATCCTTTTTCTTGTTTATTAATGACAATACTGCAGTTACAAATGATAACGCTTGTTATACTGCCGACCACTATAAAAGTATATTAAAAGATCAGTATAACTCCAATGAGTCATACTGATTTTTCCGTTGAATATATAGGATAGTCACTTTTACATCTCTGTTATTATATTAAGGATTTAGATTAATACCGAAGGATATATTTCTTACCGACTTCTGTTTCAAAAGTGAGATGTGAGTTGTTGTAACTATAGGAAACATATTTGTCATCACACAGAATGGTCTTTGGCATCTTATTAGACTTGATGACTGCTCTATTGCCTTTATTAGAACTAACTGTTATTTCTTTTGGTTCACAGCACTCCCATTTTGCATCAACAACAAAATTGCCACGTGCAACAAGTCCTTTAAACTCCCCTTTATGCCAACGACCAGGAATAGCAGGAATAACCTCAATATAGCCTTCGTGACTTTGTAATAGCATTTCAGCAATTCCAGCTGTGCCACCTAAATTACCATCAATCTGATAAGGTGTATGGGTATCTAACAAATTAGTTAATGTTCCTTTTCTCAAAAGGGATAATAGGATTTTATAGGAACGTTCTCCATCCTTTGTTCTAGCCCAGACGTTTAAGCGATGGGCAATGGCCCAACCCGTTGATTCATCACCTCTCAAATCAAGGGTTCTTTTAACTGCATCAACATACTCAGGTGTTGACGAATTAACAATCGTCAGTGGATGAATACATACAAGTTGAGATATATGTCTATGTAAAGGATCACCATACTCGGAATAATAGGTTTCTTCTCTATACTCCTTAATCTGACCTGATGCACCAACTTGAACAGGATCTAATTTATCAATTAAATTTCTAATCTTTTTGATAATTGGACCATCATCCCCTAATTTATCAGCTAAAAACAGTGTGTTTTTGAAATTCTCATAAGTCATTTGCTGGTCAAAACCACACCCTACTGTGGTATGATGAACCCCTTTATGACGATTTTCTGGTGAAGCAGACATCTTAGTTAAGTATTTACCATCTTGCTTTATTAACGTATAAGACAAAAAAGTAGACATCCCTTTAAGGATAGGATATGTAACTTCTTTTAATATCCTTTCATCTTCTGTAAATTGATATAAATCCCAAAATAGCTGTGCTGTAAAGGCACCTGTACCTGGTCCTGAATGCCCTACTCGATTTTCAAGAGGACTCCCGCAGTTACCAATATGATAAGGTGATGCACCTGTACCAATACACCAACCATAATCCACATGGTCCCCTTCATAATTTTCTGGCATATTGTGCTTTACATAGAACTTTGCTTGCTCCTTAGCTCTAGGTAAATAGGCCATGAAATAGTCTAAGTATGCATCAAAAGTTTCCTTTACGTTTGTTGATAAGGCAGGCCAGTAATTCATCTGTACATTAATATTATGCCAGATACCAGCTGTCCATGGTGGATTATGATATCTATTCCAAGTTCCTTGTAAGTTGGCAGGATAAGCATTTTTTCTTGATGAACTAATAAGTAAGTAACGACCGTATTGGAAATAAAGTTCCTCAAGATACTGTGACACATTAAAACCACTACGATAGGTTGCGACTAGATCATCCGTTGAAATATCATCATCTTCTCCATAAAGATTAAGTTCACAGCGATTAAATAGAGTATGATAATCATCTAAATGCCTTTGTAAAAGTTGATCATAGCTGTAACCTAAGCTATTTTGCATACATTTTTCCACCTTCTCATAAGGCAGAGGAGAATCGACTAACTTTTTGTTATTATCTTTTTCCAAGAAGATGCTTTCTTTTAACTGATAGTTAGTACCAAGAGACGCTGTGATGATCACTTCTGTTGCCTGTTTTATGTTAATACCTTCAGGTGTTGTAATTACTTCACCATCTATGTTTTGAATATGAAATTTACCATAATAGACAAGTTGATAACCGCTCATGGTACCTTTAACAATCATTTCATTACTTATGTATTTTACTTCACCTGTTTTATCTCCACTTACTTCATATGTATTTTCCAACTCTAAGAACGGCGTTACACCGCTGATAGTGAAATTCAGAGTCTGCTTCTTACTTGCAGAAATTTTTGATACGAATACTTTATCTTTATAACTACAAAAACAGTCTCTGGAGTACGTGACCCCCTCATAGTCATATTGGACTCTTGTGATGGCATCATTTAATGACAAACTTCTTTGAAAATTTTCAACTTTATCATGATGGAAGTCTAAATATACTTCCACAAAGTTGTTTAATCCTCCTTCACGACATCCATGTGAAGGTCTACAGAATGAGTTTTCTGTAAACTGCCAACGCTCGGTCACTGTACGCCCAAATACCATAACCCCCATATAGCTGTTACCAATTGGTAATGCCCATTTTTCCCAACCATCATTTTGATTGTCTGAACGGTCTATATCACTCTGATTTTCATTACACAGTGGGGCAGGCTCTTTGTATTTTAAAACATAATCCTTCATAGTTCCTCCTATGACACATAATTATTGATATTCTTATCACCTAATTATATGAAGATTTCTTTGTACGTCAAGGATTAACATTTTATTATATAGTGCAACAATTTGATGATATGGTCTGTTTCTAACTACCTTACTCCTTGGACCAACACTCTAAATGGTCATTCAGAATAGATGGCAATATGGCATTCAATGATATTAAGGTAGAATACTAAATACTATGAAGAAACTAAATGATAAGTATGGATTGACTCCAAAATATCTAACTTAAACTAAAAGCATTCATCTGATATACATGATGTATTTGATAAATGCTTTTAATTTTCTTTAGATTTTTGTAAAGTACTTTACAGAATTGAAAAATAAAATCTATTAAACTAAAGATGTAATTGAAAATAGATTAAAAAATATTGGAGGTATCATTATGTCAGTACGTGAAATTATTAAAAACCAAATTGTTGCACATTTAAAGGATGCAGAGTTCCCGATAGAGACCCCAGATGTATTACTAGGATCATTCCCAAACGGAGCTGACACAACATGCAAAGCTGGTGAATTAATCATCACAGCAGGTCAAGCTGGGACGCTACTGAATAATAGTCATTTCCCATTTAATAGCGCCGAGGAAGTTGGAGAGACTATCGTTGAACTTGCTAAACTATAATTAGCTTAGATATTCTAATGACCATAGACAATTGAGCTTATCAATATAGTTTATGGTCACCCTCTTCAAACCACTGCTTATAAACATTGCAGACTCTTAAAAGTTCCTCTTCCTCTATGATGTATGGAAACATCCCATACATGTATTTGATAAAGGGACGGCTGTGAATACCATGTTCTAATGCAAAATCTTTAAATCCTTTTAAGTCACATGGGTCGTAAACTTCAATGCAAAGACAGGCACCGAGGATTCGTACTTCTTTGACTTTATCAGATGAGAAGTCTTTAAATGTAGCTTTGAGGGTCGATTCTATCCACTTAATTTTAGATAAATAATCTTCACGTTGAAAAATTTCAATGGATTTTAGTGCAACAGCACAGGCTAAAGGATTGCCCATGAACGTTGGACCATGCATAAAAGCATGTTCGGGTTGATCAGAATAAAACCCATTAAATACTTGATCGCTGGCTATTGTCACTGCATGCCCTATATATCCAGCTGTTAGAGCTTTACCTAAAACAATAATATCAGGGCAAACCAAATCACTAACAAACATATGGCCAGTACGCCCAAAACCTGTTGCCACTTCATCGAATATGAATAAGACGTTGTAATCATCACATATCTGTCGAGCTTTTTCCAAAAAATCAATATCGTACATACGCATACCGCCAGCACCTTGCAATAGAGGTTCGACTATAAAAGCAGCAATCTCTTGATGCTTAGCTTCAAGTAAAGATTTCAACTCATTGGCGTTGGTAGAAATATGATAAATCCCCTCCTTTTCGGGGAAGGCAAGGTGATAATCTTCATCATCACCTACAGCCATAGTTTTAAACGTATCACCATGATAGGCATATTTTAAAGCAACAAAGCTTTTCTTTTCAGCTTGACCTTGATTGAAGAAATATTGCACGGCCATTTTTAAAGCCACTTCAACACCAACACTACCTGAATCCGAGTAAAAACAATGGTTTAGATCCTCTGGAAGGAGTTCAACCAACTTCTCAGAAAGGGCTTTAACAGGTCCGTGAGTTAAGCCACCCAACATGACATGGGAGAATTTATCTACTTGTTTCTTTAAAGCATCATTAATTTCAGGATGGTTGTAGCCATGGATAACACTCCACCAAGACGTCGTGGTATCAATGAGCTTTTTGTCTTTAGTATATAAGTAAATGCCTTCAGCACCAATAATGTCAATGGGTTCTGTCATGGTTTTCATCTGTGTATATGGATACCAAATCATATTATACTCCTAACTGTTCTTTGATTGTTAATCTAATAAGTGCAAATGTATCTGTTAACGGATTTTTGATTAGATTATGTTCTAAACTACATATAGCTCCTTGAGATTTAGTATGAACTATAATTATAATATTATAATTTAGAAACACAATTGTCAACCCAAACACTCTAAGATGTTAACAATTATAAACACTAACCATGACCTATCTATCTAACCTTCTATATCCAAACCAGTCAGGACGTAAATCGAATTCCTCTCCAGTTTCTTCAAGTTCAATATAGTGTGCGTCTTCTATATTCGATAAGAGACATGATTGAATATCAACAACCTGATCAACATGACCCTCTTCTTCAAACAGATCCACCTCTTTCAAAGCCTTCTTTTTTGCTTCTTCAAGTGTTTCAGCAACAAAAAAGCCTACGCTATGCACTTCTTGTGTTAAAGATTTATTATAACCACCCATCTGTACAAAATATAGTCTTTTACTCGAATTAGACTTTTGCTTTGATAATTTAACTCTATAACCATTAGCGCCAACTATTAAGGCATAGCTATCCATATGCAATTTTTCTTGGATTCCATACCATTTTTCTTTTACCAAATTCATCGTATTGTCAATATGATCTGCAACCACAAACTGCACATCATGAACCTCAATATTTGCACCTTTAACTTTCCCACCTAAACTTATCATATACAAATTCATCGTAACCACTCCTTATCACTTAAACATAAGTTCTTACTACTTCTTCTCAATGTTAACAACAGTCGAACTTACGTACTCTTGATTAAACCATATTACTAAATTATCATCCTCTAATCCTTGTCTAAAGTCAACACCTTCAACAAGAATTTTATCATCTACAAGAATACTATCTGCTAATTGATTTCCCCAGTTTTCCACAACAAAAACAGGTTTTATTACTTTTTGAGTATCTGTTGCTTCCAATCTAACTGTTAGATCTTGTCCATAAGACCGGTTTTCATCAAACCTCATCCTTTCTGTTATTTATTGTACCACACTTTCAATACTAAATTACTACCTGGTTATTTGCACAATCCACGACAAGAACAGTAACGGTGTATATTTAGATTCATCTGTCTCCATTTTTCTATCCCAACATCGAACTTGTATAAAGATAATTTATGTAGAATGCAGTAATCACTAGTGATATACACAAAGTATCTGCTTATAAAATATACGAATGGAAGGTTATTTTTGGGAACCCTTTTGATCATTTGGTACTGACCTTATGGTTATGCTATAATGAAGACTAGATGCAATACTTATACTAATATGAAATGAGGTTAAAGATGACTCAAAATAAAATTAAATGTATGAAGGACTTGGAGATTTTCAGTGCTTTAGACGATTCTGAAAAAAAAATGGTTGTGCGTTTTGCACGCCCAGTCTTTTTCAAAAAGGGGCAATCAATTTTCATGGAGGGAATGCCATGTGACAAAATCTATTTCATTCGCTCAGGACGCATACTTTTATATAAGGTTTCAGTAGATGGTAAAGAAATGTCGTTAGATATCTTAAAAGGTGATGATATTTTCGGAGAAAATACAATTTTTGATGAGTCTTTACATTCATTTAGTGCAAAAGCTCTAGAGGATACTTTCGTTTGTGTTTGTACAAAAGATGACTTCCTCGAGTTATTAAAAAATCCAATGATTTCTCTAAAAATTATTAAACAACTAACTAACAAGTTAAACGCTTACACTGAACATATGGCTAATATAGCTTTCAACGACGTGAAAGGTAGAATACTTAATATAATAAAGAAGTTAGTTGATGAACATGGTGAACCGACTGAGTCAGGAACAAAAATTAACATTATATTAAGTCATCAGGACATTGCCAATCTCGTAAATGCATCGAGAGTTATGGTTACGAATATCATAAATTCATTGAAAGGTGACGGGATTATCCTTGTGAAAAGTAGATATATCTACATTCCTGATAATAATAATCTTGAAATGAATTATTAAAATACCTTAAAAAGCACTTATCCTTATGAACCGCCCCCAGAAGTTAGACCTAAAATCTAACTGATAGAGGTCGGTTTTTATATGGCAAAATATAGTTACGAACTCAACAAATCATTGCATACCTAAGGAGCGCTAATTTTCCTATCACTACACTATGTATTTATTAAAGTAAGCAAACATAAAAAAATTAAGACCGCAATATTATAGCGGTCTTATCTATTAATACTCTTTTTATTGTCCTGCTGCATTCATGATTAAATAAAATGCCCAGTGGTTATTATCTATATCACTAAATAGGTTATCATAAACCTTTGCTTCATCATCTTCTCTTTCAAAGACCCTGTTTATCATAGCTATGGCTTCAACACGTGTTACTACAGCATCAGGTTTGAAGCTACCATCACTGTATCCATTTACTATACCATCTTCTCGTAATGCACCAATAGCATTTTCAGCCCAATGATTCTCTGTATCGGTAAAACCTGCTTTGTCTTCGTTTATGTCAAGCCCTAAAATCTTTGACATAATAACTGCTAGTTCCCCTCTTGTGATATCATTATTAGGTTTAAATGTATCATCTGAATAACCATTAATCACATCTAACTCACTAAGTATAACGATTTCTTCCTCTGCCCACATATCAGTATCAGAAAATTTACTTTCTCCCTGTATACCTTCACTCTCTAATAATCTACTTAGCATAACTGCTGCTTCTGCTCTAGATAGAGATTGATCTGGGCGGAAGGTACCATCACTGTACCCACTAACATATGCAATATTCTCGTATCCTTCTTTAAGTACAGGTTTTTCAGTGATTGTATAAATGGAACAATGGGTAATCTCAAACTCAGCCTGACCATCTTCATTAACTGCAGTTCCTGAAAGTTCAAGCTTCCCTGTTGTTTCGTTATAATAATACATGTAGACTGTTTGATCATTTGCAAATTTTTCTACCTTAAATTTTATCTTAGCTTTAATTGGTAATTTACCTTCATATTTTGTCTTGATAATAAAGCCTTTTTCATCATCTAGTTCTATATCCACTTCATCTTTATCAACAATCTCTATAGAAGGTTCAAAGTCCGCATTAACTTCCTCTTCAACTTCTGACTGACCATCAAATTCCCACTGATACCAGTCACCATCAATAACTAATTTTCCACCTTCTTCTTTTAAGGTTTCAAATACATCTTCTGAAATGGTCTCATTATCTTCCACTGTAACTTCGACTACTGCTTCCCCTTTTTCGCTTTCAAACTGTTCTATAATAATATCAGTAGTGTCTGTAGCTTCTGTTGTACTATCACTGCTACTGTTGCCACTATTTTTGTTACTCGAAGTTGCCCTTGTTACTGTGAGTATAGTCTCTGCTGTTGTATTACCATCCTGGGCTGTTACCACAATATTTATTTCATTTGCTCCTACACTTAGTGCTACTTCTGCGGCTTGTCCACTTATTACTTCTTCTCCTTCGACTGTTACTGTTGCATTACTGTCATTTACTATTGGAGTTACTTCTATACTTGATATGCCATTTGCTACACCAGCTCTGTACTCAGCTATACTGCTATCAAATGTGGGATCTAATGTTCCTCTACTTATACTCAAATCACTTAATGAAGCGTCATCATTTCCTGCCCTTATCACAGTTATCACAGTCTCCGCTGTTGTACTGCCATCTTCGGCTGTTACAACAATATTTATCTCATTTGTTCCTATGCTAAGTGCTACTTCTGCTGCTTCTCCACTTGTTACTTCTTCACCTTCCACTGTTACTGTTGCATTAGTGGTTACTGCTGGCGTTACTTCTATTATTGTTATGTCATTGGTCACATCAATCTCATAAATTGTAGTATTGCTATTAAATGTCGGGTTTAGTGTTCCAGAGCTTATATTCAAAGCACTTATCTTTACATCGTTACTAAATGCCCTAGTCACTGTAATTACAGTCTCCGATGTTGTACTACCGTCTTCAGCTGTTACAACAATATTTATCTCATTTGTTCCTACGCTAAGTGCTACTTCTGCTGCTTCTCCACTTGTTACTTCTTCACCTTCCACTGTTACTGTTGCAGTACTGGTTACTGTTGGCGTTATTTCTATGCTTTTTATGTCATTGGTTACATCTACGACATAATCAGTAATACTACTATCAAATGTAGGTGCTAATGCTCCTGTGCTTATATTCAAGCCACTTAATGTTGCATCATTATTGCCTTCCCTCATCACTGTTATCACAGTCTCCGATGTACTACCGTCTTCGGCTGTTACAACAATATTTATCTCATTTGCTCCTACACTTAGTGCTACTTCTGCTACTTCTCCACTTGTTACTTGTTCACCTTCCATTGTTACCGTTGCACTACTGGTTACTGTTGGCGTTACTTCTATACTTGTTATGTCATTGGTAACGTCTATCGTATATTCCGTAATATTACTATCAAACATTGGGTCTAATGTTCCTGTGCTTATACTTAGGTCAATTAATGTAGTGTCATTACTCATTTCATATATAGCCCAGCCATACCATTCACTATCCGTTCCGTCACCATCGGATGTATCTTTCAAGTATGACGTTGCACTTCCATAGGGTACACGAATAGTTGGTGAATCCGTACTAGTGTTGCTGAATGTATTAGATTGGACACTAGGAACTGTTGCACCCAAAGTAAGATCATTTAACGAAGAACAGTCAATAAATGCCTTACTATCCATAGATGTTACAGAAGGTAATTCGATACTGACCAAGGAATTACACCAATCAAAGGCTGATGAGCCTATTGTAGTGACTTTTGGAAAATATACATCAGTTAAGCTTGAAGCATATTTAAATCCTTTAGTTTCAATAGTTGTAGCTTCAGCTGCGCTTACGCTGACTAGTGAGTAGTTATTTTCAAATGCAGAATCTGGAATAATCTCAAGTTTTGGTATGTCTATACTTTTCAATACATTACATTCAAGAAAGGCTCCAGTTCCCAAGCTAGTAAGCTCTGGAAATTCAAGTGACGTTAGTTCCCAATTAAACTCAAAAGCATAAATTCCAATAGTTTCTACCATCGGCATATCCACACTAGCTAGTTCAAAACAATCGCTAAATGCTTTGTCTCCTATGGTAGTAGCATATGGTAGACTTACACTAGTAAGTTCATAGGCATCTTCAAATGCTCCATCACCAACTGTTTCTACTATAGGTAGGGACACACTCTCCAATACTTCACAGGCATAAAATGCACTATCTCCCAAGGTAGTAGCCGATGGTAAACTTATACTGGTCAGATTACTCTGTCTAAATGCCCCTTCACCAACTGTTTCTACTTTAGGTAGAGATACACTCTCCAATGCATTACATGAATCAAATGCATAATATTCTATGGTAGTAGCCAATGGCAAGTTTATGCTACTAAGGCTATAATTATCTCTAAACGCACTTTTACCAACTGTAATTACTTTAGGTAGATCTATGCTCTCCAATGATTCACAGTCAATAAATGCCTCATCCTCTATTGTTGTAGCTGATGGTAAAGTTACACTAGTAAGTTTATTGTCACATGCAAATGCTGCATCACTAACTGTGATAACCTTGGGTAGGTCTATGCTTTCCAATGATGCACAGTAAGCAAATGCTTCATCTCCCAGAATAGTAGCTGATGGTAAACTTACACTAGTGAGCTCCTCGGCATATGTAAATGCTCCATTGCCAACTGTGATAACATTGGGTAGCGACACACTCTTCAATGATAAACAGTAAGCAAATGCATTATCTCCTAAAGTTGTAGCCAAGGGTAAACTTATACTAGTAAGATTGGTGCTATCAAATGCCCCCTTACCAACTGTAACAACGTTAGGTAGAGACACTTCCTCCAATTCATAGCAACCATTAAAAGCATATTCCCCAAGGGCTGTAGCTGATGAAATTGTTATTTCTGTTAAATACTCAAATTCCCCTACAGTCATAATTCTATTTGCTCGCACGGTATTGTCAGCAGTATCCGTATCTACCGATGAGTCCGTTCCACTATCCACTGTTGCATTTTCAATAATTTCCAACTTCTCAATATAAATCAGATTGGCACCAATCCAATTAAAGTCGGTGCTATTGACAACTCCTTCTGTGATTGTTAAGGATGTAACAGCATCAAGATCAGATACTACAGTTTCTATTGCATCTCCTAGACTACCAGAAGTAAATGTTTCGTCTATGGTAATTGTACCATCTACGTAACCGTTTGCATCTACTTCTAGGTAATGGAACCCACTGATTATAACTACCAATAATGTGGCTAATATACCTAGTATAATATTTCTCTTCATTACTTGTCCTCCTTATTTTTTCTTATGTATCTTGTTACTTATTGCTTAATTACATTTGTCACTTCAATCCCAATATTTTTAATTTTGTAGAAACTCTTTCATTTTATCAATCAAACCAAATCTTACTATGTATTATTCATTAGTAAAAAAGACATCTGACTCAAACTTTTTCTCTAACTCGTTATATATTGTTTCTACTATTTTTTTATCAAAATCAATACCTAGCGAGTTTAGATTATAACTAATAAGTGGAATAGCAAGTTCAGAGATTTCTTGTTCTACTTCATTCTTTAACATATATAATATAATAGCGTCAATAGAACTTATGAAGCATATCGCAGTTATTTTTATATCCATAATTTTTAGATTGTGGTTATCTCGAAATCTTTCTAGTGTTTTTTCCGTACCTAAATAAGCATATTCTGTAAATTTCCTAACATTATCTTCAAATAACTTATTATTTCCTACTTCCTTTAGTCTTAATAGAATGGCTTCTCTTCTATATTTATGAATCATTAATAAAGTTATTGAAATGCTTCTAACAATATATTCCAAAGGTTTTTCAAGATATGTATCAGTGGCTTTCCAAACTATTTGAAATATCCTATTGGAGAAATCCTCATAAATTTCAAGGAATAACTCTTCTTTATTAGCAAAGTAATTGTAAAAACTTCCAATAGAGATATCTAATTTGGAAATAATATCTCTGATAGAGGTATTATAATAACCCTTTTCTAAGAAAAGCTCTAATGATGTTTCATAAATCTTTTGCTTTTTATCTGCTTTTCTTTTTTCAGTTTTAGCACTTTTTTTATAGATAAGTATCACCTCTTTTCAAACTTTGAACATAGTTCACTTTTTATAATAACATAATTTCTCAAAATGTCAATCCTTCTTTATAAGTGTAATGATTATCAATTGCATGGCACCAAGAATAGTAAAATTGATGTTATATCACTTCTGTGTTCGGACTTGCACTCTATAGATAGTATCTACACTTGACTTATTTAAAGAGCCAATAAGATGTTTATTCTCTTATTGGCTCTCTAGAACTTCTTATTTATTTACTTAAACGCAATCATGCCTATTTAATCAGTTTTAGTTCTTAATAACACTCCATTATATATAGGTATGAAAAGCAAATTCAAAAAAAGCCGTTATTTATGATATGGCTCACCGTACTGCATCCAACGGCTGTTTTGCATTACTCTTTGTATTTAGCAGACAGAGGGACAGGGATTTGTCTGATATTGAATGACCAATTTCTTTTACAAGAAAAGACCCTGTCCCCATGTCTGTTTATAAAGCTATATCACCTTTTTTACCTTTAGTATAAGCTAGAAATAATTTACTGAAATCCAATGAGAGCTAGTCTTTTTATTAACTATTAGTATTTAATCTCATCCATCATACCAGTTTCATTTGGTACGAATACAGATGAAAATATAACTTTAACTAGATTCATCTCAGTAAGGTCTGTAAGGAAATCTTTTAACATTGGATACTTTTCAAACACTAGATTAGTTCCTAATTCAAATTCTTTCTTTTCATCAATGATTTTTGCTATTCCATCTATATTAATATATGAAATACCAGCTATTTCATCAAGTGTATTTGCACCACTATATATTGTTATATACACTTTTTCATTAAATTTAATCTCATTAATTTTGTTACTTTGATTATGTGTGAGAATGTATAAAGCGTTATTGTCGTTATTTATTGCAAATTCTAATAATCTTGATTTAGCGTTCCCTTCTCTTGTAACAGTTGATAATGTCATAAGTAATTGATTGTTAAGTACTTCTTTAATTAAATCTTTTGATTTCATAATAAATCTCCTTTTCTTTTTTTGTTGTCCAGTATTTCACATAATAAAACAATAATAACATAATTGATAATAATTCAGCTGTCGGTACAGATAACCATATGCCATCTATACTAAATATTTTAGGTAATAATAGATTTCCAATTAAAACAAATACAAGAGTTCTCATTAGTGATAAAAGAAATGAAGTCTTGCTGTTTGTAATTGTAGTAAAGAAATTAATAATAAAATATTTAATCTCATAAATAAATAACTATAAGAAAATAGATTAAAGCCGTTATTGCCTGATCATATACATTCGTATTTCTGTTAACAGATACTTCGATTAATAATGATAACTGTTGGTATCACTAATCTTGATAGTATGACTAAGTTAAATTTTGGTTTAAAGGGCTTGTTGTAAAACCTCCTATCTTGATTTTTCATTGTATATTTGCTACTATAATCATTGTAAAGTATATTGTAACAATATAGTCAAGGAGGTATTTATAATTATTAGAATAAAGTTTTCAACTGGTGAATTTGCGAAAATCTGCCATACAACTAAAAACACATTATTTCATTATGAAAAAGAGAAAATATTTGAACCTGCGTTCAGAGATGACAATGGGTATAGATATTATACAGAAGAACAAATAGAAGTTTTCTTCCTTATTGTTTCTCTAAAAGAAATAGGAATGACTTCTAAGGAAATTAAAAGTTATTTATCAAAAAGAAGCCCAAAAGAACTATTAAACCTATTGGGTGAGCAAGAAAAAATCATTAATAAAAAAATTAAAAAACTAAAACATATTAAAAATATTATGAAAAATACTCAAGTAATAACCGAAAAAGCTCTGCAAGTAGAAATTAATAAATACTATATGATAGAGTGTGAAGAGCAGTTTTTAGTTACAACTGAAGATATATCAAACTTATCGCAGAAAGATATAATTTATAGCATAGCAAATCTTGAAAGATTATGCTTTGAAAACAACATTGATACTTACAATAATTTAGGTAAAATTTTAGATTTTAAAAGTGGTAGAGATCTAGATTTCAATAATTACAATAAATACTACTTTAGATTAGTATCTAAAAAAGGAATTAAATCACTTCACGTAAAAGAAAAAGGAACATATTTAACTTTCTATTGTGCAGGTAATGAAAACATATCAACAATCTATAATAATTTCATTAACTTCATCAATAGTAAAAAATATGAAGTCTGTAGTCCTTTTTATGAAATACCTGTACTCGATGAAGCCTCAACTAGTGGATCTAAAAACTATTTGATTGAAATAAGCATTAAGGTAGGAAATATTAATACCTAAATTCTACGTCAAAATAAAATTATCTTTATTTACGGCTAACTCATGAAGAATTGTGAATGTAATAAAATCTGTGCTTTAGTGAAAAATAAATCTCTTTTCTGGTGATAATTAGAATAATAATTAAAACCAGAGAGGAGATTTTTTATGAGTACATTACCGAAAGAAGTTTTAATATCTATAATAGTTGATGGAGGACTAAAAACATCAGAGAATTCAAAACAGTACTTTAACGCGGCCTCACATAGTAAATCTACAATACATGAGCAAGGCTATTCAAGTAGGTGACATATTTTTTTGCATAATCTAAATCAACAGTATCATCATCGGTTTCAACAAGATCGCCCAATTATGATTTATTAAGGAAGGCCGTATGATCTAAATCAGAAATCATACGGCCTTCCTTAATAACTTAAAGCGTATTCAGAATACATCTTTTTCTACCAGCAGACGCACACTTGCTACAGCTAACACAACGTGATTTTTCCTGACCCTTTTTTAGACGTGTAATAAGGTCTGGTTCAGTGATAAATGGTCTAGACAATGAAACCATATCTATACCTGATGTTAATACAGTTTCCATATCATTGAAGTTTCTTACACCCCCAACAACCATAGTCGCGATATTCCTATCACCTTTGATCTCAAGGGCACGATCCAAGAAATAATTATGATCAGAATATTTCTTCGTTGCGAAATCTGAACCACTGAATTCAACCGCTTCTATACCAAGTGTCTCAAACTGAAACATCATGTAATCTAGATCCTCATTATACGTAGCAGTTTCTATCAGATCATTGGAATCGATCTTTATGAACACTGGATAAGCTTTCCCACAGGCTTCTTTAATTTCTTCCAATATCTCACGTACAATTCTAAATCTGTTTTCTGAACTTCCACCATAGTTATCCGTACGCTTATTGATAGATGGCTTCAGAAATTCGCATAAAAGATACCCATGAGCAGCGTGTAATTGCACACCATCCATTCCGGATTTTTGTGCACGTACAGCGGCGTCAATAAAATCACTTTTCACTCTAGTAATTTCATCAATCGTCATCTCTCTTGCAACTCTACCATCTTCTAGATTAAATTTAGACGGTCCGAATGGATCTTGTGAATAAGCTTCGATACCTGCATGGTTGAGTTGTGCAATAACCTTCGTGTCATTCGGCTCTACAATTTCCTTGATTTTTTTTGCATGGTTAACATGATCGTCATTAATCAGTTCATTTGAACCCGGTGCAACAATACCGTCCTTTGAAACGAAAAACTGTCCTGCAATAATGAGCCCGATTTCATTGGATGCCAACTCATCATACATTTTAAGCTCATCTGCGCTGATGGTCCCATCAAGATTACCAAGCATACTATGCGTCGCTGATCTTACAATTCTATTCTTGATTGTCATGTTTCTTAGCTCTAGTGCTTTAGATACTTGCAGATTTTCGAAATTCATAATACTCATCTCCTTACTTTCAATTTATTTAGACCAGTCTACTTAGTGTTGAGAAAATATAACCACTTTACCTTAAGTAAAATGGTAGTGCATTACTAATGAAGTTGTTGAGTGGTAACTCTGAATTCTCATATTTCATCCTCAATACTGCACCATGATAGTTATCATAAATCATATGTGTCAATCGAACAGGATCTATTTGATTTGAGATGAGTTCCAAGGTCGTTGCGCTCTCAATCCATTTTGCTATGAAACCTTTGTGCATATCTATACTGCTATGAATTAACTGGACAATGGCTTCATTTTCCACATCATCTGAAACAATATTCATCATAGGACATGTTCTAAGGTTGCCGTTATTGAAAAAGAAATCATTCGAAATAGAATAATACTTCGTAATCTTCTCAATGGGATTCATAGTGCTATCATTATCTATCTGTTCCAAAATGAATTTTACTTTTCTGTTGTAAAGCTTTATTGCTTCGATAACAAATGCATCTTTGTTTTCAAAGAAATTGTAAAAGGATCCTTTGGGAATCCCGCAAGATTTTAATACGTGCTGAACGCCTAACCCTGAAAACCCCTTCATCGTTAGAATTTCAACACCAGATTGCAGAATTTCCTCTCTATTGTATTTTGACATATTTCCTCCTAACCAAATATAAGACCGGTTTACTTATATACTACTTCTTCTTTCGATAATTGTCAATGAAAATCTAGACAAATTCTCATTGACAATAAATGAAAAATATATTAATATATAAATAAGTAATCCGGTCTAATTATTTTCCTCAGAAAAAGGTTACTATATCAATTTAAAAAATATAAATGAGAATAGGAGGCTTATAATGAGTCAATCACAAAGATATCCAATAATTGATATCAACAAACATTTACAAGAAAATTGGACAGAACAAGAAACAGAAAATGCAAAAATCGTCGTGGACTTCTTTCAACATTTGATGAATGAACATGACTTTGACTACACGATAAAAAAATATGGTAATGGTTCATACACACAACACAACAGAGCTATACCAAATGAAATATCAGGACTTATTGGTTATGTGAAAACACTGACCAAAAGATTCCCAGAATATTCTTTTGATGTGAAGCGAATATATGCTGATGGTGATTTCATTCTCTTGCATAGTCATACCACAATGACGGCGAAGCACAGGGGCAATGAGAATAAAGGTTTCATTATTACTGATACATTTCGTTTAAAAGATGGAAAACTGGTAGAACACTGGGACGCAATCCAACCAATTGATACTTTCTCAAGACTGTTGTTCTTAATGACAGGAGGAAGTATCAATAATAGCAACCCAACTTTCTAACAAACTCATGTGGATCAAAGACCATCTCATTAAGGGATGGTCTTTAATTCAAGTAGATTTAATAAGATATGAACTCATGGTATAGTTCACCATCACACATTAGAAATAGTTTATACTGCACAAATGATTTCATCACAAAAACCCCTTTACTCGGTACATAACATTTTTTGTAAACCAAAATTCAACATCTTCTCTTCCAAAAAGTGATGGATTTTGGTAAGCACAGGCAAGGCACACACAACCCTGTCATAAAAAACTCACTTATTTGTGATACGGTTCACCGTTAATAATCCTAAATCCTCTATATACTTGTTCTAATAAAATCAAGCGCATAAGTTGATGAGGGAAGGTCATTTTAGAGAAGCTTAGTTTGGCATTAGCTCGATTTAACACTTCATCCGATATACCAATGGAACCGCCTATGATAAATACTAAATGACTGTTACCTTGAACAGCCAATTTTTGCATCCAATCTGCTAATTCTTCAGAAGCATATTGCTTTCCATCAATAGCTAGTGATATGACGAACTCTGTCCCTTTAATATGCTTTAGAATTCTATTACCCTCTTTATCTTTCAGCTGTTTTTCTTCAACACTACTCATATTATCAGGTGTTTTTTCATCTGCAACTTCTATCATGTCCAGCTTACAATACTTACTAAGTCGTTTCTTAAATTCATCTATACCTAACTTAAGGTACTTTTCTTTTATTTTTCCTACAGATATGATTGTTATTCTCATAAAGACTCCTACACTCCTATGACTTTGTGAAATTATTTCCTGGGACATATTTCTAATATGACATAATAATACTTATTCTTTTTTATAAAAGAAAAAAGCATAGTTTTTCAACTATGCGTCTTGTTTTACTCTCTTTATATCAGCACCGAGTCTTTCAAGGTTTTCAACCATATGTTCATAGCCTCTATCGATGTATTTTACGTTTGTAATTGTTGTTGCTCCTTCAGCTATAAGTCCTGCAATTACCATTGCAGCTCCAGCTCTTAAATCTGTTGCTTTTACCTTTGCACCAGATAAGCACTCTTTTTCGCCTTCGATGACAGCTAATTGACCTTCTACAACGATTTTAGCTCCCATTCTATTCAATTGATCAGTATATTGGAATCGACTTTCCCATACACTTTCAGTTATAATACTTGTACCATCTACACTAGCCAGAAGTACTGCCATTTGAGGTTGCATATCAGTTGGGAATCCTGGATAGGGTAATGTTTTTAATCTTATACTTTTTAGTGGTTCATCAGCTATTACTCGTATAGCTTCATCCTGTTCTTCTACCTTAACACCCATTTCAATGAGTTTAGCTGTAATAGCTTCCATGTGTTTAGGAATGACATTTTTTACGGTAACATCTCCACCAGTAATAACACCAGCGATCATGTATGTACCAGCTTCGATTTGATCTGGTATAATCATATAATTAGCACCATGTAATTCTTCAACACCTGTTATCTTAATAACATCTGTACCAGCACCTTTAACATTAGCGCCCATACTATTTAAGAAATTGGCTGTATCAACTACGTGAGGTTCTTTTGCTGCGTTCTCAATTATTGTAGTTCCTTTTGCTTTAACTGCTGCAAGCATTATGTTAATAGTAGCACCTACACTCACAACATCTAAATAAATGCTCGTACCAACTAATTCTTTCGCCTCAGCTTGGATAATTCCATGTTCTAGATTAACTTCAGCTCCTAAAGAATTAAAACCTTTGATATGTTGATCAATAGGTCTTGTCCCAAAGTCACATCCACCTGGAAAGGATACTTCAGCACGATTAAATCTACCTAATAAAGCTCCTAACAAATAATAAGATGCACGCATACCTTTTACACAATCATAATCTGCACAAACATTTTCCATATTACGACTATCTATTCTTAATGTATTGTTATCAACAAATTTTGCATCTACCCCTAAATAATTTAAAGCTGTTACAAGATTACTTACATCTTCGATATGGGGTACATTTTCTATTATACATACATCATTAACTAACAATGCCGCTGGAATGATAGCTACTGCAGCATTTTTAGCACCATTTATTGAAACATCTCCACTTAGTCTTTTTTTTCCGTTTATAATCAATTGATCCATTCTTGCACCTCAAATTTTATATTTTCCCCATCTATATATTATATCATTAAAATTGCATAAATTAAAGCTGAATTTTTGTTAATTTTGTGTAATTTCATTAGAGAAGGATTCTTCATCTATAATCTTCGTAATTTCATTGGTATATGCATCAACAAAAATGATTTGTGATTGTCCTGTATTAAGATTCATTAAAGGAATACGATAACTTGGATTTGCTGTAGCTTCATAATCAATGATAATGTTATTCGTATAATACCCTTTATCTATATCTTCTAATGCAAAATTAGCATTTTCATAATTTTCCTCAATATAGTATAATACATTATATAATACTTCATCAACTGGATAAATTTCTCTTTCACTTCCTAAGTACCCAGTAGGTGCATAATGTTCATATTCTGCTTCAATAATCCCCTCTTTAGTAACTATAACTTTTAAATAATTACTAAAGATTTTGTTACCTTTATATTCTTCACATAATGTTACTTCGTAAATTTCATTTTCTTTCTTCATATCATAAGCAAGATATACAAAATCATACTCATCATTAGTTAATAAAGAGGCGAACTTTTTGGCTAAAGTAATGGCTTCATCACGAATATTGTTTTTGTCATTAATATCAAACTTCCCATCTTCATTGACATAATTAATCCGTTGTTGATCAAAAATTAATTTTTCAACTTCGTTATTAATATTAGTATATGTTGTTTTGCCATTATCATAATTGCTTACTTTAGACTCTGCAGTAAAAACTTGGTCAGCAATTTCTTTTTCGTTAAAATGATATTCCTGCATCATAAGCTGGGACATAGGATAAAAATCATTAGGGTATTTTGTATAAATTGGCATACCATTATCGGATACAACTTCCTTTAATAGATTATTGTCATTTGAAGATAATGTATACCTATTTCTTTCAATAAGGTAATTGAATCCAAATAAAAATAAATTAATGAATAAAAAGATAGCGATTAAATATTTTTTAATTTTTATCCACTCCATATTATTCCTCCAACTCTATAGGAACTTTTATATTTTCTTCAGATCCAGTAAGTTCAATAATCCAATTCATTTCAATATTTTCTTCACCAACTTCAGTTACGTAGGCGATATATATATCTTCAATATGATCTTTTACAGCTTCACGGTCTAAAACATCATTATAATAGTCTTTAGAACTGATATTTTTGTTACTACCGTTAACTCCAAGTTGAATCATATACATTTTAGCATTTTCTACTTGATTACCACTGACAGTTACTTGTGCTGGGTATGTAAGTCCAATTTGATCTAAACCTTCAATAAGTAGTGGGTAATCATCTAATCGATATTCAAAGTAGAATGTTACTTCTTCTGCCAATCCAATTTCGTAGTTGACTAAATAAAATTCTTTCCATTTTGAATATTGCTTCATGAAGTCCATAGCTACATCATAAGCCTTTGATATTTCTTGTAACTTAACATCACTGTCTATAGTACGATTATACTCTAATAAACCGTCTATGTTATATTTTATACTTGCACTGCTATCCCAATACAAATAATATTGTTCGTTTTCATCTTTTGTATGCTGAGGTAGATGATTAAAGAAACTTTGGGCATACTCAGAAAACTCATCATTATCAACTTTATTTTTTGCTACAAAAGGTTTAATTATATCGATGAATTGACTGTCTTTTAAATAATAGGAACTTATGGATCTCGGTACTCTGAGGAATAAGTTTTGGCCTTCAAATTGCTTTTTATTCGTTTTTTCAGTTGACAAATAAGCGAATTCAATATTCACTTTTGTATCAAAATATTCGTCATAAATGACCTTATCTTCAATTTTATAAAGCTCATTAAATAGAGCAGAATCAATGGTCTGTGTTAATTGAATCATTTGCTTATTTTCGCTATTAATCAGATAGACATGGACATCTTGATTTGCAGTTTTAATAAGTTCAATAACAATTGTATCAATTCCACCTATAAGACTAATGTCTATTTTATTATCGATGTCAACTTCCTTATTATAAATGTCATTAGAAACGACATAGTCATACTTAAAGATTAGACTCCCTTGTACCCCTTCCCAGAAAGCATCATAGTCCACATCTAAAATCTGTTGCTCAGTACTGGTAAAAGATTTTAATATTTCAAGAGATTTTGTATAAAGTGTTTTATAGTCCCCACCTGAATTTTCAATAACAGCAAAACTTGGATCAGTGGATGATAAGTACACAATCATTTCTTGTGGTTGTGTAATATTATAAGTACTATCATTACCTTTTGAAGCATAGGAAACCGTATTAAAAGTACCAAAAATAACATCACGAGAAAAAGGGTTATAGTTTGATATACCATCAAACCATAACCTTCCTGTCTGATAAACACTTGTAAAAATTAATAACATTAAAACAACAGTATATAAATTATTCCGCAACTTGTTCATTGTGATCACCTTGATCATTAACCTCTTGAGCTGGTTTTAAAACTCTTATCACATCAAAGCCTTCTAGATAATTCTTTGTATCTTCTGATTTACGATTAACGATGAACTCTCTTGCATATTCATCTTCATCATAACGTACATAGATAATAATGATATATTTTAACTCTTCACTAGATGGATTGATTTTATCAATTCTTTCAGTAAAATCGGAACTGGATTCAATACCATTTAACTCGATAGTTATATCATACATTTCAGAAGCACCAATGATAGATGGTTGAATAGACATTGCCTGGTTACCATCTTCATCCATAACATAAATCTCAAGAATTGTTCCTTCAGAAGCTTCCATTGATAAAGTTTTATTCTCATTGAATGTAGAGGTTTCCAGATTGTCAAAACCCTCTGTTAAATAAAGTACATTTTCACCGATGGTATTAATGGCATCATTTTTCATTTGATCGTACTCTATTTCTTTTTCCTCAACCTCTTCTTCGGTTAAGTTTTCTTCTCCATCTTCGCTGGCAATGATGGTATAAAATTCTTGGTCTATTGCATCAAGTTGCTCTAAAAGAGCTTCCTTATCCTCTTGAATCAATTGCTGCAGTTTTTCAGCCTTTTCAGACATAGGGGTAGCAGCACTTGCATTAATCGTATACAAGCTCAAAGCGAATATGAATATTACTGTTGTGTAAATCAACTTACGCATACTTTCACCCCATCTATATTACAACATATTACAATTCAATTATATATTATTATTATTACGCTATTATTACAGCATTATAACTTTTAAATAACATCTCTTATCGGTAGATTTATACAGAAAGTTGACCCTTTCCCATAAACTGAATCCACTGTAATATGACCGCCATGATGTTCTACTATTTCCTTAACAATCGCCAATCCAAGACCTGTTCCTCCCATAGCTCTTGAACGAGCTTTATCTACACGATAAAAGCGTTCGAAGATACGTGGTAAATCTTCTTCAGGAATACCTAGTCCATCATCTTCGATGATAATTTGGACCATATCAAAATGTTGCCGCATATTAAGTTTTATAGTAGCATCTTCTGGGCTGTATTTAACCGCATTACTAATAATATTTTTAATAACTTGCTCTATTCTATGAGCATCACCGATAATATGGAACTTGTCATCTTTATTCGCAAAGACCATCTGCTGATTTTTCTTATCCGCAAGTATTTTATACTTATCATAACAATCTTCCATAAGTAGAGATAAGTCCATGGTTTTCATATTAAATTTAATTTGCTTATTATCTAATCGAGATAATTCCAACAAATCTTTCACTAGTGTAGTCATACGATCAGACTCATTATTAACTACCTGCAAGAAGTTTTCTGCTACATCTCGTTCATCTAATGCACCAGCTAATAAAGTCTCTGTATAACTCTTAATGGTCGTTAATGGCGTACGCAATTCATGTGATACATTAGCTACAAATTCTTTTTGCATTTCTTCTAGCTTCTTTTGCTCTGTCATATCCTGTAAAACTGTTATTAATCCAAAAGACTCGTTGCTTTTGTCAATGTATGTAGCGAAGCACGCATTAATGTATTGATCATTAATAGCTAGCATAAATGTTTGTAACGAATTCGTATCCATTTCTAATAAACTTTCAAAATTAATCTCACTATCTAATGGCTCAAAAATACTACCAAATGGCTTATCTGCAATTTTTAGTCCTAACATACTATAAGCAGCAGGATTGGCATGAATCAGCTCATTTTTTGAGTTAAACACCAATATACCGTCTGCCATATGGGCAAAGACGGTTTCAAGCTTGTTCTTCTCACTGGTTATTGCTGATAGTGTCTTATTAAGCTCAATAGCCATGTGATTAAAGGTTTCAGTTAACTGACCAATCTCATCATCAGACTTTACTTCAATCACATTATTTTCATGAGATATATTCCCTTTTGCCATCTTCTTAGCGGACCTTGTTAAAGCTGCTATTGGTCGTGTTATAGTGTTTGCAAATAAGAAGCCTAAAACTGCTGAGATAACTACAGATATAATAACAGATATAATGATGATTCTCACATATTCTGATAAATTCTCATTGACCTCTTCCAAAGATGTTTCCACATACATGGTATAATCAAGGGTACCATCTCCATCCAAGTCGAAAGTGGTTGCGTAGGCAGCATAATCTTCATAACCTACTTCTCCCATGACATCTACTTCAATAATTGATGTGAGCTCCTGTCCATTTTCAACAGATTTCACCTGAGCTATTGTGTTTAGTTTCTTATTGTATTCTTTATATACTTCCTCTGCTAAATCTACTGAATCAGGGTAAATAATTGAGCCCTGAATCTTTTTGACGTAAACATTATGCGTAGCATATAAATATTCAACACTCGTTTCATAAGTGTCTTTCATATTTTTAGCAACTTGAGCATCATCAACAATCGTCTCAGATTGCTCTAAAAGGGTAATCCTTCGTTCTGCGACACGTTCCAGTTCAGTAAATTTATCACCATAAGACTTAGACTTAATTTGACTAACAATAAAAGTACCGCATATGATCATGACAATGGATATTAAGGTTACATATAAAACAACCAATCTCCATTTGATACTTTTCATATTAAGATCTCCTAACTAGCATTTTTCATTAAAATAGTAACCTATTCCTCTTTTAGTCAATATATATTCTGGCTTGCTAGGTATGTTTTCAACTTTTTCTCTTAATCTTCTAATCGTAACATCTACTGTTCTAACATCACCGTAATACTCATAACCCCAAACTTGTTCTAATAATGATTCTCTTGAGAAAATTTGTCCTTTTTGTGTGGCTAAGAATTTTAATAATTCATATTCTCTTAAAGTTAACTCAAGCACTTCACCTGCTTTTACCACTTCATAACGATCTGTATCAATTTGAAGATCACCTAGTTTTAAAACATTCTTATTGGTGCTTTCTTGAACATCAATGACTTTGCGTCTTAAATTAGCCTTTACTCTAGCCATCAATTCTCTTACACTAAAAGGTTTGGTTACATAATCATCTGCACCTAGCTCTAAGCCTAATACTTTATCAACTTCTTCAGCTCGTGCAGTTAACATGATAATTGGTGTATTCATTTTTTCTCTAAGTTTTCTACATACCTGTAACCCATCTAATTTGGGCATCATAATATCCAATAAGATAAGGTCTGGATTTTCTTTAAGCGCTTTATCATAGCCTTCTTCTCCATCAAACCCCGTTACAACTTCATAACCTTCCTTCTTTAGGTTAAAGGATAAGATATCAACGATTGCTTTTTCATCATCTACTATTAGTACTTTTTGACTCATCTAATCACCGTCCTCAGATTATTCTTAATGCTCTAAAGTATTCTCTCTCTATATAACTATAAATGCATCTTATTTTTTTAATAAAGGTACACATTTTGAACTCATATAAACCCTCATAAAATAAGTTCATAATATGTAAGATACCTATTTCAATATACATATAATTCTATTGTATCAAATTTCATTGGTAAATTAAAGCTTTTTCCATTGACAATCCATGTCAATAAACCCCAAGGCTTCCCTCGGGGTCATTAATTTTTTAATAGGATTTTTCCCATCATATATTATTCAATCAATAGATATAATTCGCAGGATTCTTAAATTCACCATAATATCGTATTTCAAAATGACAATGGTTACCAGTACTATTACCAGTACTACCTATAGCTGCAATAGCATCACCTTGCTCAACATATTGACCTACATAAACATATAGATTACTATTGTGTCCATAGTAAGTTTTATAGCCATTACCATGATTAATAATTACTAAATAACCATAACCACTCATCCATCCTGCATGTTCTACAGTACCACTAGCAGAGGCTCTTACGTTATTTCCATAAGGTGCTGCTAAATCAATACCATAATGCATCGAACCCCAACGATAACCATAGCCAGATGTAAAGGTTCCGCTAGGAACAGGGTTAATAAATTGTGGTGGTGTTAAAGTTCCTTTAACGATGACCTTCGGCGTTGGATCCTCAACAACGAGTTCGTTAACAATCACTTTGTCAACCTCTATACCATCAACCTTCACAATATTTGCAGTAATTTCTTTGACACCGCTTGACCCTTCATCTTTAACGCGAGAATAAGTTGTATATTGAGTATCATCGTATTCATATAAAGGTTCAGTTTCAAATGTCTCTTCAAAAGTTATGCGTTCTTTTGTCTCTACAGAAAGATTAGGATCTGGCTGAGTAATTGTAATTTCTTGACCAATTTGAATCTTGTTTGCATTTTCCTCTAAATCAGGATTTAATGCATATAACTCAGATAATCCCATTCCATGATCTTCTGCAATTTTCCCTGGAAAATCACCAGATTGAATATTATAAATAACTTGTTCTTCTTCAAAGTCCATCAAAGTATCTACTGCAACATCTACTGTCTCAATATTATCTTGTTTAACAAATACTGTGGATACTTTAACTGCATCTACAAAACCAACTTCTTGAACACCTTCATCTGGCACTGTTTCATCCATAACTTCTTCATTTTCTATACCAGGTGATGGTTCTATTGAAGCAGACATATACGCCTCATCACCAGAACCTGATGTACGAGCAATTTTAGGTTGTGCAGTAGCTAAGGCTAATTCCTCAGCATCTTCTACCTTTTCGATAACGATAGCATCGCTAGCATCATTGTTTATATCAACTTCAGTTACTTCATAGGTTTCATCTTCAGGTAGGTACTGACTAGTTACCCTTGTTAATGCATGTTTAACATCTTCTAAGTTATCCAATGTGACTTGTGTACCATTCTCAACTTCAATAACAAATGCTTGAACTAATAATTCATCAATATTTCTTTCAAGAGTCTTATATAAAGCAGTTTTAAAAGCTTCATTGTCTAATAAGTCTGCTGATTGGTCATAAGAAGTCTTAACCTCTAAGGCATTTGGTAAAGCATATACTTGGTTATTCTTCATATTTAATTGTCCAATAACCTCGCTTAATAGCTGATCAACTTCTTCTGCGTTTTCAACAGAACCAACCAAATAATTCTCAAAATAAACATCATAACCACTTGCAGTACTTACAAGACTTGTAGACAGTATCTGACTCGTTTCATTATCTAGCTCAGGTACAGAAGTTAATGTAAGTCCACCAGTTATTAACAAAACTGTCGCACCAGCAACAATAGCAATCTTTCCTTTGTTGGCTAAGATAGCATCCTTGCTCATGATTTTTTGGATTTTATTTAAATTCATCTTTTGTTGTGATGTTGTTAATACTTTTTTAATGTTTTCTCTTAGGTTTTTTTCCATTTTGCTAAATTTTATAACGGATATCTTTAGCATGTTCTTAAACTTTGACATTCTTTTGCCTCCAGGTAAAATCGGATTTAATAATTTGTTAATAATTTTGTAAAAACCTAATTTTATTGTATCAAATATTCTTCCCTTTGTAAAGGAAGAATAGAGACTAGCTTCATATTTACTATAAGATCATAAAAAATTAAGCTTGAAAATAACCATCATCATTATTTCCAAGCTTTTACAATACTATTCATCTTATATTTTTAACTTAACTTCTTTAGATAAGTATACTTAAGTTCAATATGTTAATCGCAGTAACTTATCTAACAATATTTCTTATCAGCTTTGTTAGGCTGATATACTTTTTACCTGTGCCATAAACAAGTTATAGTAGATACCTTTCCTATTTAAAAGCTGTTTATGACTTCCTTCTTCTTTGATAACACCTTCATCTATAACAAGAATACGATCTGCCTTCTCAATGGTACTTAGTCGGTGGGCAATAACAAATGACGTTCTTCCACTCAGCAAACTCTGAATACCTTGCTGTACTAATTTTTCTGTTTGTGTATCAATACTTGAAGTAGCCTCATCCAGAATTAATATCTTAGGATTAGATAACATGGTACGTGCAAAGGCTATTAATTGTCTTTGACCAACTGATAGACGAGATCCCCGTTCATTAACATCTGTGTCATACCCCTTTTCTAGACGCATAACAAAGTCATGAGCCTTTACTGCCTTAGCAGCTGCTATTATCTCCTCATCTGTTGCTCCGATCTTACCGTAAGCAATGTTATCTTTAATACTACCCGAAAATAGGAAAGTATCTTGTGTCATAATACCCATTTGACTTCTTAGAGACTCTATCGTTACATCTTTTACATCAATACCATCTACCTTAACATGACCTGATGTAGAATCATAGAATCGGCTAACTAAATTGACTATGGTGGTTTTCCCAGCTCCAGTCGGTCCAACAAGTGCTATGGTCTCACCTGTTTGAATGTCCAAGTTGATATCATGTAAAACAGGAACATCTTTATCATATTCAAAGCTTACATGATCAAACTTTATATTTCCCTTCACATCAGGCATATTTTTAGCATCTGATTCATCAATGATATCTGGCTCTACATCTAGTATTTCAAAGATACGCTCTGCACCAGCCATGTTCGTAATCAAAGTATTATAAAAATTACTAATCTGCATAACTGGATGCCAAAACATAGAGATGTAAGCTGTGAACACCACAAGGGTTCCAATAGAGATGTCACCACCTGTTTGCAAAGTATGAACACCATAAGCAAACACAATTACCGTACCAGCTCCCCATGATAATTCTACCATGGGCCAAAATAAATTACCTAATAAAATAGCTTTTACAAAAGATAACTTATGCTCTCTAAGCAGCTTAACAAAGTTACCAAGGGTCCGTTCTTCAGCCGTAAAACTTTGAACAACTCTAATCCCTGAAAAATTCTCATGGGTATAAGCATTTAAGTTGGAGTTTTTTTGTCGAAACTCTTGCCACAACTTATGACCATATACCTCAACTATAATCATACCTATTATCAATAGTGGTAGCATGACTAATGATATAAGTGTTAATTTAGGTTCCATAACAAACATAATGATTAGTGCAGCAAACATCTTGATGAAGTTAGGAATTAATTGTGTAACACTGTTTACAAATAAATCTTTTAATGAGTTAACATCTCCAATAATACGTGCAAGTATTTTACCCGCTGGACGACTGTCAAAAAAACTAAAGGATAATTTCTGAATATGGGTATACAAGTCTTGACGTATCGTCATCAATATTTTGTTACTGGCAGTTAACATAATAGATATTCTGTTTTTGTAACAGAACATGGATATTATGTTTGCTCCGATTACCATTATTCCTACGATAACCAATAATTTCAGGTCATTATCTGGTATAAAATAATCTAGCCCAAGTTTCATGAAGTAGGGGTTGAGTAAGTCTACCCCTACAATCAATGTTGTTAGTAATAATGTCTGAATGATCTCCTTTTTATAAGGTTTCATATATGTGAATAGACGTCTAATTAATTTTTTCTTAGAATAGCTAACTATGTTCTCATCTTGCTTTACCATGTTCTTAGCCATGGTCATCACCCCCGATCATGAAATAGCACTACTTTTCTTCTTTATAAGCATCTTTCTTTAATAGTTGACTGCTATTGCGACGGCTAAGGATAGACTCACCCATTGATAATCGACTAAAGGCTTTGTCTTCCATTAAATCACTTCTAATAAATGCATTATAATATAATAAAGTTTCAAATTGTTGCATACTAATTCCTCCTCTTATCTACGCCTTTTTCTTTTTCTTTTTATTTGTTCTGAATATAGAACTCGATTCATTAATGACTCTCCCATGGAAAACCTATTATAAAGTATCTCGTCAGCAGAGCGGTTAATCATATATGTTCCTAAAGTATATAAATTTATATTCCAATCGTTCATGTTAATTCCTCCAAATTTTCTTTAACTGTTTCAATAACATCATATACAATGTTATTATTAATCAATTAATCCTTCATATTGTTGTTGATAGATTTCATGGTATCTACCTTTTTTATTGAGTAATCCAAAATGTGTGCCTCTTTCAACGATTTCACCATCATCAATGACTATGATCTCATCTGCATCCTTAACAGCCGAAATACGATGGGCAATAATAAACTTTGTTACATCTTTTTCGCCTCGTATAGCATCTTGAATACTTCCCTCTGTTTCCATATCTAAGGCTGATGTGGCATCATCAAAGATAACCACCTTTGGTTTAGCCGCTAAGGCTCTAGCTATGGAAATCCTTTGTTTCTGTCCACCTGACAAACCAATACCACGTTCACCAATAACTGTTTCATATTTATCATTCATCTTATCTACAAAGGAATGTACATCTGCTTTTTTAGCAGCTGCAATCAAATCCTCATTAGATATTTCAGAATTTCCAAACCTAATGTTCTCTTCAATGGTTTCAGAGAACAGAAAGGTGTCTTGCATGACAACGGATACTTGCTTACGTAAACTGTCTAATGTCGCATCCTTAATATTGATTCCATCCATGGTAATCTTACCTTCTGTTGCATCGTAGTAACGAGTAAGTAAATTGATAATGGATGTTTTTCCGCATCCTGTTGCTCCCATTATAGCAATTGTTTCACCAGGCTTTGCATATATGTTAATGTTCTTTAATACGTAATTCTCTTCACCATAAGTAAAACTTACATTTTCAAATTTTACTTCGCCTGTACATTCTTCTAAACTAATAGCATCTTCTTTCTCTATGATCTCCGATGTGGCATTGAATATTTTATCTAGTTTCTTCATAGATGCACGACATTCAGCCACCATTCCCGCTAACCAACCCAGCATACGCATTGGCCATATGATCATATTGATATAACCACTAAAAGCAATTAAAACACCAATACTAATATCTCCACCTACTACAACAATACCACCTATTAGAGTTACCAAAATAATTAACATATTTGTTAGGAACTCCATCTTAGGAAAATAGTAAGCTATCGTATTAGCATGCTCATTATTGAGTTTGTAATATGTTTTATTATGGGATAAAAATTTATTTATTTCATAGCGTTCTCTTGCGAATGCTTTAACTAATCTCACTCCAGATATATTCTCTTGAGCAATGGTGTTAAGCTGTGCTGTTTCATCACTGATTTTACCGTATACCTCACCGATCTTTTTTTCAAATTTCATAGCTAGCATACCGATAAAAGGTACAATGGCTAAACATGCTAAGGCTAGTTGCCAGTTTAGGATCAACATAAAAGTTGAAGCCATTATAAAATACAGGGATTGATCAATGATTAACATCGCTCCGAAACTAAAGGTTCTAAAGATATTATCCGCATCCTCTTTTATCCTTGACATGATTTCGCCTGTGTTCATACCATCAAAGTAGCTAAAGGATAAGGACTGTAAGTGTTTAAATAAATCTTTTCTTAAATCAAATGTTACAGTTACACCTACATAATCAAATAGAATCTCTCTCAAGTAGCCTAAGATAATCCGCGCAAGTATAATCCCGACTAATAATAATACTAAATCTTTAAATAACCCATATTGTTCTCCTCTAATAACCTCATCAACAATTCTTTGTGTAATGAGTGGGTTGAACATATCTAGAAACGTTGCTGTGACCAAAAATAAAATTGCCAATAAATATATATACCAATACTTCAAAGCGTATTTAAAAACTCTAATCACTGTTATTCCCCCTCTGCTTCATTCTTCTCGTCATCAATAACTCATTTTCTCAAAACTTAATCACTTTTCTCATTTTTTTGTTAGTCATACCACTGTCCCCCTTCATATATAGAATATTAATAATCTTTTTAATTTTCTTTCTTTCTCAGAAGGTAACAAAAAAGCGAGGCTATAATAACCTCGCTTTCATACACGTTTTTCATTATTTAGCATAAAATAACTCAAAATGAGGTCAAAAAAGCCGTGGGAATAACCCACGGCATACCTCTCTTGCTAAAGTAACACATAAAAACGCCTATTGAATACGTCCTTCTGAGGCAGGGCTATTAGAAAAATAAAGATTATTAACTTGTAATTGTGAACCATCAAATTTGTTATTAAAATCGGATGTGTTGTAGCCTCTCAATTTGATTGTTACGTTATTCATAACTCTACCTCCTTTTCTATAAAAATTATTAATTATTTACAATTAATTTCCTTTAAAAGCTTAACGCTTATTGAAGGATTTGTCAATACTTTTTTTCCATTTTTTTATTTCAATTATATTACAACCCAAACTTAATACAGCAATTATTCAATTGTTATCTACATGATAACTTGGTATATTCCTCAAAAACTTCTCCTGTTTCGAGAATAATCATACCAGTTTTTTCATCAGGCAAATCACTATTTGGAGCGTTCACTAACCAAGTCTGAGGTTCAGGACATATGAAACTTCCTTCTTTACCACAATTCCATAGCATCCAATGCTTAAATTTCTCACCTGCTTCATAAATAATTTGATTCCCCGTAGCATAATTCTCTAAAATTGCTCCATGGAAACTTCCATCTTCCATATATAACGCATCTACAGTATAATGGTCATCCAGTTCTTTAAACATAGGACTTTGACCACTATTTCTCATAAGTTTTTCGTCTTCATTAAGTTCAATATATCTCCCTGTAGGTAGTGCTCTATCATTAAGTTCGATTCTCTCTCCTACAGACATCACTAACTTAACATCTTTAGCTGAATAACCTTCAACAAAATTAAGATTAATTGCTGTATGGTATCCAACGCCCACAGGCATTGCTTTGTTATCGTTATTTTCTATCTTAACAATCTGTTTGAGTCCTTCACTTGATAATATATGTATTAGTCGACAAGTAAATTTATGAGGAAAATATTGATAAAAGCTTGTACTTTCATCAGCAATAAAAACCAATGATACGTATACCTGATCTTTTTCTTCACTTATCTTAATCTCATCTATCTCAAAGGGCCGATCTGCAAGAAAACCGTGCAAGCTATTATTGTGATTGGGTTCATTGATTTCAAATTGATACCGCATATTTCTAACCTCAAATGTTCCTGCATCAATTCGGTTAGGTGGAAACAACAAAGGAGTTCCGTATACGCCAGGGGCTGCCTTAAAATCTTCAATATCTTCTATCTGTCTTAAAATCGAAATATTCTTGTCCACACTTTTCAAGGCAATAGCATTAGCACCCACACTTGGTATGATTTTCGCCTGATACCCCCCTGCTTCTAGAACAATAAGTTCTTCTACTCCCCACATTTCTCTATATACTTTTCCCATCTATATTAGCCTCCTTAGAAATTTGACTTATTTACCGAAACATAAATTCTTTATCTATCATAGCACAAGTGGGTTAGAAAATAAACACAGGGGTTTTATCACCCCTGCTCAGTAAACCCCCATTATCAATAATAGGGGTAATAATCATTATAGTAATTACCATCATAGTATCCTTCATAGTAATCATCATAATAACCACTTTGGTAAGGTCTTCTTCTTCGACGATATCTTCTTCGACGATTACCGAAGATCTCCCCGAGCAAAATAGTTGTTATCAGATCACGATAAATACTTCCATAATAGCGTCTTGGCATTGCCCTATCCATTGTTATTTCTTGGGCATTCAGCATATGGTCTTCTTTCATCTGGTCATAGATTTTTTCAACAATTCTAATGAGAGTCTCTTTATCTGGTAGTTCATCGTACATAGCACTTCCATTATGCTCCATCTTATCACACATCTCTTTGACGTACTTATAGATCTTCTTACAGAGTATTGGATATAATTGAAGCATATATGCCATATCCATTTCATCTAAACCGTCCACATCCTCTTCTGGCATTTGGACTTTAGGCTTAGACTCTTCCTTCTGCATTTGCTCATGTCCAGCACGCCACATCATAGGATAATAAGGTATAAATGGATAAAATCTAGGTTGTTTGTAAGCATACTTTTCCACCTTAAAACCTCCTACTAGGATCCACTAAAATAAATTGCCAATTGCGTCTGCTATCCCACTAGCAAAGTTGGACTAATTTATTTTTTGATTATTCCTTAGCTGATACTTTATAATATATGAAGGTATAGTAGAAAAGTTACCTAGTTTTCTTGTCCTTCTTAAGAATTGGCTAGTACAAAGTGGATAACACCGCATTAAACTGGAATAGGTAAGTTACAATACAAGTAGTTAATTGACCGAATATCTTGTTATAAGAGATTATCCTATGAGAATTTATAATAAAAAATGGTAATGATTTAAGTATAATAACTCATTTCAATAATACAAATGAAGTATGCTAAATAATCTTAAAAAATATTTAAATCTTTTTGAAGGGATATTCAAATGTATGCCGTCTAATATTACAAAGAGAAAAAATTTGATATATGAGGAGGGAAAATTATGAATAAGAAAATAGGAGTTTTCTCTGTTGCAACCAGCTTCATTGGTATGGGTATTATTATGTTGACAAGGAACTTTTATGATTTTGATGTTTTTAAAGCTATTTCCATGATGATCGCGGTCATTCTCATCGTTTTGGGTTTGGAATTTATCTATTATACCAACCGTTATAAAGATGTAGAGGTACGTGTTAGTGGTAAAAGCATCATTACTCTATTTCTTGTCTGCGGCTTTGCTTTCACCATTGCTGGGATTACTGAATTCTTTGATCATGTAGGTGATGTACAGTTTAATAAGCTCTATGATTTTGATGATCTATTTACTACTGAGCAAGTCTCAAAAACATATACTATTGCCTCAGGTGATTATACAAACATAGAAGTTGATAACTCTATGGGAAAAGTCTACATCAAAGGTGATGCTGTAGATGATATAACCGTTGCGACAACACTTCACTATAATAACTGGATAGATGGTACACCTAATCTAGATAATTTGATTGACTTGACTTATGTAGGTGATACAATAAATATTCAATCCATCTTACCAAATAGCAATGGTTTTAACCTCAACTCCTTTTCCATGTCTTTTGTGATTACTGTACCAGAAGATTTTAGTACTACCATTGAAAATAGACACGGTAATGTTGAAGTTGCTGCGATATCTGGTCCTGTGAAAGTTGATAATGCACATGGTAATGTAAGTATCCACTCCATCCAAAAAGATCTAACCGTTAATAACTCCCATGACGATGTTTTAGTTGATGATATTGGTGGTAATGTCTATGTCACCAATCAACACAGTGAAACTGCCATCTATAATATCGCCGGTAACGTTGAAGCAACAACCTCACACGATCCTATTGTTGTAGAAAATGTTACAGGTGATGTAAGGCTAAAAAACAGCCATGGTGATGCAACCGCTAAAAACATTACAGGTATCTTTAATCTTAATATTTCACACGGCGAAGCCTACTTGGCAGGTATCTCTGACGTAACAGTTAATGGCAGTTTCACAGAAGTTAACTTTGATCAAGACGATATATTGCATCATCTCTATATTAAGACTGAACACGATGATGTAAGCGTCAATATCCCCAAACAGGATTATCAGTTAAATCTATCAGCAGAATATGGTGATATTGATACTGACTTAGATTTAAATATCAACGAAGAAACAAATCTGGAAACTTATTCTGGCAAAATAGGCGACGGTACATCTGACATTAATATCATCACTACTCACGGAGATATTGATTTATATGTAAAAAATGCGGGGTGATCTGTTGAATGAAGACACGCTGATCCTTAAATTAAAAAAGAGAGAACCAGAAGCATATCGCAGCCTGTTAGAAACTTATCAACAGTCTCTTTTAGCCCTTGTATATAAGTATACCAACGACTATGTTGAAGCTCAGGACTTGACTCAAGAGATTTTTATTAAAATTTTTAAAAATATTGCTCATTTTAATGCATCTTCTAAGTTATCTACCTGGATTTATCGCATTGCACATAATACTTGTATAGATTGGTCCAGAAAGAAGACTCCTTTGCCAGTAAAGCAACTGGAGATAAATGGAACAGAGCACTCTACTGAAGAAGCTGTTATATATAAAGAAGAACAGGCATTGATACACGACACCATTGTTAACTTACCCGAAATTTATAAGTCAGTCATTATCCTCTACCACTTTAATCACTTATCCTATAAAGAAATTAGTGAAATTTTAGAACTAAGTGAGAAAACAATTGAAACCAGATTATATCGTGGTCGTCGAAAAATTAAGGAACAACTCAAAAACTATTATAGCGGAGGTGAAGGTAATGCATTATGAAGATGACAACATATTAGTTGATCGATATCTAGAGGATCGACTTACTCCTCTTGAAAAGAATTTATTTGAGAAAGAACTTACAACAAATAAGAAATTAGATCAAAATTTAAAGGAGATGAGGAACCTTTTCGATGCATTGAGTAATCATGAAAATGGCATACCTCGCTGTAATCTATCTTTGGATGCTATAATGAAATTATCATCCAAATCAGTCCATGAGAACGGTTTTTCTATGAAGCTTTTTGGTCAAAGTCTGATTGCTGCCGGTATTTACTTTGCATTATTTTCTAATGGATTAATAATCAACCTTTTTGACTGGTTGAATTCTCTATCACAACTATTTTAAGGTATTTATTACCGTGAATATTTAAAGGAGGAATGTACATGAATCATTCGTATAAGAGAGGTCTAGCATACCTATTTTCATTAATTCCTGGCGCAGGTCAGATGTATATCGGCTTAATGAATCGCGGACTTCAAATCATGCTCTTTTTCTGGGGCACCATTGCAGTTATTTCATTTGTTAACGTATTAGAAGCCCTAGGACTTCTATTAGTTGTCCTTTACTTCTATAGCTTCTTTGATGCAATTAATGCTATACGTAAACATAAAGAAGGAATCCCTGTTGAAGATCATCCTATCATCAACTATAACAGTTTAGATGCTACAAAAAGGATCAACAAGAAAATTATCGGTTATGTATTTATTTTTTTAGGAGCATTCAAGTTCCTTGATGAAGTGATGTATTTAATGAAAGATTACTTCATTGATAGCTTTTATCATAATTTTGACGATATAACAGTATCCATTTTACTTATACTCATTGGTGTTGTTATTCTTATAAGATTTAATAAAAACTCAAAAAACGTTAAACAGCTTCCTCAACCAGAAGAATAAGGTCAATAAGGCACATGAATCAATCTATTCATGTGCCCCTTTTATTATATCCTAGCTTAAGGATGGTTCATCATAATATTTATCTGGTTTCTCATTGTAGAAAAGAACGCCAACGCCACCAATTCCTAAATGAGTTCCCAATGTAGGTCCAATATTATTGATCATAAATTTGCTTATACCCGTAGCCTCCTGTATAAGATGCTTTACTTTATTCGCTGTTTCTAAATCACCAGCATGACTAATAGCAATAATCTGATCATTGAAACTTCCCATGCGGCGAGTAACCTCTTCTACAATGCTCTTTAGAGACTTATTACGACCTCGAACTTTCTTATAGAACCCTATCTTACCATCTTTAACATGCAATATAGGTTTTATTTTTAACATATCCCCTATGATTGCCTGACCTTTTGATAAGCGACCACCTTTATACAACCATTCTAAACTTGCTAAAGTAAAGATATGTTCTACATGGCTGCTTAAGTATTTTACATTATCGATGATATCTTCATATGTTCTCTTTGCTTCCTTCATTAACGCTGCTTGTAGAACTGTCAACCCAGTTGCTGCTGCCCCACCTTTACTATCTATAACTGTAATCTTTCGATCACTGTATTTTTCTTTCATTTCTTCAGCTACCATAACAGCTGTTTGATAAGTTCCCGATAGCTGTGATGAAAAAGCTATATAAATGAGATCCTTTCCTTTTTTTAAATGGGTATCAAAGCAATTCATAATTCTCTCAATACTTACTTGTGAAGTCTTTGGAAAAATACCTTGCTTCATATAATCATAAACCTGTTCAGTGGTGATGGTCTCCCCATCCACGTACTCCGTATCTTCAATCAAAACTCTTAAGGGTAATACATCGATTTGATACTTCTTTACAAGTTCTGGTAATAAGTCTGCCGTACTGTCCATGACTAACTGTATATCCAATCATATACCCCTTTCTAACGATATTGTTGTACATAGGCATCTAAAACATTCTTCATAAACAGGATATATTGTTGTGCCCCTGCCATCTCATATTGTTTAAAACCAATCAGCATAACTTCTATGGCATATGCAAGCATATCTAAATCTAACTTATCAATAGATTCATCAGTTAATGCATATCCCTTTTGAATCAACTCTTTAATTTGTACAATATGCAGAGATAAGAATATATCTGTACCCCATTTCATCTTATGAAAATCTCCAGTTTCTTGGAACTCAAGCCGCATTAATTCATGGCCTAACCCATTCTTTTTACTCATTTCTTCATAAAAAGCTTTAATGTATTTTACTACAAGTTCTTCTCTTAAAATAGATGTATTATCAATAACCTTTTGTAGATTATCTATAGATTCCTTCCATAATTCCTTAAATAAGTGACTTACTAAATCTTTTTTATTAGGATAGTAGTTATAGAGTGTACCCACTGCTATGCCAGCTTCTTTGGCTATTCTTCTCATATCAATTGCTTCATAGCCTTCATTTAAAAATATACTAGTAACACTATCAAGTATTTTCTTCTCTAAGTCCTTTATTTTTTTTGGCAAATAAAACACCTCCTTTAAAACTTTTGCATTTATATCCAACTTCATTTCTACTACCTATCTTAATGCATTTAACATGTCCCTTATTTAAACTTCATAATAATCTGCTGAATATGCTGACATATTTACTTAAATGTAGTTGTCTGTATTTACATTATACGTGAACATAATTCATTTTATCAATAAAAACTTAAAAAGCCGATAAACTTTGTAGCGTTTATCGGCTTTGAGAAATTATTCTTTTATACCCTTACTACTGTTAATGTAACAGCTTCTCCGTTAACCTTCCAGTCTTTTTGATACCCTTCACCGGAACCTTCTGATACCTCATCTGCAAGCACTTCACTTGCTATATATTCTTTATTTGCTTCCATGATTGTAGCAACTTTTTCATTATCTTTATAGAATACACGAATGTGATCCATAACTTCAAACTCAGCTTCCTTACGCATTGTTTGAATTTTACTAATTAATTCTCTTACGAATCCTTCCTCAAGAAGTTCATCTGATAGATTAGTATCTAATACTACAGTAACTCCTTTATCAGCTTCTGTTACAAAACCTTCTTTGTGAGTGGATTCAATGAGTAAGTCCTCTTTAGCTAATACAACGGCTTCACCATCAAAATCAAATGTAAGCGGCTTATCATCGTTTAATTGATCCATGGCTTCATTACCATCTATACCCTGTAAAGCTCCTCTAATCTTACCAACAAGTTTACCGTATTTTGGTCCAACTACTTTAAGATCAGGCTTAAATGTATAAGTGGTAAAATCACGAACGTCATCAGTAAACTTAACTTCTTTGATGTTTAATTCATCCGTAATGATATCTACATAGTTATCCGGAAGAACTTTCTCTGCTTTCACATACATATTACCGATTGGTTGTCGATTTTTAATGTTGGCTGAATTACGACAAGCACGACCTAGAACAACTACCTCAAGTAATTCTTCCATATTTTCTTCTAACTCTTTATCGATCCATTCTTCTTTATACGTTGGGAAGTCGCATAAATGTACAGATTCTTTAGCTGACTTATCCACAGTAACCACAAGGTTTCTGTAGATTTCTTCTGCCATGAATGGAACGAATGGTGCTGAAATCTTCGCTAAAGTAGTTAAAGCTGTATATAACGTCATGTATGCATTCACTTTATCTTCTGGCATACCATTAGCCCAGAATCTTTCTCTACTTCTTCTTACGTACCAGTTACTCATTTCGTCAACAAATACTTGTAATGATTTTGCTGCTTCTGTAATACGGTAACTACTTAGCCACGTATCAACTTCTTTAACAGTTGTTTGTAGCTTGGATAATAACCATTTATCCATTAAACCTAACTTATCAAAATCAAGTTCATATTGAGTTGGATCAAATTCATCTATATTAGCGTAGAGAACATAAAAGGCATAAGTATTCCAGAATGTCCCCATGAACTTTCGTTGTCCTTCAACCACAGCATCATTATAGAACTTATTAGGTAACCATGGTGCACTGTTTGTATAGAAATACCAACGTATTGCGTCTGCTCCAAATCGATCTAAAGCATCAAATGGATCTACTGCATTTCCTTTTGACTTTGACATTTTCTGTCCATTTTCATCTTGCACAAGACCAAGGACGATAACATTCTTAAATGGTGCTTCATCAAATAAGACTGTTGAGATAGCTAATAGTGAATAGAACCATCCACGAGTTTGATCTACAGCTTCACTGATGAAATTAGCTGGGAAGTTCTCTTCAAATATTTCTTTATTCTCAAATGGGTAGTGCCATTGTGCAAAAGGCATAGCTCCTGAATCAAACCAACAGTCGATTACATTTTCAACTCTTGTCATCTCCTCGCTACACTCTGGACACTTGATATGCACTTCGTCAATATAAGGACGGTGTAATTCTATATCCTCTGGACAATCATCAGACATTGACTTTAATTCTTCAATACTTCCGATAGCGTGACGATGACCACAGCCACATTCCCAGATAGGAAGTGGTGTACCCCAATAACGGTCACGACTGATTCCCCAATCAATTACGTTTTCTAACCAATCACCAAAACGCTTTTCACCGATTGCGGCTGGTAACCAGTTAATTGTCTTATTATTAGCAATCAAGCGATCGCGAACTGCTGTCATTCTGATAAACCATGATTCTCTAGCATAGTATAATAGTGGCGTATCACAACGCCAGCAATGAGGATAGCTATGCTCATACTCAAGCGCTTTATATAGTTTCCCTTTTTCATCAAGATACTTGATGATTTCTGGATCTGTTTCTTTTACAAATGTATCTTTCCAATATGGAACTTCTTCTGTAAATGTACCTTGCTCGTTAACTAACTGAACAAATGGTAAGTCATATTTACGTCCAGTATTTGCATCATCTTCACCAAATGCAGGAGCTGTATGAACGATACCAGTACCATCTGTTAAGGTAACGTAATCAGCGCATGCAACAAAGTATGCTTTTTTATTAGGCTTAACGAAATCAAATAATGGCTCGTATTCTTTGTATTCAAGATCTTTACCTTTATAAGTTTCTACTACTGTAAATTCAGCTTTTAAGACATTCTCAGCTAAAGCTTCTGCAAGAATGTAGTAATTGCCTTCTGATTCGACTTTAACATAAGTCTCATTTGGATTAACAGCTAAAGCTACGTTTGATGGAAGTGTCCAAGGTGTTGTAGTCCAAGCAAGGAAGTAAGTCTTATCTTCTCCCACAACTTTAAATCTAACATATACAGATTCTTCATTTAGGTCCTTATAACCCTGAGCTACCTCGTGTGATGATAAAGGAGTACCACAACGTGAACAGTAAGGTACAATTTTATAGCCTTTATATAGTAAATCCTCTTCCCACATTTTCTTAAGCGCCCACCAGATGGACTCAATGTATTCATTGTGGTATGTTACATATGGATCATCCATATCCGCCCAGAAACCAACTTTTCCTGAGAAATCTTCCCACATACCTTTATATTTCCATACACTCTCTTTACATTCTTTGATAAATGGCTCTAAACCGTATTCCTCAATTTGTTCTTTACCATCTAAACCTAATAATTTCTCTACTTCTAACTCTACTGGAAGACCATGTGTATCCCATCCAGCTTTTCTTAATACTTTATGACCTTTCATTGTCTGGTAACGAGGAATTAAGTCTTTGATAACTCTTGTTAACACATGACCGATATGTGGCTTACCATTAGCAGTTGGAGGACCATCATAAAACGTATATACTGGTGATCCTTCTCGTTCTTCAATACTCTTTTGAAAAATGTCATTATTATTCCAAAAATCTAGGATTTCTTTTTCACGTGCAACGAAATTTAAATCCGTCGAAACTTTTTTATACATAGGAATACCTCCTAACCTTTCTATATCATTTAAGTAGGCTTATGCATATTGTTGGAAATATCTTGTAAATTTATACTTATTAATCCCAAAGCCTTCCTTGATCCTTTTTTACTACACTAAAAAGTCCCTACGGAAGACTCCGTAGGGACGTATATATACGCGTTACCACCCTAATTGTCGCATACTCACATACACGACCTCTCACTAGGTTCAAACAAACCTTTGCCTATAACGGGGCTTACCGGTAACCTCTTACTTATGTTTCAGAGGTACTGCTCAAGAGTGATTTGTTTTTTACATCAACACTGATTTACACCAACCATCAGCTCTCTGTAGATGAAAATTGCAAAAAACACGTCTCCATCGTCGCATTTAACCTACTATAGTTAGTATTAATTTTATCAACTTTATGACTTGATGTCAATAAGGAAATTACATACAAATTTAGCCTGCTACCTTTCTATTAACCATATAGATACCTAAAGAAGCACAAACTAAACCGACTACGATCATAAAAGTAAAATGTTCTTCTGGTATAAGGATAGCTGACAATATGCTTCCAAATACGGGGATTAAAAATTTGAATATGGTTACTGAGCTAGCAGTGTTATACTTCAGTAGATTAAACCAAATCGTAAAAGCTGTTGCAGATAAAAAAGCTGAGTAAATTAAAAGTACCACTGCTAAAAAGGTAAATTGTAGATGATATCCACCACCGGCAATAAGACCTAACATTAATAATATCGCTGATCCAAATAAAAACTGCCAACTGTTCATTATAATTGGATTAATATCTTTGGCCAGCTTCTTAGCATACAGTGTTGCAAATGCTGACGTTAAGCCTGAAAAGATAAGAAACCCCTCACCATAGAAACTGAAATCCATGGCTAAACCTTCTGATGTACCTTTCCAATTAACAGCAAATATGCCTAAGAACCCAAGGATCAAGCCCATAACTTTACTCAAATTCATTTTATCATTATGATAAACAAAATGAGCTGCAATGATTACAAAAAATGTGCCAAAGGAAGAAAGAATAGCGCTTTTTATCCCAGTTGTATTGGCTAACCCATTATAAAAAAAGAAATATTGTATCGTTGTATTAAATATACCTAAGACAAATAATTGCTTCAATACAGTTTTTGAAGGTCTTTCAATCTTTTTGAATTGAACCTTTGTTAAGATGAATAATAAGATACCCGCTAGGAAAAATCGTATACCAGCAAGAATCATACGAGATATAGCATCGTCGCCAGAAATACTTAATTCTCTATAAGTAATCTTTAATACCGGGAATGCACTTCCCCATAAGAATGTACAAATAACACAAAGTGTTATAATTGCGCTTTTTCTAGTCAATAATTCTTTGTCCATTATTTTACCTCTAACAATATATATTGTATATCTCAAAAGTTTTTAAAGTTCTTTAGGTTACTATAACGCTAAATTAACTTTTAGATTACTTGTATAATTATAAAGTTTTCCAATAGAATAGTCTATATATTTAAGTCATATTTTGTTGAATATAAAGTGGAATCTCTTTTCACTTTATATGGAAAGACATATGTATTGACACTGTTGTGTGACAGTTTATATTGTGGTATAATGAGTTCAATTTATATAGATTCATGGGATACAGCTAAAGTTGATCCTATAAGAAAGGAAGAAAAGTTGTGTTACCTAATGATTTAACGTTACTCACTGATTTGTATCAATTAACCATGATGCAAGGTTATTATAAAGCTGAAAAAGCTAATAGAGAAGTGGTCTTTGATCTCTTCTACCGTACCAATCCTTCTGAAGGCAGTTATGCTATCATGGCTGGTTTAGAGCAAGTTATCGAATATATTGAAAACTTAAGATTTTCTGATGAACAATTAGATTATTTAAGATCACTAAATATCTTTGATGAAGACTTTATTTATTACCTAAAAGAATTTAGATTTACAGGAGATATTTATGCCATCGAAGAAGGCTCTGTCATCTTCCCTAAGGAGCCTTTAATCCGGGTAAAAGCGCCTCTACTAGAAGCACAATTCATTGAAACAACTTTGTTAAATATTATTAACCATCAAAGTCTCATTGCTACTAAGTCCTCTCGGGTATGTTGGGCTGCTAAAGGCGATGGTGTTCTAGAATTTGGTTTAAGACGTGCCCAAGGACCAGATGCAGGTTTATATGGAGCAAGAGCTGCCGTAATTGGTGGCTGCACAGGCACATCTAATGTACTAGCAGGACAAAAGTTTAGTGTCCCTGTATCAGGTACTCATGCTCATAGCTGGGTCATGAGTTTTGACGATGAATTAACTGCATTCAGGACCTATGCTGAAACCTTCCCTAATGCATGTATTCTATTGGTTGATACCTATAATACACTAAAGTCAGGTGTGCCAAATGCTATTAAGGTTTTTGATGAACTTAAAGCAAAGGGTATCAAGCCTAAAAAATATGGGATTCGTTTAGATAGTGGTGATTTAGCGTACCTCTCTAAAGAAGCTAAAAAGATGTTGGATGCAGCAGGTTATCATGATGCTATCATCAGTGCTTCTAGTGATCTAGATGAGTATTTAATAAGTACCCTTAAACAACAGGGTACAACCATTAACCTATGGGGTGTTGGAACTAGACTTATTACTTCTTCGGATTGCCCCGCATTTGGCGGCGTATATAAATTAGCTGCTAAAGAAGATGAAAATGGTCAGGTTATACCTAAGATTAAATTATCTGATAACCCAGAAAAGGTAACTAACCCAGGTCTCAAAAAAATTTATCGTATATATGACGAAGCAACAGGAAAAATTAAAGCTGATCTTATAACATTAGCACATGAAGAGATTGATGCCTCAAAACCGTTGACACTTTTTGACCCAAATAATACATGGAAGCGAATGACCCTTAAACCTGGTGCTTATGGAGCTAGGGAATTGCTAAAACCTATTTTTAAAGATGGACAAAATATCTATCAATCTCCAACAGTTATGGAGATACGTGCTTTTTGTCAGAAGGAACTAGAGACTTTATGGCCTGAATCACGAAGATTGGTTAACCCACATGTTGTTCCAGTGGATTTATCCCAAGAATTGTTTGATTTAAAGAAAGATATGATCGAAAATATTAAGAGAAATAGTTTATAGATCCTGTTTACAGATTGTAATCAAAACGCTCAGTTCACCTTGTGAACTGAGCATTTTTAAATACTTTTCCTAATATTATTTTATTGAACCAGCAAGGACACCTTTAATAATTTGCTTCTGAGCTAATAAGTAAAATATAATGATTGGAATAATGGCTAATACAAGTCCTGCCATAGCTAGGGTCCAATCTGCTTGATAGGCTCCAAAAAAGTACTTAGTGGATAATGGTAATGTTCTTAATTCTTTCTTCTGTAATACTAATGAAGGTAACAAAAAGTCATTCCAAATCCACATTCCATTAAGAATAGCAACCGTTACCGATATCGATTTTAATAATGGAAATACGATCTTCCAATAAAGTTGAAGTTTATTACATCCATCAATAGTAGCAGCTTCTTCTAAAGATATAGGTACAGATTTTACGAATCCATGGAATAAGAAGACTGAAAGGCTTGCTCCAAAGCCCACATACATGAAGATGATTCCAAAATGTGTATTAATCAAATTGAGCTTATTAACACCAAACAGATCAACTAAAGGTAGCATAACAGATTGAAAAGGTATCAACATGGCTGCTACAAATGAATAGAAAATTACATTACTTAATTTGGATTTAGTACGGGCTAACATCCATGCCGCCATTGATGATAAAATGACTATTAACAACAAACTCAAAACTGTAACAATTAACGAGTTCTTAAAAGCAGTTAAAAAACCCATTTTATCCATAGCCTTTAAATAATTATCCAATAAAAGTTCATTTGGCCATGAAAGTGTATTCAGCAAAAATTCTTTTTTACTTTTGAAACTATTAATAATGATTATATAAAAGGGTGATATATAAAGTAATCCTAATAAAACACCTAGTACTTCTAAGATTATTAATTGGATTTTTTTATTACGCATCACATCTCAACCTCCCTTTTCTTGCTAAGGTAAACTTGGGTTAAAGAAACTACTGAAATCAATAAGAACAGTATGACAGCTTGGGCTTGCCCAACACCAAATTTAGACTCTATGAAGGCTTTATTATAAATTTCTAAAGTCAATAACTCTGTTAACCGACTAGGGTCTCCTTTCGTCAAAGCTGCATTGACATCAAACATCTTGAAAGAACTTGATATGGTTAAAAATAAACTTACAGTAAAAGCTTGTGCCACAAGTGGGAAAATAATAGCTTTAATTCGATGCCATGCATTTGCACCGTCAATTTGAGCTGCTTCCAATAAATCTTCAGGAATGCCTTGTAATGCTGCCACATAGATAACCATAATATAGCCACCCATTTGCCAAGTACTAACAATGGCCATTGCCCAAATTGCATGGGTAGCATCACTAAGCCAAGGCAGCCCAAAGAATCCTATTCCAGTGCTGCTAGCAAGGGCTACAAATACTTTCATGAAGATAAAGCGCCAAACATAACCAAGAATAATTCCCCCTATAAGATTTGGCATAAAGAAAGTAGTTCTTAATAAGTTGGATGTTTTAAGTTTTCTTGTTACTAATAAAGCTAATGTAAATCCAATTATATTAATTAATAAAACAGAAATCATCGTGTAGATGATAGTAGCCTTAAATGATATAATAAATTGCTCATCGTTAAAAACTTCCATATAATTTTGAAATCCAATATAATTAATTGGATTATCAGGTATAGCACTCCAGTCTGTAAAAGAATAATACAATCCCATAGCAAACGGAATAATAACTACCATTATAAAAGTGATTAAAACGGGACCAACAAACCCCCAAAAAGCTAATCGATCATGAAATACATTTTTCTTCATTGCTCCACCTCAGTGTTAATGTAAATTTATATAATATATTTATTTAATATAATCATGATGATTAACCTTAGAATTTGATTTTTCTTTCTTCATACAATACATAATACTTTATCCACTCTTAAACTACTATATATTGTATATGATTTCTCTAGGCTTTAGCATCTTGATCATATAGTTCAATCAATGTTTAGGAGGGCTAATTACTCTTTAGTAATCAGCCCAAACCTTTAGGACTATTGAGCTTTTTCAGCCCATTTAGTATCTAAGAATTCTAAAACTTCAATCCATGTCTTGTTACCTGATACATAGTCTTGAAAAGCTTGCTTTGCATCTGTTTCATTCATTCCTGCTGGAAAAGCATGCCATACCCAAGGTATTGTCTTCCCTGTTGAAGAATACTCTAGAATAGATTGTGCTAATGGATCCGCTTCTGTTGCATCAACATTAGTAAACGCTGGTATGAATTTTGCGTCATCAATCAAGAATTGATGCCCACGTTCACTCATTGCAATATAGTTTAAGAATAGTATAGCTGCATCTTTTACACTATCATCAAGCTTACTATTAACTACCCAGTAATTTGGAACACCTACAGGGATAGAATCATTTTTGCCACCATCACCAAGTGGAATTGGTAAGAATGCAATATCTAACTCTGGGTCAATCTCCAACAATTGATTAATGGTCCAGTTACCTTGTTGCATGAATGCAGTTTTTCCAGCAGCAAAATCACTGTATTGTTTCTCATAATCAATTGATCCAACATCAGGATAACTGTATTCAATGAAAGTATCTATTAAATTTTGAAACTCATCAAATCTCTCATTCTCAGCAATAATAGCAGTTCCATTATTCAATTCATCAACATATGCAAGTGGATCTTCTTGCATAGCAAATGGAACATTGAATGTGTGGTATGCAGCTACCCACCATGCAGTTCCACCAACTGACCATCCCATTGTAGCTTCTAAACCTAATTCTGATTTTTTTGTATCAACTTTTGCAAATAACTCTCTTAAAGCTGATAATGAATTAACTCCTTTGATTTCTTCATCAGTTATTCCAGCTTCATGAAGTATTGTACGATTATACATAACACCGTAACCTTCTATGTTCATTGGTTGACCTAACACTTTACCTTCTTGAGTAATGTTATCTAAAAGACCTGCAGATGTTACTTCAACCCATGGTTCATTCGATAAATCTTCTAAGTAATCAAACCATAATTGTCTCTCTGTTGGTCCAGGTACATTGAATATTGCTGGCATATTACCAGAGTTCATTCTTGCTTTAAGTGCTGCACCATAATCTTCTCCTCCACCAGTTGTATCTAAGTTAACACTGATATATGGGTACTCTGACTCAAAATCTGCTATTAAACTATCTAATTGTTCTACAATTTCTACTTTGAATTGAAATATATCTAATTCAACAGCTTCCATCTCATCTTCAACATCATCTTTTGTTTTAGAATTATCAATAGTTTGATTGTTACCATTACTTGATTCTTTTGTTTCAGTGTTTTGACTGCATCCTACAAAAGAAAGTGCCATTACAATAACTAAAAGTGTCCATAATTTTCTCATTACCATTCCCCTTTTTTCTTAATATTTGGAATTTTCCAACTAAATAAATTTGTCTACCTCATCCGCCAACCGCTTCTTCAATCTTTTTCAGTCATTTGTTGTATTTTGATAAATAAAAGATATACATACAAAAATACTTGTTAACAAGTTACAATTACATTATAGATGATGCTATGTCGTATGTCAACCGTTTGACATACGATTTAAAAATTTTTTGATAGGGTAATTTTATACCCTATCAAGTTGTTTGTCTTTGAATTAATTTAACAGGAAATACGTTTTCTACATTAATATTTTCTGAATCCATTTGCATAATGAGGAGATCTACTAATTTTTTGCTCATAATTTCAATCGGCTGTGCAATAGTGGTCAACTCAGGCGTCATGAATTCAGCCACATTTATATTATCATAACCTATGACTTTTATATCATCTGGTATATTCATTTGATTTTTAATCGCAGCTTTAATGACATAGGATGCAATAATATCACTGCTAGCAAACACACCATCAATATCTGGATGTTCTTCAAAAAGCTTGCATGCCAAATCATCATATTCAGCAAAATTAAATCCTTTTATATCTGTTTCTAATAGAACTGTTTCGATATCATTTCGGTTTGCAACTTCTTCAAAAGCATCGTACCTTTTATTCGAAAGTAAGTCTAACGTTAGATTACCACCAATATAAGCAATCTTCTTGCAACCTTTCTGAATCAACAATTCTGTAGCTAATTGACCACCTTGATAGTTATCACATGATACAAAAGGTATCTGCTCATCTATTCGACGGTCAAGGGTGACAATAGGCAATTTCAATGCCTTATAATCATCAACATCTAAAGTATGGCTCCCCATGATGATACCATCAACCTGACTACGCTTCAGCATTTCAATATACTCTTTTTCCTTTTTTAGATCTAAATTCGAATTACATAACATCACTTTATAGCCTTTTTCAAAAGCATAAGCTTCAGTTAAATTCGTTAAAGCGGCAAAAAAAGGATGTGATGCACTTGGTACTATAAGCCCAATAATATTGGATTTTTTTCTAAAGAGAGATCGTGCAATTTCATTAGGTTGATAGTTAATCTCTTCCATAGCTTTATGAACTTTCGACTTTACATCATCACTTAAATAGCCGCGATTATTAAGGACACGAGAAACAGTTGTTACAGAAACACCTGCTTGTTTGGCCACATCTTTTATTGTAGGCATACCATTGCTCCTTTATATAGGGTGTATTTGTCAATATTATAGTATAAACCTACATTAAAGTAAATAACTCTACCATTTTAGATCATTTGCTACCTGTTCTGGTGATACTGAATTGACATAGATACCTGTACTCAGCTCAAAACCTGCTTGCATAGATAGTCTTGGTGTTACATGTATATGCCAATGGTAGAAATCACATTTGCTAGGAATAGGGTAGAAATGGAAGAACATATTAAAAGGTACATTACCAACCTTTACATATAGTCCTTCAAACAGCTTCTCATATATACCCGCTAATTCGCAAACTTCCTCTTCTCTTAATTGGTCAAATGCTTTGGTCTGTTTATAGATAATCTGTATTTCATAATTAAATAACGAGGCATAAGGTGCTAGAACCAAAAAGTTGAAAGAGTCATGAATGACCCTCTTATTTTCCTTGATTTCTTTTTCCATAACTTGTTGATGCAGAGATTTCTGATGAGTTAATGCAAATGTTTGGCATCGTAGAAATTCTTCCTCTACATCCTTTGGAATAATGGGTAACCCTATAATTTGACTATGTGGATGTTCCAATGATGCTCCTGCTTCTCGCAAATGATTTTTAAATATACTTACGTACTTAACCGTATCATCCTTAATATAAGCTAAATAGCGGTGCTTATACATGCGAATGATGCGTTCAAAGTCCTCTTGAGTCATATTAAAATAATTATCATGATGCCGGTTAGATTCAATAACTACCTCATGGTACCCTCTAATGGATCCTTGGTCATTGACTATGGGAAATTTATTAGGTACGACTCTTCCCTGCCATGGGTCTTCACTAATAACTAATGAAGCCGTCGGTGTTTTATCCTCATTACCCAGACAGAAGAAGCAATCTTTATCAATATCACTTAATTGAGATTTAAATTGCTGTGGCCTTTTCCCTCTGGCTTCATTGATAATAACTGATTTCCCACTGAATACATCTTCTCTAAGTTCTTGCATCGCGATTGTTCTCCTTTAAGTCGATGAGATCTAATTGTAATGTACCTTTTAGTAGATCTTTCATTTCTTTAGTGATTCTAGTCTCATCCTCAGAGGTACGGATTCTTCTTATTGCTTCTACGTACTGCACTGCTGCTATATCCCAAGTATATTTAGATTTGACACGCTGGATACCCAAAAGGTGATAGCTATCCCAGTTGTCCAATGCTAACTTTAAACCTTCTTGAATATTTGATAAATTACTAACATCTACAAGAACACCGTAGTACCCTTTATCATCTTTTAGTACTTCACTTGGTCCACCATTCTTTGTAACAACAACTGGAAGACCACATGCCATAGCCTCAATAGGTGCTAGACCAAAAGGTTCATATATCGCTGTAAGGGAGAAGATAGACCTTCGATTACTTGCCACCCTATAAAATGAAGCCAATTCTCCTTGACTCAATATGTTGGCAAAAGTAACCTTCCCCTTTAGCTTATGTTCATCTATCAAACTCATTATTTCATCCATTAAATTACTTTCCTCATCAGATAACTGCTTATAACTTTCAAAGGGGTTATCAACTCCTCTTAAGACAATTACTAAATTCGCTTTTTCTTGTAAATCAAAGTCTTTCGCATAGGCTTCTACGAGACCTTTATGATATTTTTTAGTATCCAATCTACTGGAACAAATTATTCCTGGTAATGTTCTTCTACCATCAACAATATCTCTAATCATTAGAGTATCAAAGTAACTGTTCATCTTTTGATCAATGTCAGCCTCAAGTATCGTGAAAATTTTTGTATTAGCACCAGGTGGAACAACTTCAAACTTCTCAGGATTATACCTGTCTCCTGCACCATGATAATAGGAGTGTGTATATTGCTCCTCTCTCTCTTGTTTCGTTGATACAAAGCAAATTGATGCATGTAGCATAGCGTGCCTTTCAGCCATTATTCGTGTAGTAAAGTGAAAACGGCTTTCATACTCCTGATAGTTCTCCTCTGAAACTCCCATCTTATCCATCTTCTGAGCTCCTAATGAATGAGCTGTAAAGGAAAAGGGTATGCCAGTTTTTTCTTTAAATAAACAACCCGCGATACCACCATCACCATAATGCGTCGTTACAAACCCAGGCATTTGTCCCTCTTCCTTATAAAAAAAGTGGATATTCTCGACCCATTCTTCTAGATGAGTCCATAGTTCCTCTTTTGGAATAAATCCTTTAGGTCCACAGGGAATACGCACTATACGAACCCCTTTAGCTTCTGGATAGTAATCAATAGTATCAGCAAACTCTTTCCATCCTGAGTTTTCTATTCTACGTGTCACAATATCTATTTCATGACCTTCATTAGCCATAGCTATGGCCAATTCCTTGACATATACCAATTGGCCACCAAAATCAGGATGTTCTGTCCAATAGGAGTCTTTATGATCAAAGTTACCCTGTGGATTAAAAAAAGCTATATGCATCTTATCCCTCCTATAAGTGATAGAGTTTTTTAATTGTCTTTAGGTCAGGCAAATCAACTACTGCACCTGTATACTTTAATTTATATGCACTCACTGCAAGACCTACTTTAACTGCTTCTATAACTGTATATTTTTTAATTAGAGCTGAATAAAATCCAGACCAAAAAGCGTCACCAGCTCCTGTGACATCCACTACATCATTGGCCATGGTTTTAAGATAGACTTTATTCTGACCATCGGATATGATAGCTCCTTCAGCCCCAAGAGTCATTAAAACGAGATCAACTCCTAAATTATGAAATTTATCTATCTGATTTTCTGGTGTATCTTCACCAAATAAACGACGCGCATCATCCTCTGAGGGCTTAATAACATTAACATCCTTGAGGATATTTTTTATATAATTAACCCCTCCTTGAGAACCCTCCCATAATGCTGGATGATAGTTAGGGTCCATGCCAATGAATTTCCCTCGCTGTTGGCTTATGTTTATTATTTTTTCTACAACCTGTCTTGATAATTTATGCGTTAATGGCCAGGTCGAGAAATGTATGATGGTTGATTTATTAATTAGTTCTTCAATAGCGTCGTTATATTCTAATTGGTAATCCGCATCGCGGTAAAAAATTGGCTTGGGACTTCCTTTACTTTTTGTAACCAGAACAAGACTAGTAGATCCTTCTACCTTATTAATGTATTGAACAGGTAAATCCGACTTACTTTTTATCTCATTTAATAGGAACTCACCTAGACCATCCCTCCCTATAGAAGATATGACATTGGATTTAATGCCAAGCTTTCTACAATTCATCGCAATGTTGGCCACTGAGCCTCCAAAGTATTTACTATAGGTGTTACTTTCGAAATTTTCACCATATTCATCTGATATTAGATCAACAAGTATCTCTCCAATTGTAACCAAGTCATATTTATTTTCATGTATATCTAGTTGCATATTCAATTGGATCATGTATACCCTCTTTTCTATTTATAATAAGTGCTAGCTACCTTTAGAGATAGATAACTACTCACTCATAAGTACTTTTATTTTTAATAAACTTCTTCTTCAATCTTGGGCACTAGTGATGCTAAACTTTATTAACCGTAATTTATTATATACAAAATATAATCGTATGTCAACCGGTTAGCATATAGTTTCATTTTTTTACCTAGTAGCTAAGTCATATGCAAAAGCGGCTACCGCTGCGTTAAAACGAAATAGGAAAGTACGGTACCTTGCGAGCAAAACGCGAACTTTCCTATTCCATAAAAAAAGATGTTACATGCTTTGCATGTAACATCTTCTTATTAAACTTATCACTGGACCAATTAACGATAAATATTTTGATCTCTGTTTGGACCTACACCAATCATCGTTACTTTAGCACCGCATAATTCTTCTACACGAGCAATGTACTTTTTCACCGTTTCTGGTAATTCATCATAAGTACGAATATGATCAATTTGTCCCCAACCTTCTAACTCTTCATAAACTGGTTCACATTTAGCCAGTTCCTCGAGGCTTGCAGGGAATTCAGGAATAATCTCGCCATCTTTACGATAGGCTACACATATTTTCACCTTATCAATATCAGCAAGCACATCAATTTTATTTAAAGCAATAGCAGTTAATCCACTCGTTCTTACTGCAAACTTACCAATAACGGCATCAAACCATCCACATCTTCTTGGACGTCCTGTTGTAGTACCAAACTCATGACCAACATTACGAATTTGATCGCCCGTTTCATCAAATAGTTCTGTAGGGAATGGACCTTTACCTACACGGGTAACATAACCCTTCATAACACCTATGCATTCATCAATCTTTGTTGGTCCAATACCTGAACCCACACATACACCACCCGTAATAGGATGTGAGGAAGTTACATAAGGATAAGTTCCTAAATCAATGTCTAATAATGTTCCTTGTGCACCTTCGAAAACAACATTTTTACCACTTTCAATAGCCTCATGAACCAATACTGTTGTATCAGCAAAGTACTGCTTCAACGCTTTAGTATAAGCCATATAATTCTTAATAATTTCATCAGCATCAACTGTATCCGTGCTGCCATAAACTTTTGTAATCATAGCATTCTTTATTTCAACGTTTCTTCTAACTTTTTCTTCAAATACTTCTGGATTAAGCAGATCACACACACGTACACCTGAACGCTCGACTTTATCCATATAGCATGGACCAATACCTTTTTTAGTTGTTCCGATACTTTCATCACCACGGTGCTTTTCTTTAATCCCGTCTAAAACTTTATGATATGGCATAACAAGATGGGCTCTTAAACTTATTTTTAAGTTATCAGTAGATATACCTCTATCATGTAGCATGCCAATTTCCCCCAGAATGCCTTCTGGATCAATAACAACACCATTACCTACAATACAGAGGGTGCCAGGATATAGTATTCCAGATGGTACTAGATGAAATTTATAAACTTCGTTATCGACTGCTACTGTATGACCAGCATTATTTCCTCCTTGAGATCTCACCACTACGTCTGCTTTCTCTGATAAGATATCAATGATTTTAGCCTTACCTTCATCTCCCCATTGTGCTCCTATAATTACTTTTCCTGCCATAACATATCTATCCTTTCTGAACTCCATTTCATGAAGTTTATTTAGTGATTTAAGCTCATTAAAAAGTTAGTCTCATCTATAGATATTGAACTGAAAATGTTTATCAATAGTTCAATATGTTTTCCTTAATATATGGATGTTTTCTTTTAAACGTAATAACACTCCAATAGCATATCAAAAAACTAAAAAGAAATCAATAGAAAAACCGAATTTTATTCATATTTTTTTAGCTAATGTTCGATTTATGGAATAAATTAGATAACTCCCTCCCCCTACCCCACTACTAGGAGTATCTGTTGTTTACACAGAAAAATACATAATTCACCTCTTTACATACAACTTGATTATAGATTATACTATAAGTGTAAATATATACCCCAGCTACTTTCATCCTAATGTGAATATATAGAATGGATGGTGATAAAATGAAAATCGAAAAAATGAGTGACACTCAAGTACGTGTAATATTAAATAAATCTGATTTACTTGAAAGAGAAATCAAAATTAGTGAATTGGCTTATGGCTCCGATAAAGCTCAAAAACTTTTCAAGGATATGATGAAAAAAGCTTTCGATGAATTTGGTTTTGAGGCTAATAATGTACCTCTTATGATTGAAGCTGTACCTATGTCAACAGAGAGCATTATGATAATTGTAACTAAGGTAGACGATCCTGACGAAATTGACGATAAGCTGGCTAACCTGACCCCTAATAAAAACATTAGAAAATTCAAAAAGAAATCTGAAATCGAAGAGGATTTCGGAGAAGTCATTGACTTATCAGAAAGAAAGAATCTTAACGTCAAGCAAACCTTTATTTATACATTTAATAAACTAGATCATATTATTGATGCTTCCTATAATATTGAACCAGAACATATAGAGAGTACTCTCTATAAAAATGAGAACACAAAGAAACTATTTCTTGTTCTTCATTGTTCCAATAAAATATCTTCTGAAACAGAGAAAGTACTATTAGAATATGGTAACAAAGTAGATTCCTCTGATATCGCAGAAGGCTATTTAAAGGAACATACAACAACAATTATTGATCAAAAAGCTATAAGCAAATTAAAGCTTATTTAAACCATCTTGAAAAAGGTGGTTTTTTTCTTGACTTTTTTTATAAAACTTTGGTATCATATAAGTGATACTTTTATTTCATAATACTGACACTAGGAAGAAGGTGTATTATGGCAACAATTGATGATATTGTTCAATTATCCGGTGTTTCTAGAAGTACAGTTTTTCGCTTTTATAACGGTCAAAATATACGTTCTGACGCTAAAACAAGTATCATAGAAGCCATGAAGCAATTAAACTATCGTACTGATGAACTCTATAAATATCTTAATATAGAGCTTGAGATTAGTATTTCGTCTGACTTTGAATCCTTTCAAGGCTTTACAAAGGTAGTCAATGGGATTACATCTCGAGCAGAAGAAAAAGGTATTAAAGTGAATATTGCTAGACGAAGCGTAGAGCAGATGGAGAGAGATTATACTAACTGGAACAATAGTACCACTTTGAAAGGCATTATTGTTGTAGGTAAAAATACAAATGACACCTTACTAGAAGCTGATTTAATGAAAAAGCACGGTATTCGACATGTATTTGTCAATCGTATTATGGCTGATGCAAACATTAGCTACGTTGCCGTCAATTTAAGAAAGGCAGCTTCTGATATGGTAGAACATCTTATTACCATTGGTCATAAGAACATAGCAGTCATTGGATGCCCTAGCCATTCTCAAGTAGATGAAGCTAAATTACTTGGCTATAGAGATGCTTTTGAAAAACATAATCTTCCTATAAATCATAAACTAGTCCATGAATTATCATCAATGGACCAGTGGGAAGAAACCGTGAGACACATCTTAGAAATCCAGCGCCCTTCAGCCTTTTTTGCCATTTGCGACTCCCATGCCATTAAACTAATTAAATTCGCTAAAGATTATGGTATCGATATTCCAAGTGATATGGCTTTAGTAGGTATGGATGACATTGATATGACTGCATATGTACACCCATCGATAACAACTGTTCATGTTCCATTCTCAAAAATGGGAGCTTTAGCTGTCGACCATGTTATCAATTTATTAATACAAGAAGATGTTCAAGCAACCAAGACAATTGTTAAACATCATTTAGTTCATAGAGAAAGTTGTTAATTGCATTAGAGAAAAAAAGCCCAGGTTAAGTTCACCTAGGCATAGAGTGGTATTAAAAAACATCCTATATATTATAATACAAATAAAAAATATAATCAAATATATAACCACTCTTGTATCTCTAATGTTCATTATAAATATATCTAAGGTTATTTATAAACACTCTTTAAATAACCAGAAAAAATGGAGGTATTATTATGGACATTCGTTACGCATCACACCCTGATGATGTAAAATTTTACACAACTGAGGAATTACGTAGAGAGTTCCTCATCCAGAATCTTTTCCAGGAAAATGATGTACATATGGTTTACAGCCATGTGGACCGCATCATAACTGCAGGAGCCATGCCAACTACTGAAAAAGTACATCTTGAAAAGAATGTAGATTGTGAGAAAAATTTAGGTGTCAGCTATTTCCTTGAAAGAAGAGAAATGGGTATTATCAATATTGGAGGTAAAGGTACTGTCGTTGTTGGAGATGAAACATTTGAGTTAGATAATCGTGACGGACTTTATATTGGTATGGGTAATAAGGGTATCAACTTTACAAGTGAAGATCCTGCAAAGCCAGCAAAATTTTATATAAACTGCGCTCCAGCTCATAAGTCATATCCTAATGTAAAAATCTCTATTGATGATGCGACACCTTTACATTTAGGATCAGATGAGCAATCTAACAAGAGAACTATTTATCAATACGTACATCCAAATGTACTCAAGAGTTGTCAACTCTTAATGGGTATGACAATCCTTGAGCCGCAAAATGTTTGGAATACAATGCCTTGCCATACTCACGAAAGACGTATGGAAGTTTATTTCTATTTTGATATGGACGATGATAATGTAGTCTTCCACTATATGGGGCAACCACAAGAAACACGTCACATAGTTATGCGCAACGAGGAAGCTGTTATATCACCAAGCTGGTCTATTCACTCAGGTTGCGGTACGAAAAACTATACCTTCATTTGGGGAATGGTTGGAGAAAATCAAACCTTCACTGACATGGATGGTATTGACATGAAAGACTTATTCTAAAGGAGGCAATATGATGATATTAGATCAATTTCACTTAGATGGTAAAGTTGCCCTGGTAACAGGTTGTCGAACTGGACTTGGTCAAGGTATGGCTTTAGCATTGGCTGAAGCTGGCGCAGATATTGTAGGCGTTGATTACCTTGATGTGGACGATACAAAAGCTAAGGTTGAAGCATTAGGTAAAGAGTTTCTTGGTATCCAAGCTAATCTTATGACGACAGAATCAAATGCTTCAATCATTCAAGAAGCCATTGATACCTTTGGCCATATTGATATTCTCGTTAACAATGCTGGTATTATTCGCCGTGAAGATTCCATCAACTTCACAGAAAAAGACTGGGATGATGTTATGAACATCAATATCAAAAATGTATTCTTCTTAAGTCAAGCTGTTGCTAAAGAATTTATCAAACAAGGTACTGGTGGCAAAATCATCAATATTGCTTCTATGCTTTCTTTCCAAGGTGGTATACGTGTGCCTTCCTATACAGCTAGTAAATCAGCTGTCATGGGTGTAACACGTTTATTAGCCAATGAATGGGCTAAAGAAGGGATTAATGTTAATGCGATTGCACCAGGTTACATGGCTACAGATAATACAGCTCCTTTAAGAGCAGATGAAAAAAGAAGTGCTGAAATTCTTGGAAGAATCCCAGCAAATCGTTGGGGATTACCAGAAGATCTAGCAGGTCCTATTGTCTTCTTAGCATCTAAGGCATCCGATTATGTCAATGGATACACCGTTGCAGTTGATGGTGGTTGGCTAGCTCGTTAACAATAATAAGGAATAGATAAGGGATGTCTAAATGACTTGATTTAGATGATCAGCCGAGATTGAATATATTAGTGAGCACCTTAAGTTTTATTTGTAACTCTAAGGTGCTCTTATTATTTCTGTGAGATTATTATATATTTCCTATTCTACTATCCATTTACATCATCTAATGGTTTGTACTCATCAGTAATTTTAGGACCATACGGCGCAACTCTTAATATTGGGTAATGGGATTTATATAAACTATGATCTTCTGTTTTATGAATCATATTCCACATATAAGTACATAGTTCTCTCACTTTGTACTTATATTCCTTCTTATCAATAAGATTATTTAGCTCATAGGGATCATCATCTAAATTATATAACTCATCAAAGTCAAATCCATTAAATACGTATTTCCATGCTCCACCCCATACAATTCGTTGTGTTAACCAAATGCGTCCACCATAATATTCAGCAAATCCCATGTGAAAATTCTCTTCATGATATTTATATTCCTTGCATACAGATGCAAATGATGTAGAATCTGGCACATCTAAAGTGTTGATTCCTGAAAGTTCCAACAACGTCTGCGCTAAATCATGTAATCCGACTCTGGCATTTGTTTTTATACCCTCTTCTATATTAGGTCCTGCCATAATTAAAGGGATATTATATACTTCTTCGTAGGCTCCAATATTTTTACAGTACAATCCATGTGCACCCAGCAATTCACCATGATCTGTCGTTAGAACAATAATCGTATTGTCTATTTCACCTTTTTCCTTTACCTTATTTATTAAACGTCCATATTGCTTATCAATTTCAGTTACAGACGCATAATAACAGACTCGTGCTAATTTATGATCTTCTTCTGTATAATGTTCAAATACTCTAGCTGCTTTTTTATATATATTAGGTCGTCCTTCAAGTTTGTCATATATATTATCTGGCAATTCAACATCATTAACATTATACTTGTTAAAAGCATCATTACCACAAACGAAAGGATCATGTGGTTCTTTTATACTAGCAAAACAACACCAGGGTTTATTAGATCCAGATACTTGATCTAGGAAATCAAGAGCCAGAGATGTTGTAATTCCCATACTTCTTTTATCACTCTCTACCTCTGTTACCCCATAAAAAATCTGCTTATTATCATATCCGAGGGGGTATTCATGATACTTCACTATACTATAGTCTTGAGAATCATCTTTATTACCACATATCTCAGCTTTTTTATTCTTGTATAATTGTGTATCTATCCCACCATTAATTTGCCATCCATACTTTTCTAGATCACAAGATCTTTCAACATGCCATTTCCCAAAATAACCTGTATGATAACCATTCTTTACTAAGTATTGAGCCCAATGAGGCTTATTATCTCGAATAACAGATTGATCATTATCCACATTGTGGGTAACACAAAGTACACCATGATTATGGGGTAATAAACCAGTCATTAGACTTGCTCTGGCAGGTGAACATACAGCATTTGGCGTATATGCTTTTTCAAACGTCATACCTCTTAATTTGAGCGCATCAAAATTGGGGGTGATGCAAGGGCTATCTTCCTTCAAAACATCTCCTTGTAATTGATCACACATAAGAAATAGAATATTGGGTCTATTTTTCATTATTACGCCCTCCTTCCTAGATATTATAGGCTATAAAAAATTGAAATTCTAATCATTTACTATTTTATATGTCTATTTTTATACATTTACTATTATAAAAATTATTTAATTTGGAGTATGAACTTGCCAACATATAATGTATTTGATATGATAAAGTATCCAGCTTTCATGCACTCATTACCACTGTATGATTCATGGAATTGAATCCGTCCGTGACTCAAGCTATATATTATTTACTATAATTTATTTGGGTGAGAATTTTGAAATATAATTTACCGCTTATTAAACGTAATGATTATGAATTTAAAATATCTAATATGGATGCACCTAAAAAAACAAGTGATATGACCTTTGTACATTATCATAATAGTTATGAGATATACTATCTTTTCGAAGGAAAACGCTCTTTTTTTGTTAAGGACAGAACATATCTGCTTAAGAAAGGTGATTTAATATTCATAAACAAAAATATCATTCATAGGACATTAAAAGTTGAACAAGCAACTCATAAGAGAATAATGATAGAATTTAAAGAACAACTGGTAGATAAATTTAAAGATGCCATACATGATGTTAATATCTTAAATCTTATATGTGAAGACTACAACCTCATTCAATTAGATTATAAAAAACAAATTTATTTGGATTATCTTTTTAATCGAATGATTAATGAAGAACAAGAACAATTTATAGGTTATGAAAGTACTTTAAAATTACTACTTATAGAATTACTTATTTTTATCCATAGAAACGCATCAATGGATTTAAAATCTAATATACAGCATCCAACTACATTACATCATAAAGTTTCTGATATAGTAAAGTATATTAATATGAACTTCGGTAAGAATATTCATTTGTATAATCTCTCAGAACTTTACTTCATTAGCCCCAATTATTTAAGTAGAATATTTCGAGAAGCAACAGGCTTTACCTTTACAGAATATCTTAATCATGTAAGGATTAATGAAGCGCAAAAATTACTTTTAGAATCACACTTAAACATTACTCATATCAGTGAATGTGTAGGCTATCAGAATATAACACATTTCGGACGTGTTTTTAAAAGTATGACAGGTTTATCCCCTTTAAAATACCGTAAATTATTTCAAAATGAGCTGAAACAAGAAAAGTGACTATCATCGCTTCAAGTATGTGAAAAAAGTATGGTCCCTTCTCAACAGACTATAGTCTATAACTAAAATGGCTCCTATAGGATATAGGAACCATGTATTAGTAACAATCTATATTAACTTTGCTAAAACATCTCTTACATTTTACCTGTAAAAATAAGACCTCTTTTCGCATCTAAAGATACGATTTGTCCATCTCTTAATACTTCTGTTGCGTTTTCAACAGCCGCTAATACAGGCACGTTATATTTTAAAGCTGTTTGGATAATCTCTTTACAAATATTAGCTTCTTCTTCTTCAAAGATTAACCCTGATGCGGTATGGATGAAAGGAACAATGTTTTCACCGGCTTCTTTAACAACGATGATTTCATCAGTCTCAAGCTTTGTCTCTAAATCGCTTACCTTCTCTGCTACACACAATTTTGAAGTGACAGAGCGATTACCGATTCCTTTCCCTTTGAGATAGATTTCTCCAACAGTATAAATGGACATCATGTTTGTTGAACCTGACATGCCGACTGGTACTCCAGCTGTTGCGACAACAACATCACCATTCTCTAAGTAACCTTTTTCTGTAGCAATTGCCATAGCATCCTTAAATAAGTCTGTTGTATTGTCTGCTACATCAAGTAAGACTGGTGTCACGCCCCAAACAATATTTAGTCGACGCGCAATTTTTTCAGATACAGTTGCTGCTATAATAGGTACTTTAGGTCTGAATTTTGATACCATTCTAGCTGTATAGCCAGAAGTTGTCGTTGTAATAATAGCTCTTGCATCTAAACTTGTTGCCGTTGTACAAGTAGAATAACTAACAGAATTCGTAATACTAATACTCTTATTGAATAGCTTTCTCTTTTCTTTGAAGAAACGATCTGCATACTCAGCTTCTGTTGTTTTCGCAATAGAAACCATTGTTCTTAGAGCGTCTATTGGGTAATCACCAGCTGCAGTTTCACCTGAAAGCATGATGGCATCTGTACCATCAATAATAGCATTAGCGACATCAGTAGATTCAGCACGAGTTGGTCTTGGATTTCTAATCATAGAATCTAACATTTGCGTCGCAGTAACAACTGCTTTTCCAGCTTTATTACATTTCTCAATGATTCTTTTTTGATAAATAGGAATCATTTCTGGCTCTGTTTCAACACCTAAGTCTCCACGAGCAACCATAATAGCATCAGCTGCTTCTATGATATCATCGATATTATCAATACCTTCTTGGTTTTCGATCTTAGCAATGATTGGTGTATTAACAGCATCAAGCTTGTCTAATAACTTTCTAATTTGAAGAACGTCATCAGCTTTACGGATAAAGGATGCCGCAATAAAGTCTACACCACTTTTAATACCAAACTCGATATCACTACGATCCTTATCAGTAAGAGCAGGTAAGTTTAATTTAACTCCTGGCACATTTACACCTTTTTTGTTACCGACAAAACCATTGTTCTTAACGAGACATTCAACGTCTGTATCGTTAGTTGAAATAACTTCTAACTCTACTAAGCCATCATCAATTAAGATACGATCACCTGGTTCAACATCTTTTGCAAGATGATCAAAGGTCATGCTGCATCCTGTTTCATCGCCATCAATATCTCTTGAGGTTAAAGTAAACTTCTGTCCTACTTTAACTTGTACTTTACCTTCTTTAAAAGTCTTAAGACGAATCTCAGGACCTTTTGTATCAAGAAGCATTGCAACTGGAATACTTAATTCTTCTCTTAACTCCTTAATAAGTTTAATACGGTTACCTTGTTCATCATGATCACCATGTGAGAAGTTTAATCTGGCAATATTCATGCCGTTTAAGATTAATTGTCTTAACATGTCTTTGGACTCTGAAACAGGCCCAATGGTACAAATAATTTTTGTCTTTCTCATCATACCCTACCACATCTTTCTATCGTAATTATTCATATTTAGCAAAATTACTCCCACTATATTATATAACAAAAAACCGATTATCTATATTATTAATTTATACAAAAATAAATATGCATAAAGTCGATTTATTGTCGCACATGCCGATAATTGAGTCCTATTTATCCAATTTGTTATCCATTTTCTATTTTAAGTTCAACTTTCATGGATTTTATCTATATATTCACTTAGCTAGATATACTATTTTTTATGAGTTCAATTGACTAGCTATAATTTTATCGCTAAGATAATTATGGAAATTTATATATTTGATTTAAATTCTCGTGACACATATAATGATATCGTTTATTATATATGATTGATAAAATGATAAGAAACTATTCTGAATGAATTGATTTAATTGCTTTCGTCATCAACATAGATAAGTTTAATTTAAAATAATGACCATAAGTTTAATCATTATTTGGTACGATTCAACGTGTTAAATGTTAAATTCAATATACATAGATAAAAGTTAGCTAAAAAGCTAACTTTTAATTCTATAATGAAGCTAAATAATCATTAAGTTTTTTAACAAGTACATCTACTTCCATGCCATGTACCATGCATGCTTCTTCAAGAGTTTCGCCTCTAGAAGATGGACAACCAACACAGTGCATACCAGATTCCATAAGAATAGGTACTGTACCTTGATCAACCATGATAATATCATTAATAATCATGTCTTTCGTAATTTTCGCTGCCATTGATATACCTCCTTATATAAGATGGTTTCTATTATAATTATGTCAATAATAATAGTATCCCCCATATAATCATTTTTTTAATCATTGAGTTTTCTATTATCATATAAACACAAACAATAAACAAAGCATACATTGCAAAGCCCATTGTCCTGTCATTATTATATTACAAGAATTTAGATTTTACAACTATATATCTTGAACTTAATCAATTCTAAATTCTTCAATATAATTGAATTTACTGCCATAACTGAAATTCATTATTTAACCTTAATAATTAGGTCCATTGTCTCTTATATAAATCAACGTGGTACTTATATAAATCTGAGCGATAATAGGAATCTTCATAAAACAACTTCATATTTTGTGCTGAGTAGTTAATACCACTAACTTTTAATAAAGGTACACGTTTATCAACACCAAATATTTTCATTTGAAATTTATCAGAAATACATGCATCAATTTCACAGGAGATGGTATCAATCGTAAAACCATACTCGCTTTCTAATAACCCATACATAGATTGGCTCATATCGTATTTCTCTAATCCTGGACAATATAATTTAGGTAGGTAAACCGTTTCTAATGCAACAGGAATATCATCTGCTTTTCTTAAACGCTTAATTTTATAAAGCACCTCATTATCATTTAAGTCTAACTTTTGATTAATTTCCTTAATATTAAAGACGGTATTAAACTCTAATATTTCTGTAGATGGTTGATGCCCTTTTTCAATAAGGGTCTGAGTAAAACTTTTTAAGTTATGTTGAAAAAATTGGGGCGAAGCTACAAACGTCCCTCTGCCTTGTTCACGATAAAGTTTTCCTTCATTAACTAACTCATTTACTGCTTGTCGTACAGTCATTCTACTTGCGCCAAAGTCTTCACTCAGCTTTCGTTCTGATGGGATACGATCACCTGATTTATAAAAACCTTCATTTATTTTTTCAGATATAGCTCTCTTTATTTGTACATAGATTGGGTCTTGACTAAATTTATTAATATACAAATTATTCCCCCTCTCTACCTATTTTATTTTTCAAAGTAAACTCATGTTTTCAATACCTTTGTATGCAAAAACATTTAACTTATTCTATTTTAACACTTACATTCTGAATCTTCAACCATCATAAGTCTTCCTAATAAACATCATTACTAATATTAATTAGACATTTATTTTTTTTGGTATATAATTAATTTAAGAATTATTATCAAAAAATAACTTGACTCCTCTTATTGCAAATGATATTATATAGGTGTATTGAATATTGTATCCTGTATACATATAATCAATCGCTTATATGTTGAATAATTTATTTGCTTCTTTTCAATATTAACTGTATAGAGAGAAGTAATTGATAAAGATTTGAATAGGAGGTATCATCATGGAAGCTTGGAATAGATTTAAAAAAGGTAAATGGATTGATACAATTAATGTAAGAAATTTTATCCAGTTAAACTATACACCTTATGAGGGTGATGACTCTTTCTTAGAAGGTGCAACTGCTAACACAAATAAGCTTTGGGAAAAAGTATCTGAACTTATGAAAATTGAACGAGACAAAGGTATTCTGGATGTTGAAACTAAGACTCCTTCAAGTGTAACCTCTCATGGTCCTGGATATGTAGATAAGAATATGGAACTCATTGTAGGGTTCCAAACAGATCAACCTTTAAAAAGAGGTATAATGCCAAATGGTGGTATTCGAGTTGTAAGAAATGCCCTTAATGCATATGGCTATGAACTAGATACTCAAACTAATGAAACTTTTACAAAATACCGTAAAACTCACAATGATGGCGTTTTTGATGCTTATACTGAAGATATGCGTAAAGCACGTCACTCCGGTATAATCACAGGTCTTCCTGACGCTTATGGTCGTGGTCGTATCATAGGTGATTATAGACGAGTAGCTTTATACGGCACTGATCGTCTAATTGATGAAAAACAAAAAGAGAAAAAACAATTAGAGATGGATTACATGAACGAAAGTGTTATTCGTTTACGTGAAGAAATTTCTGAACAGATTAAAGCATTAAAACAGTTAGCTGAAATGGCTGCTGGTTACGGACTTGATATTACAAAGCCAGCTACAAATGCAAAAGAAGCTATCCAATGGACATATTTTGGTTATTTAGGTGCTATTAAAGAGCAAGATGGTGCGGCAATGTCACTTGGTCGTGTTTCATCTTTCTTAGATATTTATATTGAAAGAGATCTTAAGAATGGTGTTATCACTGAAGTCGATGCTCAAGAGTTAATTGATCAATTCGTTATGAAATTACGTATGGTGCGTTTCTTAAGAACACCTTCATATAACGACCTATTTTCAGGAGATCCAACTTGGGTAACTGAGTGTATCGGTGGTATGGGTATCGATGGTCGTCCATTGGTAACAAAAAATAGTTTCAGAGTTCTTCATACACTCTATACATTAGGTCCTGCTCCAGAACCTAACTTAACAGTATTATGGTCAGAAAAACTCCCTGAAAACTTCAAACATTTTTGTACTCAAGTTTCTATTGACACAAGCTCTATTCAATATGAGAATGATGATTTAATGCGTACAGAATATGGTGATGATTACGGTATAGCTTGTTGTGTATCAGCAATGAAAATTGGTAAGCAACTACAATTCTTTGGTGCACGTGCTAACTTAGCAAAAGCTTTACTATATTCTATCAATGGTGGTAAAGATGAAAAAACAGGTGAGCAAATTGGACCATTATACGCACCTGTTACAAGTGAAATTCTTGATTATGATGAGGTTCTTGTAAAGTTTGACCAAGTTCTTGATTGGTTATCACACCTCTACATTAATACATTAAATATCATTCACTATATGCATGATAAATATTGTTATGAAAAGTTACAAATGGCTTTACATGATAAAGATATCTTAAGAACATCCGCATGTGGTATTGCAGGTCTATCTGTAGTAGCTGATGCTTTATCAGCTATTAAGCATGCCAAGGTTAAAGCGATACGTAATGAAGATGGTTTAGTAGTTGATTATGCCATTGAAGGTGAATATCCTGCTTATGGTAATAACGATGATCGTGTTGATGATATTGCCTGTGATATTGTGCAAAGATTCATGAACAAGTTAAGAAAACACAAGACTTATAGAGATTCCATCCCTACAATGTCTATATTAACCATTACATCTAACGTGGTGTATGGTAAAAAGACTGGAAGCACACCTGATGGACGTAAAGCTGGTGAACCTTTTGCACCAGGTGCTAATCCAATGCATGGTCGTGATAAAAAAGGCGCTATAGCTTCAATGGCTTCTGTTGCTAAATTACCTTATGATGATTCTGAAGACGGTATCTCTTATACATTCTCAATCGTACCTAATGCCTTAGGTAAAGATAAAGATGAGCGTGTTAATAACTTGAGTGGTATGTTAGATGCATACTTCCATGATGAAGGACACCATATTAATGTTAACGTCTTTGATCGTGAGACATTATTAGATGCAATGGATCATCCAGAAAAATACCCACAATTAACTATCCGTGTGTCTGGCTATGCTGTTAACTTTATCAAATTAACCCGCGAACAGCAATTAGATGTTATTAACCGTACTTTCCATGAAAGAGCATAAATAATTCCTATCCTTGAATAAATCTTAGACTAAAACTATCCTAAAAGGAGAAGCTCTGGACATCCTCTCCTTTCAGGATAATAAACGACATCATGATAGATACTAACTTGTAGGAGGTGAGGGAATGGTAACGGGAAAAATACATTCCATTGAAACCTGTGGTACTGTTGATGGTCCAGGTATTCGTTATGTTATTTTTACACAAGGCTGTCCATTAAGATGCCAGTATTGTCATAATCCAGATACCTGGAAGCTGGATAATGGTAAGAGTATAACCACCAGTGAACTCATAGAGGATATTATTAAATATAAGTCCTATATGAAATTCTCTAAGGGTGGAGTAACAGCATCTGGTGGCGATCCACTTTTACAACCTGAGTTTGTTAAAGATCTCTTCAAACGCTGTCAAGAAGAAGGTATACACACTGCTTTGGATACATCGGGATTTATAGATGTTGATACTGTAAAGGATGTACTAGAGTACACGGATCTTGTCTTACTTGATATAAAAAACATGGACCCAAAACGGTATACAGAAATTACTAAGGTTTCTTTAGCCCCTACCTTAAAATTCGCCAATTATCTGAAGGAAATCAATAAGCCTCTATGGGTGAGATATGTGTTGGTACCCGGACTTAGTGATAATATAGATGCCATAAAGGCTTTAGGTGAATACCTTCAGAGCTTTGACAACCTAGAAAAACTAGAGATCTTACCTTTCCACAAAATGGGTGAATACAAGTGGGAAGAACTTGGATATAAATATACGTTGAGTGAAACAAAAGAACCAGATAAAAACTTATTAGATGAAGTAATTGATCTATTAAATAGCTATGACCTACCTGTACAACTCCACTAAAAAAGCGACCTAGGTCGCTTTTTTTGTATCTACTTTCTTTATAATCTTAGCTGGATTACCTGCTACTACTACATTAGATGGTACATCTTTTGTAACTACACTTCCTGCTCCAACGACAGATCCTTTACCAATTGTTACACCAGGTAGAATAACAGCACTGGCACCAATCCATACATCATCTTCTATTTTGATAGGTTTACTGAACTCCAGCCCTTCTCTTCTTTCTTGTGGATCTAATGGATGACAAGCTGCTGCAATCTGCACATGAGGTCCAATCATGACATAATCACCAATATCCACCTTATTAGCATCCAGAATAACACAGTTATGATTAGCAAAGAAGCGTTTACCCACTTTAATGTTATATCCATAAGCGCAATAAAAAGGTGCTTCAATATAAGCTGTATCATCGCAATTCATCAGTTCTTTGAAATAATTCATCCTATCTTTAACCTTTAATGGATCCAATTGATTGATGCTATGACATAAGGATTTTGCTTTCTGCCGATCTTTATCTAACTCTGAATCAAAAACTGAGTAATATTCTCCTGCTATCATTTTTTCTTTCTCAGTCATTTTTAATATCACCTCTCTAAAATATTTATATTAATTGACCAAAGGACTTTAACATTATTAGGGTTTAATGAAAAATCTCAATGCAATACTCCCATAAGGTTTACGATTCTTTGTAAAGAAAATTTAATAATTCTTGTTGTAATTGACTATAATATATATAGGTTTAATTAAAGTGATTAATCTCACCATACAAAGAAAAATATATTGGATTTTATTAGAAAAATAATAAAAAACAAGTTCAATATATAGTATGAATGAAAACTGTTTTCATTATTATTCCATGAACAGAAAAATTATAACTAAAACTCAAATTTTTACTTGTATTGTAGTCAATCTTGTTATAAAATAAGCCTGTAAATAAAAAATAATGGGAGGTGCTCTTAATGGCATATACTATTAATGACGAATGCATCAGCTGTGGTGCATGCGAACCAGAATGTCCTGTATCATGTATTTCTGAAGGAGATGACAAATACGTTATCAATGCTGACGAATGTATCGATTGTGGCGCTTGCGCTGACGTTTGTCCAGTAGACGCTCCTAAAGCCTAATAAGTAAACGACTTAAAGTCGTCAAACGCTACTTTTGTAGCGTTTTTTATTTTGCAATCTTGTAAGTCTCAATTAAACTACTCTAGGATATCTATAGGGGATAGACTTTAAGATATTTATACAAATACAATAGGAGCCTATGGTTTCCATAAGCTCCATTATCATTTTACTCATTTTGCAAGTTAGCAAACTTTGTATATTGACCAAGCCATGCTAAATGAATTGTTCCTGTTGGACCATTCCTTTGTTTGGCTATAATTAATTCGCCTTGATTTTTAGCTTCTGTATCAGGATTATAATACTCATCTCTATAAAGGAACATCACCACATCAGCATCCTGCTCAATGGCGCCAGATTCCCTCAGATCCGAAAGCATAGGTCTGTGGTCCGCTCTTGATTCACAAGCTCTTGATAACTGAGATAATGCTACTACAGGTGCACTTACTTCCCTAGCTAATGCTTTTAGGGATCTGGATATCTCTGAAATCTCTTGTTGCCTGGATTCAATTTTACCGGCACCAGTCATTAACTGTAAATAATCAATTAAGATAAGACCTAAACCCTTTTCCATTTTAAGCTTACGGCATTTGGCTCGCATATCCATAATATTGATACCTGGTGTATCATCAATATATATAGGTGCTTCTGATAAGGGCCCCATTGCTCTAGCAATACGAATCCAGTCTTCATCTTCTAAACCACCTGTACGTAATTTCTGAGCGTCAACCATCGCTTCTGAACAAAGCATCCTGTTAACTAATTGTTCCTTAGACATCTCCAAACTAAATATAGCCGTTGGTACATTACCTTTTAAAGCCGCAAATTGAGCTACATTTAGGGCAAAGGCTGTTTTACCCATTGAAGGTCTAGCAGCGATTAAAACCATATCAGATGGCTGTAAACCAGCTGTCTTATAATCTAAATCATAGAAACCTGTAGCAATACCTGTAACACTATCAGAATTTCTTGCTGAGGCTTCAATTTTATCAAATGATTTCAATAGAATTTCATGTATATGTGAAAAATCCTCTGAGCGTCTACCTTGAGATATATTAAAAATATCTTCTTCAGCCTGACTCATAATGACATCAAGATCTTCTTGACCACCATAACTAAGGGCAGCAATATTATCGCTAGCTTTAATCAGACGACGTAACATAGCTTTATCTTCAACAATCTTCACATATTGTTTAATGTGTACAGATGTTGGTACCGATGCAGCCAAGTCGGATAAATAATTAATACCTCCAATTTGATCTAGTACTCCCTTTTCTTCAATCCGAGTTTTAAGGGTAACCAAATCTACAGGTGAATTCTTTTGATAAAGCTCTATCATGGCATCGTAAATAATTTTGTGATCTGGACGATAAAAATCATCACCACTTAATACTTCTGATGCTGAAGCAATGGCATCCCTATCAATTAACATTGAACCTAGAACTGATTGTTCTGCCTCGACGCTATGAGGAGGTATTCGCCTAATATTGTTTTCTTCCATAGCAGCACCTCGATGTTTTCTATAATTCTTTAACTGTAACTGTCAATTCTCCCATTACCTTAGGATGAATTTTGATTGGTATAATATGATTACCTAGTGAACGGATAGGTTCATCTAATTGGAATTTCTTTTTATCTAAAGAAAGCTTAAGTTGATCTTTAGCTGCCTTTGCAATTTCCTTAGTCGTAACAGAACCAAATAATCTGCCACCTTCACCTGCTTTAACACTAATGACAACTTTTTTCTCTTTTAATTCTTCTGCTAACTGTTTAGCAGCCTCAAATTCTTCTTGCTTTCTCTTATTATCTGCTTTTTCTTTTAACATTAAATCATTTTTTGCTGATTTGGTCGCTTCTACCCCTAATTTTTTAGGTAATATATAATTTTTGGCATAGCCATCACTTACTTTAACTAACTCACCTTTTTTACCAAGTTTTTTTACATCTTGTAATAAAATTATCTCCACGTTAATTTCCTCCTTGTAAATAATCTTCGATTGCCAATTTGAGTACATTCACAGCACTATCCATTGATTCATCTCTAAGCTGAGCTCCAGCCACTGTTAAGTGTCCACCCCCGCCTAGTTTTTCCATAATCAATTGGACGTTAAAGTCACCAAAAGATCTTGCACTAATCATAATAACGCCATCCACTTCACAAAGTACGAATGAAGCTCGTATTCCTTCTATATTCAATAATTCATCAGCCGCCTGTGCTGATAAAATAATAGGCTCATCAACGCCAACTGGACATGTTGAAATAGCAAGATTCCCCTTATAGGTCTCTGCATCTCTTACAATCGTAGTTTTAGCTCTATAAGAATACATACTACTCTTAAATAGTTCTCGAACCCGTACACTATCTGCACCATGTCTTCTCAGGAATGCAGCAGCTTCAAAGGTTCTAACACCAGTTTTAACTGTAAAATTCTTTGTATCCATAGCTATCCCTGCAAATAATGCATCTGCTTCAACATCTTTTAATTTTACTTTCTCAATCATGTATTGTAAGATTTCAGTAATCATTTCACATGTAGAGGATGCATAGGGTTCTACATAACTGATCACTGGATTTTGTATATACTCAACACTGGTTCTATGATGGTCAAATACAACAATATTCTTATTCAGCTCCAGTAATTCTGGACATTCTACATAACTTGGTCGATTAACGTCTACAACAACCATTAATGTCTTATCACCTGATAAATTAACAGCTTCCACTTTATCTATAATCATATCTTCTTCATAGTCCTTTTCTAAAAGAAGACGTTGATACAGTAGATTAACGGCACTCTCTGAGCTATTTAGAACAATATGGGCTGGCTTATCTAGGAGTTTACACCCTCTGTATACGCCGATAGCAGCACCAAAGGCATCAATATCAGCATTAATATGACCCATGATAAGAACACGATCAGATTCCTCGATTAATTCTCTAAATGCATAGGCTTTAATACGAGCTTTAACACGTGTACTTTTCTCTACCCCTTTTGTCTTACCACCATAGAAAACATAACGATCATTATTTTTAATAACGGCTTGGTCACCACCACGACCTAACGCAAGGTCTATAGCAGCTCTTGCGAATTCCATTAACTCTGATAATTCCTTCCCTCCTACACCTATACCAATACTAAGTGTTACAGGAAGTTCATTACCTAAATTAATTTTACGCATTTCATCTAGAATACTGAATTTGTTTTCCTCTAATATACGTAAACTCTTGTTTGGAAACAGAACAATAAACTTATCTTTTTCAAGTTTTCTAACCACACCATGTAGTTCCAGAGCCATATCACTAAGCTTTTTATAAATCATAGCTTCAATCAATGGTTTCCTTACATCATCAACACTTTGCATAACCTCATCATAATTATCGATTAACATAATAGATATCAACGTCTGTTGATCAATATTCTCTTGCTTTAAGTGAATAATGTCTGTTATATCATGAAACCATAAGGCATATAAGTGATTTGAATTAACTAGAAGCTCTTTCTTCTTCGTTTTACTTTTTGTATTTACCTCTATTAATTTGCTTTTAACAACATAATAATTATTATTTAACATGATGTCTTTTTCAAAAGACATATTATCATCTTTTGGTAGTTGGTCAACGTGAACATCTTTAATAAGTGCATGGATGTTTTTATTTTGCAGTTTGATCTCGATATCCTCTTCTTCTAAGAATAGTCCTTCAAAGCTTTTGTTGTACCATCTAATTGATCCATCAAGGTCAACTAATACATAAGGTAAATTCAAATTTGCAATAAAGTTCTTCTGTATATGACTTAAATTTAAGGCATAGTCATTAACATAGTTAACAAGATACTTTCTCGTAATGCGATATGCAACAAATGTGATTATCCCTAAAACTAAAAAAATAATTAGATTAATGATACCCCATACTTCATTGAAGTAAAAAGATACAAGGACGATAATCAATGAAATTGCTGCATAGACATAAAAGAGTCTTAAATAAAACTCTACTCTTTTACTCAACTTATTTGAGTGATCCATAATAAACCCCCTTTAATCGAGGTAAAACTACTACAATTATATCATAAATCTTTCAATAATAAAAATCTATAATTATTTATACCCATTTCATTTCTCTCTATTTCAGTCTTTTAGGCTTTACATCGAAAAATGAGTTAGTAATTCTTTTAAGTCTGCAGCCCAATTTTCTTTATTACTATCTTCTATCAATGTATATTTAAGTTTTTTTATAATTTCTCTATTCAATAGTTCATAATCTGTCCCCATTTGTTTCGATAGCAAATAAGTAATTATAACAAGATCTGTGAAAAGATCTATATATTTTTCTTTAGAAACACCCTTATTTTCAGCCATATATGTATATAGATGGGCAACGTCCATGAGTAATTGGCTTTTAAGTCCCTCAATTGCATTTATTTTTTGTGTTATTTCAATTTCATAAGGAGCAAACAAAAGATACACCTCTTTCAACAAACTTTGAGTTTCTTACTCCTACTCATTATATCATGATTAAGGTATATTTTCCATATTTAAACAATTATTAATATAATTTTATTTTTGCTGTATTTGTAGTATAATAAAGTAAATAGAAACCTTTAGAATGAAAAAAACCTAGAAATCAGTACATGAACGGAGTGATTTTATGTCAAAATTCTTTGACAGAGAAGCGGAAAATTTAGCCGAAACCCTACCTGAAGAATCTGTTACAGAAACTCTGTCATCTTTCTATAAAGTATTTGGCGACCAAACGCGGATAAAAATATTGTTCCTACTGCTAAAGAAAGAGTTATGCGTTAATGATATTGCGTTATTACTTCATATGAATCAACCTGCTGTATCCCATCAATTGCGCATACTTAGACAGAATAAAATCGTTAAATGTCGCAAGGAAGGAAAACTTAGTTATTATTCTTTAGATGATGAGCATGTATCCAACATCATCGAACAAGGAATCCAACATATAACCCATTAAAAGTGTGGTGTAATTAATGTCAAATATTTATGACACTTTCTTTGAAGAAATGGATATGCCAGATTATAGCTTCCCTATAAAGATTCATCCAACTTTTAAGTTGAGAAAGAATAAAAAAATGATTGTCAATCACTGGCACCCTCACATCGAGCTATTGTTCTTTACATCTGGGAAGGCTGAAATGACTATAGGCTTAGATTCTTTTCAAGTGGAAGAACATGATTTAGTTATCGTTAACAGTAATGAGATGCATTCAGGTATAAGTTTATCTGATGAATTAGAATATTATTGTATTATATTTGATACTGCTTTGTTAAAAAGTTCTTCATCGGATCCTTGTGATAAAAAATTTATTTTACCATTAATTAATAATCAGTTATTATTTACTAATAAGATCAATATGAACAAAGATGTTAATGCATGTATTCATACGATTATTAAAGAATATAGTACAAAGAATTTAGGCTATGAGCTTCAGATTAAAGGCTGTTTATACACTTTAATATCCTTACTCATAAGACATTATACAAAGGACTATTTATCTGAAGAGCAGCTGCATAAAAGAGATAAGAATTTGAAACGCATTAACCCAATCTTAGATCATATTGAAATTAATTCAAGTCAAAAAATGACTATCGATGAGTTAGCAAATATGGCTAATATGAGTCGCTATCATTTTTGTAGAGTCTTTAAAGAAACGACCTCTAAGTCACCCGGTGATTACATTAATCAGATACGCATTAATAAGGCCGAACATTTACTTAAAAACAGTACTCTCAATGTTACTGAAGTTGCTATGGAAACAGGTTTTAATGATCTGAACTATTTTAGCCGTCTTTTTAAAAAGTATAAGGATATCACACCATCCTCACTTATCAATACTGGGGATCGTAATCATTAGGAGGGATTTATATGTCATTCATTTTTGGCCATCGAGGCTCATCAGGAGAATATCCTGAAAATACTATGCTTGCTTTTGAAAAAGCAATTGAACAAGATTGTGACGGTATCGAACTGGATATTCACTTAACAAAGGATCAAAAGCTTATCGTTTGTCATGACTTTACTCTAGATCGTACTACAAATGGATCAGGGTATATTAAAAACTTTACTATGGAAGAATTACAAACTTTAGATGCTGGTAGTTGGAAAAATCCTAGTTTCAGCCATTGTTATCTGCCATCATTAGAAGAGGTTTTTGATTTGATACGTGGTACTGAACTCTTACTGAATATAGAATTTAAAGCTGGCAGTGTTGAATATCCCCATATTGAAGAAAAGGTTATCGAACTCATAAATACTTATAAAATCAAAGATCAATGTCTTTTATCATCCTTTGATCATTATTGTCTCCTAAGGTTACGTTCATTAGATCTAGAAATCTATACAGGAGTATTGCATCAATGTTCTATGGTTGATTCTTGGCTTTATGCTGATAAGTTAAAAGCTAATGCACTCCACCCTTATTACATAACAATAACCGAAGAAGTTGTGAAGCAATGTAGTCAGTATGGAAAAGATATCAATACATATACCGTTAACAAGTTAGATGATGCCATTAAGTTATCCAAAGCAGGGGTCAATGCTATTATAACGGATTATCCTCAAATGAAAAAAGAAATTATAAAAGTTTAAATTTATAAGAGAATGTCTCATATTAGAAGCGAATCACTAAGGAGACATTCTTTTTTATGCTTTAAAAATAGTAATAAGTATTTTCTGTTCAAAAAGAGAAGACGAACCCATTAGGGCTCGCCTCTGTCCTATCTAACTATAATTTTTCATCATAGTATTCCATAACTGTTGGAAATATAGATTGTTATCTAGTAGTTCCTTAAGTCCACCCACTCCAAGAATTTCGCCATTTTTAAATACATATATTTTATCAACATTTTTTATTGTATTTAAACGATGAGCAATTGTAATTATCGTTTTTTTCTTTAAGAATTCCATCATATTCTTCATTACTCGCTCTTCAGTAATATTATCTAATGCTGAGGTGGCTTCATCCAGTATAACAATATGGGCATCATCAAAGAACACTCTAGCTAATGCTAGTCTTTGACGTTCTCCCCCTGAAAGCTTAACACCTCTTTCACCAACTTCAGTATCAAGTCCTTTTGGTAGAGCAGAATAAAATGAATTTAATTCAACATATTCTAATACTTCCATAATTTTATTATCAGCAATATTTTTATCAAAGACAATGTTCTCCCGTAAACTACCACTAAAAATAGGGGCTTCTTGAGATGTATAAGAAATACTGTTATAGAAGTGATTTAAGTTAAGTTCTGATAAATCATTCCTATCAATAAAAATGCTACCTGATTCTGGCTTTATCAACCCCATAATTTGTTTTACCACTGTAGATTTTCCTGAACCACTTTCTCCTACGAAAGCGACAAAATTCCCCGGTGGAATATCAAAGGACAAACCCTTAAAGATAGCCTTTTTCTCATAGGAAAAGTATACATTCTTAAAATGGATTCCTCCCTCTAAGAAATCAACTTTTTTTCCAGAATCCAATCTTGCATCATCTGGCATATCCAATAGGTCAGTATACCTTGTATATGCACTCCAATCCAATTTATATTGTACAAACAATACATTAAATATTGCAATTGGCGAGTAAGCCTTATCAATCAATGTAAGTAATGCAACTACTGAGCCTACTGATAATGCATTGTTTCTCCAACTTACCCATATGACAATTATTTTGATGACGATGATGAAGAATGCAAAAATAGCGAAAAACGCTTCATGAATTAACTTCATCTTTGTTTTTGAATGAGTAATATCTTTAGATATCTGAGTTGTTTCACTTATCTCATAGTCATACCTTTTGTTAGTTCTAAAAACACTTAATTCCATTAACCCTCGAACTAAATATTTATTAAAGATTTCCTCATTATTCAAGATATGTGCTTTTATTTCATACAAATATTTGAGCAAGATATTGGTTATTACGAAGATAAGGACATAACCTACCATAACGTAAACCACTATATGCTTATCTATTTTGGCTATAAATATTAGACTGAAAATAATGCTTGGTAACAATTCACTTATTAAACGAAAGTAAAAATTAAACAATATATTTCTACCTGCATTAGCTCCATTTTCTATCTTTTGAACCAAATCACCTGTTCCTAATGATTGATAATATTGATAGTCTATGGTACTCATTTTTTTCAATGCTTTTATCTTAAAGTCATAATATATACTTTCAGATAATCTACAACTTGGATATTCATCAAAGTAATCAAGCCCACATATCAGTATTAAAACAAAGCCATAAATCCATATTGTTTCATTAAAAAGAGTTTTGTCTCCAAAAGTATCTATGACTTTTTGAAATAACGTAGCACTATAGGCATTTAATAAAGCTAATGTTATACCTATTAATATATAGAAAGTAATTAGTAATTTATTTGTTTTTAAACTATCTGCACAATGTTTCATAACTGTACTCCTTAAAATTTTTAATTATAATGATTTACAATCAAAAATCAGCACAGTTGTAACTGCTAGCAATTAAGTTTAACCTCAGTACAATCTGCTAACAGATTATTCAACTGTACTGAGGAGTTAATTCGTTTTATTCTCATTGTGAGACCTCTCCCTTACTTAAATACTAATAAAAATATCATTTTGCTCAGGTAAATTATACCATACAATGACCTGAAATGATATATGTACACATCATTGGCCACTATTTCTTATATAATGGATAATCACATAAAGAAGCTGTGGTATTACCTTGATCCATCACTTCAAATATCATAATCTGATTATCCCCTTCATTTAAGAGTGGAGCTGGGATATAAAGTGTTTCTTGCGGTCCGCGATGGTCATATCGTCCTAAATTAAAACCATTAATGAAGACAATACCTCTATGCCATCCATGCATATTAATAAAGGTATCTGCCTTTTCATCTACATTAAAATTTGCCTCGCAAATAACAGGCATATTTACGCTGTCATCATAATAATTACTCCATTCTAACTCTTTCAATTTCTCAAAATCAACTTTATAAATTTCCCAGTGGAAGTGGTACTGATAATCTATACGTACACCTTTAGTTATTCCTTTATGCTCACCTAGACCATAACCATAGTTAACACGACCTCTATTTTCTACTAAAATATCTAATCGAGTTTCTTCACCCTTTAATTCGACTTCTAATCCATTTTCACCTGTAGTTCTATCTAAACATCCTGCATATTGACCATTAACATATAGCCATGCATGGTCTCTACAACCATCAACACGAATTGTTCTTTTACATTCGCCTTTTAGTATAGTTCGATACAATACAAATCCAAAGTAATGCTCTAATTCTTCAAAAGTGACTGGATAAGGTGATAAAGTAGCATCTGATAAACGCTGTATTTCTTCCAATAAGTTAGTTTTCTTATTAATCTCAAGAGTACCATAATTTTTTTTAGGTACATTAAATACTTCTATATCGGCAGTTATGTTAAAAAACTCTTTAAAAGTTTTCTGAACTACTTTGTACTTTTCAGTCATATCTCCACATTCCGTTAAGAGTGCATCATAATCGTAGGAAGTTGATTGAGGTTTATAACCATTTTCAGTATCTTCGTTAGCTCCATTCAAAAATCCAAAATTAGTACCTCCATGAAACATGTAAAAATTAACACTAGCTCCTTGATTCAACATGTCTCTTAAAGTCTTTTCTACATCCTTTGGATCTCTTCTTACTTTTTCATTTCCCCAAGCATCAAACCACCCTGCCCAAAATTCCATACACATGAGAGGTCCCTTTTCATATTCTCTTAGTTTTTCAAATCCCTCTATAGCCTTTGACCCAAAGTTAACTGTCTTAAGCACTTTACCTAAGGTTCCACCTTGAAGCATTAAATCTGTAGGCCCGTCAGAAGTAAATAAAAGTACATCTATTCCCCTTCGGATTAAACCCTCATGCAAATGATGCAAATACCTTTTATCATTGCCATAACTCCCATACTCATTCTCTACTTGCATAGCTATTATAGGTCCTCCATTTGTACTTAAATAGGGTCTACACTTATCCATTAGAATATCAAAATACCGGTCTACTTTTTCTAGATAAAGTGGATCATAGCATCGTAAACGAATATTATACTTCATTAGCCAAGGGGGCAGCCCCCCAAAATCCCATTCTGCACAAATATAAGGTCCTGGCCTAATAATTACCCACAAATCCAATGCTTTAGCAAGCTGAATAAATTGACAAAGATTTAATATACCCTCAAAATTATATTGGTCTTCAACTGGTTCATGTAAATTCCAAGGCACATAAGTTTCTACTGTATTGAATCCACAAGCTTTAAGCTTCTTTAAACGATCCTCCCAATATTCTGGTACAGTTCGAAAATAGTGTAAAGCACCAGACCGTATGCTAATAGGTACATCACCCATATAGAATTGGTCTCCCTTAATCGTTAGTACATTCATCACTACGCCCCCTAATGTTATTAATATTTTATTTTAATATATTTTACTTTGTGCTATTCTAATTATGTACTGTATTTTGGCAGATAAAAATGGAGAATATCCAAAAATAGATGAACAATAATAGTCTTAGGAGGTAGGGATTATGACATGGATTAACCTACATACTTTAGAACTCAACCCTTTTGTACGCGGTGTTGGTCAACAGGGTGATCAACAATGGCCTAATCAGGACCGACGTCTTTATGATTATGAACTGATTTATTGCAGAGAAGGTTCAGGATGGATGATTATTGGTGGCCAGAAGCATCATCTGATGAATAACTCCATTCTTTTTATCCCACCTAATATACCTACTCGCTTATTTATTGATTTAGATAAGCACTATGATCTATATTGGGTTCATTTTGATTTTATTCGTTATCATACACACGAAAAGGATGAACTCTTGACTTATATAACAGAAAAAAGTGACTCTCTCTATCAGACTCACTTAGCTGATTCCCACTTAATTCGACCTCAAATTATTATAAATAATAATTTAGTTATTCCTTACTTCATACAGCTTAAAGGAGATGAATTGAACAAGTGTGTTTTAGATCTTTATAATGCTTTTCATCAGAAAGAAGATTACTGGCAACTATCATGCAAGATCCATATGGAGCAAATTATTTTAACGCTTTTAAAGTATTGTGAGCCTATGAATAACGCCTCCAATCTTTGTCATCTTGTTGATCATTATGTGAAGTGCAATTATCATAAAAAAATCACTCTAGAAGATATAAGTACTTATACTGGTATTCATAAAGAATCGCTAATGAAACAATTTAAAGCTGAAACCGGACAAACCATTATGGACTATGTTATTGACTATCGCTTATCTAAGGCTAAAGAACTCCTTACCTATACTTCTCTTTCCATTAAAGAAATTGCTCACCAAGTTGGTGTCAATGATTCTTATTACTTCAGTAGACTCTTCAAAATGAGGTATCATCTTACACCTACTACTTATAGAAAAAAGAGCAGTAAGCCCTATTAGGAATCTCTTACTGCTCTTCTTGATTTATGATTGCTTTAATGTTTTTCTCAAACTTTTTTCTAGGTACCATTACTTCATGACCACATCCAAGACATTTAATACGAAAGTCAATACCTGTACGTAACACTTGCCACTCATGGCTACCACAAGGATGAGGTTTCTTCATTTTAACTTGATCACCTATTTTAAGATCCATCTCTATTCCTCCTATAGTTTTTTGCGCATTTAAAAAATGCTTTGAATAATTGTTGTTGTTCACTGCTCTTAAGAAACATTCTCTCTGGATGCCATTGTACTCCAATATAGAAGGGATGCTCTGGATGTTCAATCGCTTCAATAAGGTTATCTTTACTTCTGGCACATACCTTTAATAGTTCACCACATGCTTTCATCCCTTGATGGTGGAATGAGTTTACTCTTACTGAAGTCTTTTGAATGATACCGTATAGATTGGTATCCTGCTCAAGCTGAATTTCATGCCACCCATACCATGAGGGGGCTTTTTGCTGATGTTGAATAGTATGGGTCGTCCTTTGGCTATATATATCCTGATATAATTGTCCGCCACATGCTATTCCCATCACCTGCATTCCCTTACAGATGCCTAATAGTGGTATCTCTTCCTCCAAGCAATAGCGAGCTATACTCAACTCTCTAATATCTCTTTCTGGATTCACTTTACCTAGACTTCTTAAAGGCTCTTCGTCAATAAATGCAGGATCGATATCATCACCGCCAGTTAGAAGCACACCATCAACTATTTGGAGAACATCTTTTAGTTTTACCTGATCTGCATAAGGTAAAATAATTGGAATTGCTCCTATATTTACTATAGCATTATAATAATCTTTGTTCAATTCTATTTTATTGTTTATATCATTTGTATCTGGGAAGATGCCAATATAAGTACTCATATTTAACCCCTTTTCATTTTTGCCATTTCCATTTACAATAATATATGAGATATGAGAATATTAATGAACGAAAGATCTATATAAATATACCCATATGATGAGATTCAATTGAAAGGACTGAGGATAGTCAATGACCTTCACAAAAATGATGCAATCATTATCGCTTGATAGCAAAATGGTTTTAAATATTATCCATAAAGATGGTCCCATTACAAAAAATGAAATTGTTGAACGCCTGGGATTAAAATTAACAACCTTAAATCGATTTATGGAGCCTCTAAAAAAGCATCATATTATTGTTGAATGCGGTTTGGATGAATCCAGTGGTGGAAGGAAACCTATACTGTTTGATATCAACGTACTAAAATACTATGTTATTGGAATTGATATATCACGTACTTATACAACCGTCGTTATTTGTGATATCAAGCTGAATCTTCTATGTGAATCAACATTTTCAATGACAGCTGAGCATATTCCTGAGAAAACTTTTTTTGATATTCATAGTGCGATTCAAGTCATGCTGAAGGAGCAAAAAATCCGCAGAAGTCAACTTGTTGGTGTGAGCATAGGTACCATTGGACCACTTAATCGTCAGAAAGGTATTATCTTAAACCCAAGAAATTTTGCATCAAAAGGATGGAGTGAGACTCATATCATTGATATCTTTAAAAAACAATATGGAGACCTTCCCATCTTATTAGATAATGGTACCAATGGTGCTATCAAAGGTGAGCACCTATTTGGTATTGGAAGGGGTTATGATAATTTAGCCTATTTCAACTGCGGGGTTGGTATTCGAACAGGTGCTATATCATCTAGCCATATTGTGAGAAGTATTAATGATGCCAATGATAATTTCGGACATATGATTATCAATTTTGATGGTGAACAGTGTTACTGTGGTAAATATGGTTGCCTTGAATGTTATTCTTCTATTCAAGCTATCGTAGACCACTATAGAAATAAAATAAAACTATGTCAAAACAACTTTATTAATAAGTCTTCGGACTCTATTACCTTTACTGACATTTTATCTGCTGGTGAAACTGGAGATCCTATTGCATCTCAGATTATTAATGAATCTGCAACCATATTTGGATTAGGGCTATGTAATTATATTACCTTAATGGATCCATCACTTGTTATCTTAAGTGGTCCAATTATACAATATTCAAATATCTTTTATGAAAAGTGTACGAAGGTTGTTTATGATCATGGAATCAAAATTGATTTTGTCCGTGGTGGAAAGTTTGGTAATTATTCAATAGCACTAGGCATGGCTTCTCTATTAGTCGATCAATATTTCTAGACATGATTAAGAGTGCCTCCGTCACGTTTGCGTAGCAGCTTGTTTCGGCAGGAAAGTTTCACTGACGTGAATGAAGACGCTTTTAATTCATTTTATTCAAAGAACTTTCCTAGAGAAGAATAAAAGTTGCATTGCTGCGGCTTCCTCTGGAAGTCCGTTTCGTTAGGAAAATCATAATAAAAAAACAAGCTCTTTGAGTAAATCTCAAAGAGCTTGTCTGATGCCGGAGACCGGAATCGAACCGGTACGATCGGTAAAGATCGCAGGATTTTAAGTCCTGTGCGTCTGCCAGTTCCGCCACTCCGGCATATGAATTGCGGAGAGAGGATTTGAACCTCTGACCTTCGGGTTATGAGCCCGACGAGCTACCAGACTGCTCCACTCCGCGTCATTTGACAAATAAATATTGAATTTAAAAGGCGCCAATCGGATTTGAACCGATGATGAAGGTGTTGCAGACCTCTGCCTTACCACTTGGCTATGGCGCCCTATATAATAATATTATACATTACTGTAAAGTTTTATTCAAGTAAATTAATTAATTCGGCAGCCACTTACTCTCCCAGGCAGTCACCCACCAAGTACCATCAGCCGTCTATGTCTTAACCATCGTGTTCGGTATGGGAACGGGTGTTACCCATAGACGCATCGCCACCGAAAAAATTATGAATGACCCGTAGGGGAATCGAACCCCTGTTACCGCCGTGAAAGGGCGGTGTCTTAACCGCTTGACCAACGGGCCTTATAAACTTGTAACCAACTCCCCGAGCTGGACTCGAACCAGCAACCCTTCGGTTAACAGCCGAATGCTCTACCATTGAGCCATCGAGGATTATATCTGAGATTGTACTCTCAAAACTACACATTGAATCGACTTTAATATTCCAATAATAACTCTTACTAAATCTTTTTAGGTCAAGACCTCGACC